>NZ_JBVVOT010000013.1:0-192967 GCF_055807455.1 Bradyrhizobium sp. Kon58
AGAAGTGGAGGCGTCAAGCACCCCCACGATATGCCGCCTTTCCGATTCCCGCCGTCACCAACTTTCAGCGATAGCTCGCGGTGTTCATGGGCTACCGGCTGCCGCCGTTCATCGCGCTGAACGAACCCGAGACCAGCCTGCATCCGTCGCTGCTGGCGCCACTGGCCCGGCTCATCGCCAAGGCATCACGCCGCGCCGACATCTGGATCGTCACCCATTCGGAACAGCTGATGGACGCACTGCGAAGCGAGAGTTCGGTCCCGCTTCGCCGGGTGATCAAGTCGAAAGGCGCCACGGCCATCGAAGGCCTGACCATTGGCGGTGAATATCGCGAGGAGGAGGACGACGAGGACGACGATTCTTGAACGTCGTAGATCGAGCCGTCGAGCTGCCGCCCCCTACTTCCGCAAGATCTTCACCAATTCCCCGTGCACGAACTCATTCCCGCACACGACATTGCCCGTCACCAGCGCATCGCCGGGGGTGTCGATGTCGGTGACCGTGCCGCCCGCTTCGCGCAGCATGATTATGCCGGCGGCGACGTCCCAGGATTGCAAATTGCGTTCCCAGTAGCCGTCGAGGCGGCCGGCGGCGACGAAGGCGAGGTCGAGGGAGGCGGCGCCGAAGCGGCGCAGGCCGGCGACGCGCTCCTGCATCGCGGTCATCTCGCGGCGGAATTCCTCATGGTCGCCGCGGCCGATATGGGGCAGACCGCAGGCCACCACGCATTCGTTGAGCTGGCGGCGGCCGGCCACGCGCAGGCGCTGGTCGTTGAGGAATGCGCCCTTGCCGCGCTCGGCAATGTAGAGCTCGTCATTGGCGGGGTTGTAGATCACGCCGGCGATGATCGTGCCCTCGCGCGACAGCCCGATCGAGATCGCGAATTGCGGGATGCCGTGCAGGAAGTTGGTGGTGCCGTCGAGCGGATCGACGATCCAGGTGTGGCTCTTGTCGGAGCCCTCGCGCGTGCCGCCTTCCTCGCCGATGAAGCCGTAGCCGGGCCGCGCCTTGGCGAGGTCCTGGTAGAGGATCTCCTCGGCGCGCTTGTCGGCCAGCGAGACGAAATTCGCCGGTCCCTTCAGCGAGACCTGGAGATGCTCGATCTCGCCGAGATCGCGCTTGAGGCTGCGGCCGGCGCGGCGCGCGGCCTTGACCATGACGTTGATAGTTGCGGAATACAGCATGAGCTTCCGGTCTTGATCGGGGGAAATGGCGCGAAATCGCGCCTGTTTGAGGGATGGGGTGCCCTGCGGGGGCCTCAACGTCAAGTCATTTGGCCCCGAGCCATTTCCTGGCGGCGGCCTCGGCCTTGGCCCGGTCCTCGGCCGGCAAATCGGACAATTGCTTGTCCAGCTCCGGATCGCCCTTGCCGGCGGTCTTGGCCACCAGATGCCATTTGAAGCCCTCGACCTTGTCCACGGCCGTGCCCATGCCGTTGATCAGCACCCAGGCCAGCCGGTTCTGCGCGATCGCGCTGCCCTGGCGGGACGCCTTGCGGAGCAGGGCGACGGCCGCAGGCTGGTTCTTCGGCGTGCCGGTGCCGTTGAACAGCGCAATGGCGTATTCGACCTCGGCATCGACATTGTCGGTCAGCGTGGCGACCTGGAGCAGACGCACCGCCCGTTCCAGGTCCTTCGGCACGCCAGTGCCTTCCTTGTAGAAGGTCGCGAGCGCGTATTGCGCCTCGGGCAGGCCGGCATCAGCCGCCTGGCGCAGCAGCTCGGCGGAGCGCTTGACGTCCTGCGGCAGGGTCTGTCCGTCGAGATAGAGCAGCGCGAGGTTATAGGCCGCCTTGGGCTCGCCGAGCTTGGCGGCGGACGCCATCAGCTTGACCGCCTCGTTCTTGTCGACCGGGCCGCCGCGGCCGGACATCCTGAGCATGGCGAGCGCGAACATCGCCTCGCGGTCGCCGGCATCAGACGCGCGCTTGTACCATTGCAGCGCCTTGGCGTAGTCGCGCCGGATGCCCATGGCGTTGGAATAGAGCTCACCCAGCATGGTCATCGCCTTGGCATCGCCGGTCTCGGCACGAGCGGTGGCGAGTTCGAAGGCGGTCTTGTATTGACCGCGCTGATAGGCGCCGAACACCAGATCGACGTTGGGATTGTCGGTCGGAGGCGCCGGGATCACGGTCGCAGCCGGAGCAGGCTTTGAGGACGCTGAAGGTTTGGGGGAGGCTGACGGTTTTGGTGCCGGCGCCGCTTCCTTCTTCTTGGTGATGGTGTGCGGCGTGGCCTTCGGCTTGTCCTTGCTTTTCTCGGCCGAAGGGTTCGGCGTTGCCACGGGCGGCGTGATCTGGAGCTGCGCGGCCGCGGGCACTGTGAGCAGCAGCGTGGCCAGGATGGTGATGCGCGGGAGCTTCATGACGGGCGCTAGCCGTGCTCCTGTTCTGCAAGCGCAGTCGCATGAGCCTTCTTGATCGCAGCGTCGGCCTCAATCAGCGCCGCCTTGGGTCCGCGCGGATCGGTCCAGATGAAGTCGCCCACCAGCACGAAATCGGCCCCGCTGGCGGCGAATTCGTGGGCCTCTTCCAGCGACATGGCAAAGCCGACGCAGGGCGGCTCGAACAGCTCGGCCCACCAGTCCAGCCGCTCGGCGATCGCTTGCGACGACGGCCGCTGGCCCTTTGCGTCGGGCTCGCCGAACAGAACGTAATCCGCTCCGATCTCGCCCGCATCCATGGAATGGTGCCGCGTCGTCAGCCCGCCGACCCCGGCGATGCGATCGGGCTTCAGCGATGGCAGCGCCTCTTTCAGCGCGGCGATGCCGGGCAGGTGCGCGCCGTCGGCACCGCCGCGTGCGACGAGCTCAGGATGGCCGTCGACGAGCAGCGCGGCGCTCGCTTTCTGGACCGGCGGCGCCAAAACCTTGATCCGCGAGATCATGGTGCGCTGATCGGTCACCTTCAGCCGCAACAGCACGGCCGCGACGTCGGCGGCGGCGAGCAGGCCGGGCAACTCGGCCAGAAGCGAAGCGGGATCATCGACGACGGGCGTCGCGAGATAAAGGCGCGGCGCCGGGCGCGGCGGAGGAGATTTGTTCGACAAGATCTAGGCTGCTTTCTGTTCCAGGCCGCTTTGCCATTCGCCCTTGGAGGCGAGGCCATTCATGCGCGCGCGATGACTGAATGCGTTTTGTCCGGCTGCGACGTTCTCGGCCTTGCCCGACCAGGCCTTCTGCGGCGCGGCCTGGAGGGCGCGACCGTAGGAGAAAGTCAGGCCCCAGGGCAGCGGGCCGAGCTTGTGCATAGCGTTGAGATGCGCCGTTGCCTCTTCATCCGACTGGCCGCCGGAGAGGAACGCGATGCCGGGCACCGCCGCGGGCACGCACGCCCTAAGCAGCCGTATCGTCTTCTCCGCGACCTCCTCGACGGAAGCCTGCTTGGCGGATTTCTTGCCGGAGATGGCCATGTTCGGCTTCAGCACCATGCCCTCGAGCGCGACGCGCTGCACGCGCAATTCCTGGAAGGTCTTGTTGAGCACACGGCTCGTCACCTCATAGCAGCGATCGATGTCGTGATCGCCGTCCATCAGCACTTCGGGCTCGACGATCGGCACGATCTGCGCGGCCTGGCACAGCGCTGCATAACGCGCCAGTGCGTGGGCGTTGACGCTGATCGCGGTCATCGAGGGAATACCGCTGCCGATGTCGATCACCGCGCGCCATTTGGCGAAGCGCGCGCCGCGCTCGTAATATTTCTTCAAGCGCTCGGCGAGCTTGTCGAGCCCGACGGTGACGAGCTCTCCCGGGCACATCGGCAGGGGTTGCGTGCCCTCGTCGACCTTGATGCCGGGAATGGCGCCGCTACTCTCGATCAGCTTGACCAGGGGCGTGCCATCCTTTGCGTTCTGCCAGATCGTCTCGTCATAGAGGATGACGCCGGAGATGTGCTGGTTCATCGCGTCCTTCGAGCGGAACAGCATCTCGCGATAGTCGCGGCGGTTCTCCTCGGTCGATTCCACGCCGATCGCGTCGAAACGCTTCTTGATGGTGCCGGAGGATTCGTCGGCGGCAAGGATGCCCTTGCCGGGCGCGACCAGAGCGGTCGCGATCCTGTTCAGCTCAGTCAGATTCATCGAGATGTCCTCCCAAAACGATTCTGCCCTTGCCGGTGAAAATAGACCGTTCTCGGGCAAATGCCGAGTTAACGTTCGTCGCAGGGTAAGGGGGGAGGGCTTGTTCACCTCGCCCCGCTTGCTGGGAGAGGTCGGATCGCCCTTGCGATCCGGGTGAGGGGGTACAGGTCCCGCAGTCATCTCATCTGCGGAGAGAGCCCCTCACCCCAACCCTCTCCCCGCGAAGGGCAGGGAGAGGGGGAGGATAGAGCAGCTTCACGCCACCTTCGGGGCGAGCTCGCCCTTGGCGTAGCGCTTGGCCATCTCGGCCGTGGTCAGCACCTTCTTGATCTTGGAGGCTTGGCCTGCGGTATTGAATTCCTGGAGCCGCTGCTTGCACAGCTTGGTCATCGCTTCCATTGCGGGCTTCAGGTACTTGCGCGGGTCGAACTCTTCCGGATTGTCCTTGAGCACTTTCCGGATCTGGCCGGTCATCGCCATGCGGTTGTCGGTGTCGATGTTGATCTTGCGCACGCCGTTCTTGATGCCGCGCTGGATCTCGGCCACCGGCACGCCCCAGGTCGGCTTCATCTTGCCGCCATAGGCGTTGATGATGTCCTGGAGGTCCTGCGGCACCGACGAGGAACCGTGCATGACGAGATGCATGTTCGGCAGCTTGCGGTGGATCTCCTCGATCACGTTCATGGCGAGGATGTCGCCGTCGGGCTTGCGGGTGAATTTGTAGGCGCCGTGCGACGTCCCCATCGCGATCGCGAGCGCGTCGACCTGGGTCTCCTGGACGAACTTCACGGCCTCGTCCGGATTGGTGAGGAGCTGGTCGTGGCTGAGCTTGCCCTCGGCGCCGTGGCCGTCTTCCTTGTCGCCCATGCCGGTCTCGAGCGAGCCGAGCACGCCGAGCTCGCCCTCGACCGAGATGCCGCCGAGATGGGCCATGTCGGTCACGGTCTTGGTGACGCCGACATTGTAGCCCCAATCGCCGGGGGTCTTGCCGTCAGCCTTGAGCGAGCCGTCCATCATGACCGAGGTGAAGCCGGTCTGGATCGCGGTCATGCAGGTCGCCGGCTCGTTGCCGTGGTCGAGATGCACGCAGACCGGAATGTGCGGATAGATCTCGGTCACCGCGTCCATCATGTGCTTGAGCATGATGTCGTTGGCGTAGGAGCGCGCACCGCGCGAGGCCTGGATGATGACGGGCGCGTCGACCTGGTTGGCCGCGTCCATAATCGCCAGCGCCTGCTCCATGTTGTTGATGTTGAAGGCCGGGACGCCGTAATCGTTCTCCGCCGCATGGTCGAGCAATTGACGCAACGTGATCCGAGCCATCTGTGTTTTTCTCCCGTTTGGGCCTGCAAGGCCACTGCTTGAAGGCGGCTGACGACTTGCCGACCGATTACTTGATGCGCAGAACTTCGACGCCGGGCAGGGGCTTGCCTTCCATCCATTCAAGAAATGCGCCACCGGCGGTCGAGACATAGGTGAACTGACCGGCCACATGGGCCTGGTTGAGGGCCGCCACGGTGTCGCCGCCGCCCGCGATCGAGACCAGCTTCTTGGCCTTGGTGCGCTCGGCGGCGTGCTTGGCGGCGGACATCGTGCCGCGGTCGAACGGCTGCATCTCGAACGCACCGAGCGGTCCGTTCCAGACCAGCGTCGCCGCATCGTCGATCGCGGCATGAACACGCGCGATCGACTGCGGACCGACGTCGAGGATCATGCCGTCGGCCGGAATCGCGTCCAGCCCATAGGCGTGCGACGGCGCGTTGGCCGCGAAATGATAGGCGACGGTGGCGTCGACCGGCAGGATGATGGCGCAGTTGGCGGCTTCCGCCTTTTCCATGATGCGCAGCGCGGTCGCGGCGAGATCCTTCTCGGCCAGCGACTTGCCGATGCCGACGCCCTGGGCGTGCAGGAAGGTGTTGGCCATGCCGCCGCCGATCACGAGCGCGTCGACCTTGGTCACGAGGTTTTCGAGCAGGTCGATCTTGGTCGAGACCTTGGCGCCGCCGATGATCGCGATGACGGGCTTGGTCGGTGAGCCCAGCGCCTTCTCCAGCGCGACCAGTTCGGCCTGCATGGTGCGGCCGGCATAGGCGGGCAGCTTGTGGCCGAGGCCTTCGGTCGAGGCGTGGGCGCGGTGCGCGGCCGAGAACGCGTCATTGACCCAGATGTCGCCGAGTTTTGCGAGCTCCGCGACAAAGGCCGGATCGTTCTTCTCTTCCTCTTTGTGGAAGCGGGTGTTTTCCAGACAGAGGATGTCACCGTCGTTCAGCGCCGCCACGGCCTTGGCCGCGGGCTCGCCGATGCAGTCGTCGGCAAACGCGACGGGCTTCTTCACGACCTTCGACAATGCCTCGGCAACAGGCTTGAGCGAGTCCTTGCCATCGCGTCCTTTCGGCCGGCCGAAATGCGCGAGCAGGATGACCTTGCCGCCCTTGTCCGAGATTTCGGTGATGGTCGGCGCGACGCGCTCGAGCCGGGTCGCGTCGCTAACGCGCCCGTTCTCCATGGGCACGTTGAGATCGACGCGCAGCAGGACACGTTTGCCCTTCACATCGACGTCGTCGAGGGTGCGGAATTTGTTGGTCACGAGGGATCCCCTGAACCACCTTGAGTAATGTTGGGCCAGTCCTCGATCTTCCGATTCGGATCGGGCTTGATCTTCGAGCCCGATCGCAAGAACAGGAACAACAGGCCGCCCATCAACGCCAAGAGGAGCGCGAGGGCGACGAGTTGCGAGGTCATGGCGTTCTCCGGCTGTGCCGTGACGCGTCTTGGTTAGATCACCTTCGACATCGCAACGGCGGTGTCCGCCATGCGATTCGAGAAGCCCCACTCGTTGTCGTACCAGGACATCACACGCACCAGCGTGCCGTTCTGCACCTTGGTCTGGTCCTCGTGGAACGTCGAGGAGTGCGGGTCGTGGTTGAAGTCGATCGAGACGTTCGGCGCGCTGGTGTAGCCGAGGATGCCCTTGAGCTGCTGCTCGGAGGCGCGCTTCATCGCCGCGTTGATTTCCTTGACCTCGGTGGCGCGCTTGGCGACGATCTTGAGGTCGACGACCGAGACGTTCGGGGTCGGCACGCGGATCGCGACGCCGTCGAGCTTGCCCTTCAGTTCGGGCAGGACCAGGCCGATCGCCTTGGCGGCGCCGGTCGAGGTCGGGATCATCGACATCGCAGCCGCGCGGCCGCGATAGAGATCCTTGTGCATGGTGTCGAGCGTCGGCTGGTCGCCGGTATAGGCGTGGATCGTGGTCATGAAGCCGGTCTCGATGCCGACGAGGTCGTTCAGCACCTTGGCGATCGGCGCAAGACAGTTGGTGGTGCAGGAGCCGTTGGAGACGACCAGATGTTCCCGGGTCAGCGTGTCGTGGTTGACGCCGTAGACGACGGTGGCGTCGGCGCCGTCGGCGGGCGCAGAAACCAGAACGCGCTTGGCGCCGGCGGTCAGATGCGCGGAGGCCTTGTCCTTCGAGGTGAAGATGCCGGTGCATTCCATCGCGATGTCGATGCCCAGATCCTTCCAGGGCAGCTTCGAGGGATCGCGCTCGGCGGTCACCTTGATCTTGTTGCCGCCGAGGCTGATCGTGTCGCCATCGACGGTCACGGTGCCGGGGAAACGGCCATGGACGCTGTCGAAGCGAAGCAGATGCGCGTTGGTCTCGACCGGGCCGAGGTCGTTGATGCCGACGACCTCGATGTCCTTGCGGCCGGACTCGGCGATGGCCCGCAGGATGTTGCGGCCGATGCGGCCAAAACCGTTGATTCCGACGCGGACTGCCATGTTTCGTCTCCTTCAATGACCGTTGTCATCCCGCACAACGCGCTAGCGCGCCTGCGAGGGTTTTTTTAGGGCGGACGCCCGGTTCGGCCGGGCGGGGCTTGATCATATGAGAGTTAGGTAGTCCTTTTTTTCGGCAATCTCAACTCTCAGGAAACGCGTTTCAGAACGGCGTTAACCGCGGCCTCGGCGGTAATGCCAAAGTGCTGGAATACCTTGTTGAGAGGGGCGCTGGCGCCGAAGGAGTGCATGCCGATAAATTCGCCATCCTGGCCGATCACGGCGTCCCAGCCCCAGCGCACGGCGGCCTCGATCGCGACCTTGACCGGGGCGTTGCCGATGATCTCGTCGCGGCGTTCCTTTGGTTGCG
This sequence comes from Bradyrhizobium sp. Kon58, assembly GCF_055807455.1. Classification (NCBI taxonomy): domain Bacteria; kingdom Pseudomonadati; phylum Pseudomonadota; class Alphaproteobacteria; order Hyphomicrobiales; family Nitrobacteraceae; genus Bradyrhizobium; species Bradyrhizobium sp. Kon58. Next base: position 8,227 of record NZ_JBVVOT010000013.1, read on the forward strand.
CTAGCAGGAGCTCGAGCGAGGGAACCGAGACCACCCGGGTCGGAATGCCGCGCTCGGCGAGCTGCTTCTGGGCGGCTACCGCCATCTCCACTTCGGAGCCCGAGGCGAACAGCGTCGCCTTGGCTTCGCCCTGGGCGGCTACCAGCTCGTAGGCACCGAACCGGCACGGGCTCTCGTTCGGCGCGGTGGTGCGCAGCTGTGGCAGGTTCTGCCGGGTCAGCGCCAGCACCGTCGGGCCGTCGATGCGGTTGAGCGCGAGCTCCCAGCACTCGGCAACCTCGATGGAATCGCACGGGCGGAACACGCGCATGTTGGGAATGGCGCGAAGTGCCGAGAGATGCTCGACCGGCTGGTGGGTCGGGCCGTCTTCGCCGAGGCCGATGGAATCATGGGTCATCACATAAACGACCCCGGTCCCCATCAACGCGGCGAGCCGCATCGCGGGCCGCGCATAATCCGTGAACACCAGGAATGTCGCGCCGTTCGGCGCAAAGCCGCCGTGCAGGAAGATGCCGTTCATCGCCGCGCACATGCCGTGCTCGCGGATGCCGTAATGGATGAAGCGGCCCTTCGGCGTCTTGGCCGAGAACGCAGTCGCCGACTTCGCCTTGTTGTTGTTGGAGCCGGTGAGGTCGGCCGAGCCCGCCAAAAATTCCATCGGCATCGCGCCGGCAATGACTTCGATCACGGCTTCGGAGGATTTGCGGGTCGCCGCATTCATCGGCTTTTCCAAGAGCTCCTTCTTGTAGCCCTTGAACGCCTTTGCCAGCGCTGCTGGCCGTTCGTGACGGAGCCGACGCTCGAATTCGGCGCGCTTGCGGCTGCCGAGTTCGCCGAGCCTTGCTTCCCATTCCTGTCGTGCCGCCGCGCCGCGGCTGCCGGCCGCGCGCCAGGCTTTCAGCACGTCGTCGGGCACCGAGAACGGCTCCAGCGAAATGCCGAGATTTTCCTTGGCGGCCTTGAGCTCGTCGGCGCCGAGCGCTTCGCCGTGCACTTTGTTGGTGCCGGCCTTGTGCGGGGCGCCGAAGCCGATGGTGGTGCGGCACGCAATCAGCGTCGGCTTGTTTGATTTCTGCGCGCGCGTGATCGCGGCCGATATCGCGGCCTGGTCGTGGCCGTCGATCTTTTCGGCGGCCCAGCCGCACGCCTTGAACCGCTTCACCTGGTCCACGGAGTCGGAGATCGAGGTCGGGCCGTCGATCGAGATGCCGTTGTCGTCGTAGAGCACGATCAGCTTGTTGAGCTTCCAGTGCCCGGCCATCGCGATCGCTTCCTGCGAAACGCCTTCCATCAAATCGCCGTCGGAAGCGATCACATAGGTGTGGTGATCGACGATCTTCTTGCCGAACTCGGCCGCGAGCATCTTCTCGGCGAGCGCCATGCCGACGGCGGTGGAAATGCCCTGGCCGAGTGGACCGGTGGTGGTCTCGATGCCCTTGGTGTGGCCGTGCTCGGGATGGCCGGGGGTCAGCGACCCCAACTGGCGAAAGTCCTTGAGCTGGTCGATCGTCATCTCGGGACTGCCGATCAGATACAGCAGCGAATAGATCAGCATCGAGCCGTGCCCGGCCGAGAGCACGAAGCGGTCCCGGTCCGGCCAGTCCAGCGCGGCGACGTCGAATTTCAGGAATTGCGTGAACAGCACGGTCGCCATGTCGGCGGCGCCCATCGGCAGGCCCGGATGACCCGATTTCGCCTTCTCGACGCCGTCCATGGCAAGGCCGCGGATCGCATTGGCCATACGGTTGTGATCGACCTGCGTCATGTCTGAAAATCCGTCTGAAATGAGGCGCTTGTGGCTGGATTTGCCGCGCCGGAAGGAGCCTTTCGGCCGCTGGGGTCGCGGCTGGGATAGCATCTCGGTTCCGGCAGGCCAAGGCAATCAAACGCCGGTTTGGCCGTAAAAGTTGCTTACGGCATGATCCGGAAAAGTGGAGGCCGGTTTTCCGGCCAGATCATGCCCGGCAGGGACTGATAGATCGGGATGAAGCCCATCCCGATCTATCAGTGCATAGTTTCGTGGCGGCGTTGCGCTCCGCTAGCTTGCCACGTAAATTTCTGCTTCTAACCGCTTGCCGAACCGAGTCTTTTGCCGGACGGCAAGCCCCCCGGGGATAGGCCACAGGTTCCGCCGCTGACTGCATGAACGATCGCGTATCCAACAGCTCTGCCATGACCGAGTCCTCGGCCGTCGAGATCGAGATCGCGACCCGCAGGCTCATGGCGGCGCTCGACTCGCTCGAAAGCGCGGTGGAGCGGCGGCGCGATGCCGATCGCGACGAGAACGAGCTCGCGGCGCGGATTCAGGCGCTGGGCGCGGACCGCTCGCGCCTTGCCGACGAACTCGACGGCGCGCTGGTGAAGGCGCGCAAGCTCGAGCGCTCCAGCCGCGAGATCTCCGATCGGCTGGATTCCGCGATCGTCACGATTCGCTCGGTGCTCGATACCGGAGAGGACGGATGAGCCACATCAACGTCACCATCAACGGCCGGCAATACCGCATGGCCTGCGAGGAAGGCCAGGAGGTGCGGCTGCTCAAGCTCGCCGAAAGCCTGGAGACGCGGATCCAGTCGCTGCGCGGAAAGTTCGGCGAGATCGGTGATGCCAGGCTCACCGTGATGGCGGCGCTGACCGTCTGCGACGAATTGGTCGACGCCGGCAACCGCATCCGGACCATGGAGCAGGAGCTGACCGAGCTACGGGATTTCCGCAACGCCGCTGTGGAGCGCGCTCGGCTGACCCAGACCGCGGTCGTGAACGCACTGAACTCTGCGGCCGAGCGCATCGAGAAGTCGACCCAGGTCCTGAACCGCACCGTCGGCAACGGGATCGCCATCGGCTGACCCTTCACCGGGCTGGCGATTCGTCAGCATCGTTGTTACATTGCCCGAGCGGGGCTGCGACGCGCGTCAGGAGCCATTATCCCCGGGGCCTTATCGATCCTTTAGGGAACTGTCCCTGGCCGGGCCCGTGGGCTCGGACATATGGTGCCCACCTACTTTCGTAGGGAACTCCGGGATCGAGTGCTTCAACGGCGTTCGCGGCTTCGCACTTTTGTTTGCTTGCTTTGTGCTTGTTGGAGCGATTGCGGCCGGTTCAACAGGTCATGCCCCGGCTTGACCGGGGCATCGAGTACGCCGCGGCTTTTGTGTGAATCACCACGGCCTCTGGAATACTGGATCACCCGCCCCAGTGCGCAAGGCGCACAAGGCGGGTGATGACGGCGGAGCAAGCGCGCATGACCAACACCAAAGCCGAACTCCGCGCCAAAGCCCTCGCGGCGCGCGATGCGCTGAGCGACAAGAAACGCACCGCCGCCGCCGCCAAGCTCGCCAAGCGCGGGCTGCCATTCTCGCTGCTGCCGGGCAGCATCGTCTCCGGCTATTCGCCGATCCGCAGCGAGATCGATCCGATGCCGCTGCTGAAGACGCTGGCCGAGCAGGGCGCCAGGCTCGCGCTGCCTTGCGTCACCGCGCGCGGCCAGTCGCTGATCTTCCGCATCTTCCATCCGAACGATCGCCTGATGCTCGGCCCGCTCGGCATTCCCGAGCCGTCGCCTGGGGCCGCTGAAGTCATTCCCGACATCATGCTGACGCCGCTCGCGGCCTTCGATCGTCTCGGCCATCGCATCGGCTATGGCGCGGGGCATTACGACCACACCTTCGCGCATCTGCGAAAAGCCAAGAATATCGTCGGCATCGGGCTCGCTTTTGCAGCGCAGGAGATCAAGGCGGTTCCGGCACTAGCCCACGACGTGGCGCTGGATTATGTGCTAACGGAATCCGACGTATTCGATTTCCGGAGTTCTGAAGTTGCGCATTCTGTTCGTGGGTGATGTCGTCGGCCGTGCCGGGCGCAATGCCATCGCCGAATATCTGCCCGGCATGGTCAAGGACTGGTCGCTCGATTTCGTCGTCGTCAACGGCGAGAATTCCGCCGGTGGCTTCGGCATCACGGAAGCCATCTATCAGGAGTTTCTCGACGCCGGCGCCGACGCGGTGACGCTCGGCAATCACTCCTGGGACCAGCGCGAAGCACTCGTGTTCATCGAGCGCGCCGAGCGCCTGGTGCGGCCGGCGAACTATCCGCGCGGCACGCCCGGCCGCGGCGCCGCATTGGTCGAGACCAAGAACGGCAAGCATGCGCTCGTCGTCAACGCGCTCGGCCGCGTCTTCATGACCCCGTTCGACGATCCCTTCGCAGCGCTGGAGCGCGAGCTCGGCGCCTGCCCGCTCGGCATTGCCGCGGACGCCATCGTCGTCGACTTCCATTGCGAGGCGACCAGCGAGAAGCAGGGCATCGGCTTCTTCTGCGACGGCCGCGCCAGCCTCGTCGTCGGCACCCACACCCATGTGCCGACCGCCGACCACCAGATCCTGTCAGGCGGCACCGCCTACATGACCGATGCCGGCATGACCGGCGACTACGATTCCATCATCGGCATGCAGAAGGAGGAGCCGCTGCGGAGGTTCACCTCCGGGATACCCTCAGGCCGCTTCGAGCCGGCGGCGGGCGCAGCGACGCTCAGCGGCGTCGCCGTGGAGACCGATGACGCGACAGGGCTCGCATTGCGGATTGCACCGGTGCGCGCGGGCGGCCGGCTGGAGCCGACGACGCCGAAATTCTGGTTGAGCTGAGTTTTCGCGTAGCTCGCCACACACTCAGTGTCGTCCTGGCGAAAGCCAGGACCCATTACCACCGGCCGCGGTAACGGGCAGGCTCGTGGTCGAGGGTGTCGCGCCAAACAGGCAGTTGGGGTAATGGGTCCTGGCTTTCGCCAGGACGACATTGCTTCTGATTTGCGTCGTCTGCGCTACTCCGCCGTCTGCTCCCGCAACTCCGCCACATCCTTCGCGGTCAGCTTCGACCCCTTCGCTCCGAACCGCGCCGTGACGTAATTCGCGACCGCCGCGATCTCGTCGTCGCTATAGGCGTTGCCGAACGCGGGCATCGACAGCGCGCCGTCGGGCGTGTGGCGCTTGGTGCCCGAGATCACGATCTGCGCGACGTTGGTGGCGGCGGGGTCGTTGACGGCCCAGGTGCCGGTCAGCGTCGCCATCGGCGAGACCGGGCTCTCGCCGCTCCAGCCGTGGCAGCTGGCGCAGGCGCTGGCGAACATCTTCTTGCCGCGTGCGTCCGCCGTGATGCCGTCCTTGTGCGAGGTGGGCGCAACGGGCGCGGTGGTTGCGGGCAGGTCGGGCGAGGGCTGCGGCGGCACGCTGCGCAGATACGCGACGATGCTGCTTATGTCCTCAGGCGCGAACTGGCTGAAACTGTGGTCGACCGCTTCACCCATCGGACCCGAGGCCGAGCCGTGGCCCGGCGCGTGGCCGAGCGAGAGATACGAGATAAGGTCCTCGTCACGCCAGCTGCCGAGGCCGGTGGCCTTGTCGGAGGAGATGTTGAAGGCGCGCCAGCCCGCCGTGATCGCGCCTGCAAATTTCTTGCGGTTGTCCAGCGCAAAGCCGAGATTGCGCGGCGTGTGGCATTCGCCGCAATGCGCCAACGCTTCAACAAGATACGCGCCGCGATTCCATTGCGGGCTCTTGGAGGTGTCGGGCGCAAAGCGCGTGTCGGGATTGAACACGGCCGACCAGACAATCATGGCCCAGCGCTGGTTGAACGGGAACGACAGCGTGTTCTCCGGCGGCTTCGCGCGCACCGCAGGCAGGCTGAACAGATAGGCCTTCACCGCCAGCACGTCCTCGTCGGTCATGTAAGTGTAGGACGTGTAGGGCATCGCCGGATAGAGCCGGGCGCCGTCATGGCGCTTGCCGCGCTGGACCGCGTTGAGAAAATCCTGGTCGCTGTAATTGCCGATGCCGGTGTCCTTGTCCGGCGTGATGTTGGTGGAATAGAGCGTGCCGAACGGCAGCTTGAAGCCGAGCCCGCCGGAATAGTCCTTCTCACCCGGCTTGGTGTGGCAGACCATGCAGTCGGCCGCCTTCGCGAGGTATTCGCCGCGTTCGACCAGGCTCGCCTTCTCCAGCCTGGCCGGCACGCCGGCCGGCTTGCCGGCGCGGTAATCCGCCAGCGCCACCTTGGGGCCGCCGGCGAAGTCGAGCGGGCCGGGCCCGCGGATGAACCAGACGCCTGAAACCACCGCGACGATGGCGATCACGACGATGCCGGTGAGGATACGCATCTTGCCGCTCATGCCTTTTTCCCCGCAGCCAGCAGTTTCCGATCGATCGGCAGGCGCCGCAGCGCGACGCCGGTTGCCGCGTAAATGGCGTTGCGCAGCGCCGGCGGGCCGGCATTGACGCCGGCCTCACCGATGCCGCCGGGCGCCTCGCCGCTCTTGACCACGATCACCTCGATCTTCGGCATCTCGTTGATGCGCATCATCCGGTAGTCGTGGAAATTCGATTGCTGCACGCGGCCCTTCTCGATGGTGATCTCGCCATAGAGCGCGGCGGTGAGGCCGAACACCAGGCCGCCCTCGATCTGCGCCTTCACCGTATCGGGGTTGACCGCGATGCCGGTGTCGACCACCGAGGTGATGCGGCGGAGCACGATCTCGCCGATATCGTCGATCTCCGCTTCGACCACGGTGGCGAGGAAGCTTGCGAACGACGGCTGGACGCAGACGCCGCGACCGACGCGCGGTGGCAGCGGTTGGCCCCAGCCGGATTTCTCGGCGGCGAGATTGAGCACCGCGAGCATGCGCGGATTCTTGGTCAGCATGGAGCGGCGGAATTCGACCGGGTCCTTGCCGGCCTTGCGCGCGAGCTCGTCCATCGCGCATTCGACCGCGAACACGTTGTTGTTCGGACCAACGCCGCGCCAGAATCCTGTCGGCACCCCCGGCGGTTCGGCGCGGACATATTCGACATGGAAGTTGGCGAAGTCGTAGGGCGCATCCACGGCGGCATCGACCGCGTCGATATCGATACCTTTCTGGAACGCCGGCGGCAGCCAGCGCGCCAGCACGGCGGAGCCGGCGACCTTGTACTTCCAGGCCGCAACCTTGCCGTCGACCAGCGTTGCCGTCACCTGGTCGCGATAGACCGGCCGGTAGACATCGTGCTGGATGTCCTCCTCACGCGTCCATATCACCTTGACGGGATAGTCGACCTGCTTTGCGATCTTCACGGCGGCGACCACCATGTCCGGCTCGAGCTTGCGGCCGAAGCCGCCGCCGAGCAGATGCTGGTTGACGATCACCTTGTCGACCGGGAGGCCCGCGGCCTTCGCCGCCTCCGACTGCACGCGCGTCATGATCTGCGTGCCGGTCCAGATCTCGCAGGCATCAGGCCTGACGTGGACGGTGGCGTTGATCGGCTCCATCGAGGCGTGTGCAAGGAACGGCAGTTCGAAGCTCGCCTCGAACCTGTCGCCGCTGGCGAGCCCCTTGGCGATGTCCCCGACCGATTTCGCGACCACGCCGTCCTTCGCGCTGGCGGCGCGCAGATGCTGCCAGATATCCTCCGTGCTGAGCTTCGCGTTCGGGCCCTCGTTCCACTCGATCTCGAGCGCATCGAGGCCCTTCTTCGCGGCCCACATGTGGTCGCCGATCACGGCGACCGTGTCCTCGAGCACCACGATCTTGCGCACGCCCGAAATTTTGACCGCCGCGCTGTCGTCGACCTTGCCGACCTTGCCGCCAAAGACCGGGCAATTGGCTATCGCGGCGATCTTCATGCCGGGCAGGATCGCGTCGATGCCGTACACGGCCTTGCCATTGACCTTGTCCGGCGTGTCGAGCCGCTTCAGCGGCTGGCCGATGATGACGAAATCCTTGGGGTCCTTGACCGAAACGTCCTTCGGCGGCGCCTGGCCCTGTGCGGCCAGTGCCAGTTCGCCATAGCCGAGCTTGCGGCCGCTTGCGGCGTGCACGACCTCGCCTTTCGACGCGGTGCAGCTTGCAGGCTCGACCTGCCATTGCACTGCTGCGGCCTGCACCAGCATCGCGCGCGCACTGGCGCCGGCTGCGCGCAACGGTTTCCACCAGGCGCGGATCGAGGTCGAGCCACCCGTGGCCTGCAGGCCGAAGGCGGGGTTGGCGTAGAGCTTGTCGTTGGGCGGCGCATGCAGCACGGCGACCTTTGCCCAATCGGCGTCCAGCTCTTCGGCCAGGATCATCGCAATCGAAGTATAGACCCCCTGGCCCATCTCGACTTGCGGCATCAGGAGCACGGTGCGGCCGGTCTCGTCGATGCGGATGAAGGCGTTGGGCGCGAACTTGCCGTCGGTCGTGTCCTTCGGCTGCTCCGGCTCGTTGACGGCGGCGCGCAGCGGCAGGTGGAAGGCGAGCAGGAAGCCGGTGGCGAGAACACCAGTCAGCAGCGCACGGCGGGAGACGTCAGGAAGAGTCTTGTCGGTGATCATGGCGGACCTCACGACTGACGGCCGGCGGCGGCCTGCTTGATGGCCTCGCGGATGCGCACATAGGTGCCGCAGCGACAGATGTTGCCAGCCATCGCGGCGTCGATGTCGGAATCGTCAGGGCTGGGCGTTGCTGCCAGCAACGCCGCGGCCGCCATGATCTGGCCGGACTGGCAATAGCCGCACTGGACCACTTCGGCATCGAGCCAGGCCTTCTGCACCTTCGCGCCCGTCGGCGTGCTGCCGACCTGCTCGATCGTGGTGATGGCGCGGTTCGCGACCGCGCCGACCGGCAAGACGCAGGAGCGCACCGCCTTGCCATCGACGTGCACGGTGCAGGCGCCGCACTGCGCGATGCCGCAGCCGAACTTGGTGCCGGTCATCCCGAGGACGTCGCGCAGGACCCACAGCAGCGGCATGTCAGGTGGCGCGTCGAACGATTTCGTTTCGCCGTTGATGGTGAGAACAGTTGCCATATGCATCCCCTTGCTCGCTCGATCGCTTGCGGCGATCTAGTCAGCGAATTTGCACGCACAATAATCATATCGATGCGAAACGATGAAGCATCGACATTTCCGGCAATGCATATTTGCGCGGCGAGCGCGTCAGGCCATGACGTTCACGAATTTGTGCGGCGATCGCTGCGGTGATTTTGGGCTAATTGATATGATAAGCGTCATTTTCTGACGCTTTTTCTTCACATGCGCCGATCATCGCCGCAGATGATCGTGCGAATGCGCAAAATCATGCGATGACGAAAGTCGTGCGATTGTGGAAGTCAGACGGCGACGCGATCAATTGCGGCGACTCATTGTTGTGCCCCCTCCCCTTGTGGGAGAGGGCAGCGACGCCGATAGACGCAGCCTCACTCGGGTGAGGGGTCTGTCTCCGCGTATGGGCGCCGTTTTGGATCAACCGACAAAGGGAAGCCTGATCGTGAACGAGGCACCGCCGCGCTCCCGATTACTCGCTGATATGACCCCGTTGTGCGCTTCGATAATGGTGCGCGCAATGGATAGGCCCATGCCCATGCCTTCCGCCTTGCTGGTGTAAAACGGCTCGAAGACCTGTTTCAATTTGTCTTCTGGAATGCCGGGGCCGCGATCTGACACGGATAGCTCGGCAAATTGATCCACGCGCGCAGTCCGGATGCTGATAGAGCGGCTTTCGTCAGACGTGTCCTTCATAGCCTCGACCCCGTTCAGCACAAGATTCGAAATGACTTGTTGAAGCTGAATGCGATCGCCGAGGATCGGTAGCGCGTCGGACGTGATCACGTTGGCCATTTCGAATTTTCGGCTAACGGTTAGCGCGGAAAGAAATCTGACCGTCTCTTGCACAACCTCATTGAGGTCCAGTTGCTTCAATTCGAACGGCGCCTTTTTCAGGAGGCTGCGCATCCTGCGAATGACCTCGGTGGCACGGCGGTCATCCTGTAAAATATCGTTCACGATCTCCCTGAGTTCAACAACATCGGAAAGTGCGGCGATATCGGGACGCTGCGATTGCAGGATCGCGGCTGCGGTTTCGGCGTTCGTCAGAATAGACCCGAGCGGCTGGTTGATCTCGTGAGCAATCGAGGCGGTCAGTTCGCCAGCGGTCGCGAAGCGATTGACGTGGGCCAGTTCAGTCATGCGCTGCCGCGACTGTACTTCGGCGAATTGACGCCGACGATGCTCAAATAACAAAAGCGCGATCAGTCCCGCTTGCGCGAGGACAAGCGCGATAGTGAACGTGATTTGCCACCAATATCGCTCCCACAAATTGGGCTCCCGGAAGTAAACCGTGCTGTCAGGCGGCAGTCTGCTTTGGGGAATTCCCCAGCGCTGCAGTTGTCGCCAGTCAAACATAGGCGCGGCCAGCGGGACAAAGGTCGGCTTGATGTCGGCGACATTTTCGCCGTTGAGGATGCGAAGCGCGACTTCCGCCGCCTGCTTGCTTTGTCTGGCGACGACCTGCATTGGCCCACCGACGATGCCCTCTCCAAAAAAACTTTCATCGTGAAAAAAGATGGGCGCATTGGCTACGCTGTAAAATCGGTTAAACGCAGTGTTGCCCTCATGCGCCACTCCCGCCGCATCGACATTCAATCCAATCCAGAAAATAGCACTGTGCGGCGGTAGGTTGGCCGCATCCTTGAGCATGTCTTCGAACGAGAGCTCGTTGTACCATCGAAAATGGACACGATCCGCGAACCGCGCGGTGGACTTGGCGACCTCGTTACGCCACCAGGTTTCGCTCGGCGAAGCACCGACTACGATGGCAATCGTAGTTGTTTGAGGTAGGACCTGCAGGATATTTTCAAAGAAAACACGATCGTCGTTCGTGATTGCCACGACGGCGTCGTACTTGGTCAATTTATCGAAGTCGACGCGGCGTCGCTCTACCAGAGTGTACAGCATCGGCGTAGTTGGAAAGAGGTCTTTGCGATGGGCCTGCACGAAATTGGCAGCAGGCGCACCGATCGCGACGATCAAGTCGGGCGGCTGGTCTAGATTGAGGGAACGAAGATACTCGACAAAGGGGGCGTCTGACTTGTCGCTGCTTCGCCGGGCATTCAGCAGCGATTGGTCTTGAAATTCAATGGATGCCCGTCGGCTCAGCTCGGCGCGAAGGGCTTCCGAATAATCAGTCCAAGGTCTGAACCTGAGGCCGAACGAATGCAGCATCAGAACACGTTTCGGCCCTGGATCAGCTGCCGGACTTTGGCCTGTCGTCGCGATCAACAATGCGATTGTCAACGCAGCGGTGAGGCTCCGCACGCGACAGGTTCGCCATGAGCGAGGCAGCCAGAAAAGCATCGCACCCCGAGCCCCGATCCAAGTGGAGTACCGTATCTGCTCGATCAGATTATCAACAAGTGGAGACAAGGGGAAACTACGGGGCGATTCTGACACAAACAGGTCCGCAAGAGTTCATAGCGAGGCGTCGCGCGGTCCCCGCGATAGGCCACGTGGCCCAGAGTACCTGCAGACCGAGGACGCTGGGGCGGCGCCATCGTCGGACGGTCACCGCCAGCGCTTGCTTGCGTGCACAGAGGGCCAAGCCGCGCTATCGCGCGTTGCCACGGATTAATAGGCGCAAATATAGTTTCCGTAAGCATCGTAGCAACTGCGGCGGTACGCAGCAGTGCCAACGGCAGCCGCGCCGACCGCTGCTGCTCCTACACCGTAGCCCCGATAGCCATAGCCGCGATAGCCGCCACGGTAGCCGTAGCCCCGGTAGCCTGCGCCGCGCACTGCGACAGCGCCGCCGCCCCGCGGTCCTCGAACTGCGACCGCACCGCCGCGGTAACCGCCGCCACCCCGATAGGCACCTCCGCCGCGCCGAGCCTCGGCATCATCGGGGATCAAGCAGGCGGTGAGCAAAACGAAAGCGGCAAGAGAAGCGAGAATATAGCGGAGCATGACGGAACCCTTCCATGAATTCACTAGGCCCCGCTCGCGAGATTGCGGCTCACTCCGCGCGCGAGCTTGATGTAGATCAATCGAACCCGCGCACTGCGACGCCTACGCTATGTCCAGCCGCACCTGAGGCGGCTTCCGTCACTTTCGGTGACGCAAGTGCGAAAAGGGAGGTCCGCCATGCATTCGAGAAAGCTTCTTTCGATCAAGTCAGCGACGGTCGCGGGCATCGCCGCCAGCGGCCTGCTTGGGCTTGCAACGCTGTCGCTTAGTCCAACCCCAGCCAAGGCGGTGATTTACTGCCAGTACGTAGAATATCCGGCGGGTTGCGTTGCCCGGGCAGGCGTCGTGCTCAGGCCGCGCCCGGTGGCGCGCGCCGCAGTCCGCCACAACGCCGGTGGCAATGCGAATGGTGGCGTCAATCGCGTTGGAGCCGGGCGGTAAAGGCCGGTTTCGCAAGCCAGCAAGAAGCCGTCATCGTTTCGTCCCGGTGGCGGCTTTTCTTGGTCTGGCAGGGATAGGCACTAGTACCGCCGGGGCGGCATTAGGGCATGAAACACACTTGGTACGTCACTTTTGAAGTGCCGCCGGACGGCACACTGTCAAGGCGGCGACATCCGCGTCTAACGAACACGTTTGAAAGCGAAGCGGCAGCTAAGGATTTTGCGCGAACCAAATTTAACGACGGACTGATCGTCACTGCAGGGACTATCATCCCTCACTTTCCGAGAGTGGCGATCCCATCGACCGAAATCCCAACGTGGCTTGAAGCACCGAACCAAGTTGATCCAGATCAATAAGGAGGCCACCGACGCTGGTGACATGCTCTGACGGGGCAGCAACCGGGAGCCTGAACATGAATGTACGTTCGGAGCCGAAACAGGTCTGTCGTCGCAACGCACTCACCTTCCTTGGATACGCAGGGGTGTTTGGGCTTGTGGCTTCGTCCTCAATTTTTGCGACCTCAGCGGCTGTTGCTCAAACCACCGCGCCAGCCGCCGCGCCTGCCACGCCGCCAGCAGACGCGCCTAAGTCGGGTACGGAACGCCGCCAGGAGCGGCGCAGCGGGCGAACAGAGCGGCGGCAGGAGCGCCGCGCCGGCCGCACGGAGCGGCGGCAAGCACGGCGTACAGGACGCGACGAGCGACGGGACGCTCGCGACGGCACCCCGGCCGCCACGACGACCAACGAGCAAAAGAAGTAGTCCGTTCATTGCCAAGCACAGCTACCGGGCCACCTCAGCGTAGGCCCGGAAAGCCGTACGGCGCGCGGCAGCGCCGTCCACGAAAGCGGGGCGGGGCTATCGAAATCGGCTTCTCTCGTAAGGGGAGAAGAGGAGGCGATGGAGGATTTCGGAATAATAGCATACTACGCCTGTTTTGCCCGACGGCGCAAGCGCTTCAGAGGCGCCTGAATCGACCGATCATCAGGCGCTTAAGCCATTGATTCCGCTCGCCCCGGCTACTGTGCATGGGGTTGTTTTCGAGGTTTTTGATTCAGGCGGCCATGCGTCGCCGCCGCAAGCGCGTTGCGACGACCGTCAGCTCTGCCGAAAGCCCATCCGGAAGGCGCCCCAGTGCTTGCCGCGGATCATGATCGGCGAGGACAGGTCCTTCATCAGCACGAACTGCCCGCCGCCCATGTCGCGGCGATAGGTCTGGAGCAGGAACGGCTTGGTGTTGGCCGCGACCTTCTGCACCGCGCGATCGGTGAACAGGCGGCGGTTGCGGCAATTGGCGTTATTCCAGACCGGGTCCTTGCCCTGCGGCAGGCGGTAGTTCGGGTTGTGGGTCGGCAGATAGCCGCCCTTGGCCCAGGCGACGCAGAACACGATGCGGGGATCGGACTTCTGAATCGGATCCTGGATCGCGGGCAGCACGCGGTCGGTGAAGTCGACATAGTCAGTGTTGTATTGTTTGGGATCGGTGCCGGGGATTTCCCGGTAGTTCTGGTCCATGAACTGGTCGAGCGTGATCTCGCCGCGGCCGATGGCGGCTTCGAACTCGTCGGAGATCCGCTTGGCGGTCTCGACGACGGCGCGGATCAGCGGCGCATCGGATGTCTCGACGCCGCTGTCGGCGATCAATGCGATCAGGCCTTCGGAGGTGTCGAGCAATTTGGTCACGCGCTGATCGGCGTTCTTGAGATCGCGCGAGGAGAGATCGACGCCCCTGGCGAGCTCGTTGAGCTCGCTGATGACGGTGTCGCAATGTCCGAGATTGGAAGTCGCCGCGCGCGTGACGCTGCCGATCTCCGCTTCCACCGAGGCGAAGCCCCGCTGGACCCGCGAGATGATGCCGGAGATCCGCTGGGCGCCTTCGCCGGCCGTCTTCGCGCGCTGCGAGGCATCGCTGCTCTCCCCGATCAGGCCTTCGATCTGGCCGTCGAGATCGCGCACGGTGTCGGAGATCTGGTGTGTGGCCTGGCGGGTGGCTTCCGCGAGGTTCTTGACCTCGCTTGCCACCACCGCGAAGCCGCGGCCGGCGTTACCGGCGCGCGCCGCCTCGATGGTGGCGTTGAGCGCGAGCAGGTTGGTCTGCTTCGCGATCGCCTCGATCGAGCCGGACACTTTTGCGACTTGCGCCAGCGCGGAGCCGACGGCGCTGAGCCGCGCCTCGATCCGCTCCACCGCTGCAACGAGTTCGGAGATGTGGCTCACCGCGGCATCGACTGCGCCGCGCGACTGCGCGATCTCGCCGACCGCCGCTGACGTGGTCGTTTGCACCGCCTGCGACGCATTGGCGATGTCGTGGTTGGCCGACACCATGGTCTCGGCGGTTTCCTGGAGGTGATGAAACCGTTCCGATTGGTTCGCGACGCGGCTGGCGACTTCCTGGACGTTGCCGGCGATGTCAGCGAGTTCCACGCCGAGGCCGCCGATGCGGTCGGCGAGCTGATCGATCAGCCGTTCGGCAAGCGTTCGGTTGGAGCCGGTGTCCAGTACTGCAAGTTGTACGACGGACATGTCTTGAGAGTCCTCCAGTCAGAGCCGTTCGCCGGCTCTCCGCGGCATTCCCATTCCAATTCCGGTCTTAAGAGGTGATTCGCGCGTTGGCGTCTTGCCTGAGCGCGCACTAGAGCTTGTAGGCCGTCCTGAATCCGCCCCAGTGCCGGCCCTGCACGCGGATCGGAACGTCGATCTCGCGCATCATCACCGTATTGCCGTTGCCCATGTCGCGCGCATAGCTCTGGACCAGATACGAGCGCAGGTTGCGCGCGGCGGCCAACCCCGCCGGATCGTTGAACATCCGCCGGTTGCGGCTGTTGGCCGTGTTCCAGGCGGCATCGCCCGGCCGCTGCGGATGCGAATAGATCCTGTTGTGCACCGGCAGGAAGCCGTTGCGATCGACCATGGCGCAGAACGCCAAGCGCGGGTCCTTTGCCAGAAAGGCCTCCTGGAACGCCGGCAGCGCGCGGTCGGCCCAGTCCAGATATTTGGTGCGGTACTGCTGCGGATTGGTTCCGGCGATTTCGGCATAGTCAGTGTCGAAGAGGTCGTCGATCTTCACCTCGCCGCGGGCAACCGCCTGCTCGAAGATCGCGGTCAGCGCGTTACCCGCCTCCATGGCACGGGTGACGAATTCCGTGTTCTCTTCGTGGATCGACCAGAGCCGGTCCTCGATCTTCTCGCGGAGCGCGGCATCGGGATTGACGAAGTGCGCGCGCGCGCCGGCCTTGGATTGCTCGACCACGCGCAGGCGGCAGGCGCCGACGCCTTCGAGGGTGCCTTCGATCATGGCTTGCGATGCCAGGCGACCCGAATCCGCGCCGCCGATCAGCACGCCGTCCATCGATATCTCGTAGACCGGCAGCACGCCGCGGGCGGTTTCGAGCTTGAGATGGCAGGGCAGCCGCTCGGTCTTGCGGCGGTCGTCGTGCTCGCTCTGGCGCAGCAGCACGGCACAGCGCGATTTCAGTTTCTGTGCGAAGGCGGTCACGGCCTTGCCGGCGCTCGCGACGTTCTCGCCGTGGCTCTCGGCCGCCTTGGTCGCGGCATCGATCTCGGCTGCACTTTCGCCGACCGAGATGATGAACTGCGACGCGCTTGTCGCGTTGCCGGAGACTTCGCTGGTCGTGGCGTTCTGTTCGGCGACCGCGCCGTTGACGGTCTCGAAGACCGGACGGATGGCCTCGATCGCCTGCGAGATGCGGTGCACCGCATCCGCGGAGCCGGCGGCGTCGCGCTGCAGCGCGTCGATCTTTTTGGTGATCTCCTCCGTCGCGCCCTGGGTCTGCACCGCGAGTGCCTTGACCTCGGTGGCGACGACCGCAAAGCCTCTTCCCGCAGCGCCCGCGCGCGCGGCCTCGATGGTCGAGTTGAGCGCGAGCAGCGTCGTCTGCCGCGCGATCTGTGCGATCAGGTTGACCACGTTGCCGATGGCGGCCGAGGATTCGCGCAAGCGATCGACGTTGGCGCGGGCTTCCTGCGCCGCGGCGCTGGCCTCGTCGGCGAGCTTGCCGGCCTCGCGAACCTGCGCCCCGATGCCCAGCGCCGACTGGGTGAACTTGTCGGCGGCATGGGCGAAGGTGGAGGCGTTCGATTGCGCGGCGTTAGTCCGGTCGGTGAGGGCGTCGGTGCGGTCACGAATGGCGGCAAGCGTCGTCGCAGTCGCCTCGGCGCCGCCGGCCACCGAATTGGCGGCGCGCTCGAGCTGGCGAATCATGGCGCCCAGCTCGAGTTCCAGCAGTTCCAGGATTTCCTTGGCCGAATCGCTTTCGACGGCCGCGTCAGGCTCGGAATGGGCCGCCGGCTGTGCAGCCTGCGGGGCAGCCGCAGTTGCAGCCATGTCCGGCAGACGCTTCCGAAATAGTCCGAACGCCATCAGGTCTCTCTTGTCGGGGGACGGTCAGACGCTATTTTCGCAGCCTGGAATGAAATCAGGGTTAACGATGCCTGACATCTAGGCACGGTCCCATACGGTGTTACCTTAAAGTCGTAGAGCCTCTTTCTTTCCAGGGGAGTGGCGGCCTATAAGGCCGCGCTTCCCACGCTCACCTTGGCGCACGATTCCCCTAGAGAAGATCACGCATGGCCGGACATTCCCAATTCAAGAACATCATGCACCGCAAGGGGCGGCAGGATGCCCAGAAGTCGAAACTGTTCGGCAAGCTGGCGCGGGAAATCACCGTCGCGGCCAAGCTGGGGACGCCCGACCCCAACATGAACCCGCGCCTGCGTGCGGCCATCACCGCGGCGCGCCAGGAGAACATGCCGAAGGACAATATCGAGCGCGCCGTCAAGAAGGCGCTCGGCAGCGACGGCGAGAATTATGACGAGATCCGCTACGAGGGTTACGGACCCGGCGGCGTTGCCGTCATCGTCGAGGCGCTGACCGACAACCGCAACCGCGCGGCTTCCGACATCCGCTCCTTCTTCACCAAATCCGGCGGCAATCTTGGCGAAACCGGCTCGGTGTCCTTCATGTTCGACCGCACCGGCATCGTCGAATACGACCGCAGCGTCGCCTCCGACGATGCGGTGCTGGATGCCGCGATCGAGGCCGGCGCCGACGACGTGATCTCGAGCGAAGGCGGCCACGAGATCTACGCCTCGACCGAAGGCTATCGCGACGTCGCCAAGGCGCTGGAAGCCAAGTTCGGCGAGCCGCGCAAGGCCGCGCTGATCTGGAAGCCGCAGAACACGGTCGCGGTGGACGACGAGACCGGCGAGAAGTTGTTGAAGCTGATGGACCTGCTCAACGAGCACGACGACGTCCAGCACGTCTACGCCAATTTCGAGGTCTCGGACGCGCTGCTGGCGAAGATGGGCGGGTAGGGGCCACTTCCCCTGTTACTTCCGTTCTGTTTCTGTTTCCCCCACGGCGGCCAGCCGCTATCACTGGCCCATGACGACGCTCCCGATTCGTGGCCCCGTTCGCATCATCGGCATCGACCCTGGCCTGCGCCGCACCGGCTGGGGCGTGATCGAGGCCGAGGGCAACCGCCTGATCTACATCGCCTGTGGCTCGGTGGAGCCGCCGGACGATTTGCCGCTGGCGAGCCGGCTGCTCGCGATCCATGAGGGGCTGGCCGCTGTCCTGTCCGGTCACAAGCCGATGGAAGCCGCGGTCGAACAGACTTTCGTCAACAAGGACGGCGTCGCGACGCTGAAGCTCGGCCAAGCCCGCGGCGTCGCCATGCTCGCGCCCGCGATGTTCGGCATCAGCGTTGCCGAATACGCGCCGAACCAGGTGAAGAAGACGGTGGTCGGCGCCGGCCACGCCGACAAGCAGCAGATCGCGATGATGCTCAAGATCTTGCTGCCCAAGGCCGATCCGCCGTCCGCCGACGCCGCCGACGCGCTCGCCATCGCCATCACCCATGCCCATCATCGCCAGAGCACCGCGCTCCGGCTGAAGGTGGCAGGCTTATGATCGGCAAGCTCAAGGGCCTGATCGATTCCTACGGCGAGGATTTCGTCATCCTCGACGTCGGCGGTGTCGGTTATCAGGTGCATTGCTCGACGCGCACGCTGCAGCATCTGCCCTCGCCGGGCGAGGCCGCCGTGCTGTCGATCGAGACCTATGTTCGCGAGGACCAGATCAAACTGTTCGGCTTCCGCAGCGACCAGGAGCGCGAATGGTTTCGCCTGCTCCAGACCGTGCAGGGCGTCGGCGCCAAGGTCGCGCTCGCAGTGCTCGGCACGCTGCAGCCGTCCGACCTCGCCAACGCCATCGCGTTGCGCGACAAGGCTGCGGTGGCGCGCACGCCCGGTGTCGGCCCCAAGGTCGCGGAGCGCATCGTCACCGAATTGAAGGACAAGGCACCGGCCTTCGCCAATGTCGACCCGGCGGTCGTGCACCTCGCCGGTGCCGTCGACGACCAGCGCGCGCCGCGACCCGTGGCGGACGCGATCTCCGCGCTGGTCAATCTCGGCTACGGCCAGCCGCAGGCGGCGGCGGCGATCGCATCGGCCTCGCGCAGCGCGGGCGAGAGCGCCGAGACCGCGCAGCTCATCCGGCTGGGCCTGAAGGAGCTGTCGAAGTGAGTGCGGCCCGCGCCAATCCCGTCGCCGTTCTTTTTCGTCGCCTTTCGCGCGTGGCCGGTATCGTCGTGATCTTCTCCGTTGTGGGGCCGCTGACGGTCGCCGCGCTGGTTTCGGTGATGGTGACGACGCTCGGTGCCGCGGTGCTGCAGATGTTTCTCGCGCTCCTCGAGCTGGAGGCACTGCGCACCCTGATTTCGATCGCGATCGTGCTGCTGGCCATCGCCACGATTCTCGCCTCGTTCCTTCCCGCAGTCGCAGCCGGCTTGATCTTCGCGCTGGCCGCGGTCTACGCCGACCTCAACATGATCTGGATGGCGTGGCTCGCCGCGGCCGTGGCCGCCGCCGGCTTCGTCGGGTTTGGCATGTTCGTTGTGCCCGCCGAAACCTCCGCAGTGATATTGCCAAGTGTTAGTTCCGCGCCTGAGGCGCTGAAGCTTTCCGCCATGCTCGCCATCGTTGCTGTCATCCCGGCCAGCCTGTGCTGGTGGCTCGCGAAACCGCTGCACCGTGTTATCCTGCCCGCATGAGCACGCCCCCCCGCATGGTCACCCCGGAGCGCCGCAGCGATGATGTCGGCGACACTGCGCTGCGCCCGCAATCGCTGTCGGACTTCGTCGGCCAGCAGCAGGCGCGCAAGAATCTGTCCATCTTCATCGAGGCGGCGCGCAAGCGCGGCGAGGCGCTGGATCACGTGCTGTTCGTCGGTCCGCCCGGCCTCGGCAAGACCACGCTGGCGCAGATCGTGGCCAAGGAGCTCGGCGTCGGCTTTCGCGCCACGTCAGGCCCGGTGATCGCCAAGGCCGGCGATCTCGCGGCACTCCTCACCAATCTCGAAGAGCGCGACGTGCTGTTCATCGACGAGATCCATCGCCTGAGCCCGGCGGTGGAAGAGGTGCTCTATCCCGCGATGGAGGACTTCCAGCTCGACCTCATCATCGGCGAAGGCCCGGCGGCGCGTTCGGTCAAGATCGAGCTGTCGAAATTCACCCTTGTCGGCGCCACCACGCGGGCCGGCCTTCTCACCAATCCGTTACGCGATCGTTTCGGCATTCCGATCCGGTTGAATTTCTACACGATCGAAGAGCTTGAGAGCATCGTCACCCGTGGCGCACGCGTGCTCAACGTCGGCATGAGCGCGGATGGCGCCAACGAGATCGCGCGACGCGCCCGTGGGACGCCGCGTATCGCCGGCCGGCTGTTGCGCCGCGTGCGCGATTTTGCTTCGGCGGCCGATGCCGACAGGATCGATCGCAAGATTGCCGATCACGCGCTGAGCGCGCTCGAGGTCGACGCCGCCGGCCTCGACGCGATGGACCGCCGCTACCTCACGACCATCGCGCAGAACTATGGCGGCGGCCCGGTCGGCGTCGAGACGATGGCCGCTGCATTGTCGGAGCCGCGCGATGCGATCGAAGACATCATCGAGCCCTATCTGATCCAATGCGGCTATCTGCAGCGGACCCCGCGCGGCCGCCTGCTCACCTCGCACGCCTTTCGCCATCTCGGCATCAGCGAGCCCTCGCGCGATGCGGCGGCACAGTTCGGCCTGTTCGGGACCGACGAGAGCGACGACTGATCTGCGCAAGTGCAGCCTGCTTGCGCCGTCATGAATTTCCGGTGATCTCGTGCAGAGGGTCTGCACAAACGCACCCCATTTCCGCTCCAATAGGGTCGGATCAAGAAGCTGCATCACGATCGGGCTGCCATGATCACGCGTCGTCATTTCTTCCGTTCCATTGGCGGCCTGTCCGCCCTCGGCGTCTCGACCGCGGCCTATGGCGTCGGAGTCGAGCCGATGCTGCGGCTTCGGGTCACCCGCTATCATCCAACCCCGCGGCAATGGCCGGCGGATTTCCCGCTGAAGATCGCCGTGATCGCCGACATCCATGCCTGCGATCCCTGGATGTCGCTGGAGCGGATCGAGGCCATCGTCGATCGCACCAATGCGCTGAACGCGGATATCATCGTGCTGCTCGGCGACTATGTCGCCGGCCTGCACCAGGTCACGCGCATCATTCCTGCGAGCGAATGGGCCAAGGTGCTGGCCGGCCTGAAAGCGCCGCTCGGCGTCCATGCCGTCATGGGCAATCATGATTATTGGGCGGACAGGACCGTGCAGCAGGCTGGCCACGGGCCGACGGTTGCGCATCGCGCGCTGGAGGCGGCCGGCATTCCTGTTTACGAGAACGACGTCGTGCGGCTCACCAAGGACGGCCGCTCGTTCTGGCTCGCCGGCCTCGGCGATCAGCTCGCCTTTCTGCCGGCGCGGCGCTTCCGGAGCACGGGACGCTTCGGCGCCGACGATCTCAACGTGACGCTCGCCAAGGTCACCGACGATGCGCCGATCATCCTGCTCGCGCATGAGCCCAATATCGCGCCGCGCGTGCCCGCCCGCGTCGCGCTGCAACTGTCCGGCCACACCCATGGCGGCCAGGTCCGCCTGCTCGGCTGGTCGCCAGCGGTTCCGCCGCAGCACGGCATCCGGCTCGCCTATGGCCATGTCCGGCTGAAATGCGACGTCATCATCTCCGGCGGCCTCGGTTGCAGCATCATGCCGGTCCGCGTCGGCGTGCCGCCGGAGATCGTCGAAGTGATGCTGGGGCGGGGGCCGGTGGTCGTCTAGCCACGCTTGCGCAGCCGGCCGTTTTTGCGCAAAACGGGCTGGCTACCGAAATGCGAAGAGGCTCGTGACGTGACAGCTCATCTCGACGGCGAGATCCGCGACGGCCGCCACCATATGCAGGTTCGCGTCTACTACGAGGACACGGATTTCCCTGACTTGCCATTGTCGTAGTATGCAAACGTGCTTATCTCTCGCTCCTTGCTGCGGTTTTCGGAAAAAAGGTTCTTTCCGCAAAGCGCGGAGCTGTTCAGGTAGGGCGTATATTCGTAGGGCATCCGCTTGCGAACCGGATGCACTACTATGCATTCAATCAAGTTGCGGAAGGCAATGCGAGTTTCGATCGCCTTCGGATTGATTTTGAGCGCGGTGATAAGCCTTCTAACCTCCGAGGAGTATCGGTCACTGAATTTCGGGCGATCGAAGCCAACTATATTTTCGCCGCCACCGCCGAGCAGCCGCAAGCGCTCTTCAACGCTTTCCCGCTCCAGGTCGCACTCATCGATCCGCTTGAGCAATTCGTCCGGCTTGCGGCGGCTATTTGCGATGGCATAAGAGAGGCGTTCGATCTCGGTAGTCAATACGCGGCGTCGACGCTCTAGCTTATTGTGTTCGCTACCATTGTTCCGATCGTTTTTGCGCTCCTCCTTCCAAGTACGCATCGCCTCTTCAATGGCTTTCGGCGAAAGCAATTTCACCTGGATTTTTTCGGAAGCATCCTCGAGCAGAACGTCCATATCAAAGCTACGGGTGTGCTCGCAGGTGCCCCGCTGATGCGCGCTCGCGCATGCCGCGCGCGGCGCACCGTTACGCGAGGATTGAGCGATTCGCATATGGCCATTGCAGACGCCACACCGGAGCACACCGGCAAGCGGGTGCTCATTGTTGCGCGGACTCACGGCGCGACGCCGCGGCTGGCCAGTCGGTCCGAACATAGACACCGCGCGCACCCTACGAACCTTCTGCGCTAGATCCCAGAGCCCTTGCGGAACGATCCGCAGCTCTGGCTTTTTGACGATAATGTGGCGTTCAGCTGGATTGCGGCGCTTCTGTTTCTTCTGCGTCTCTGGGTTAAGAATTGTCGAGCGAACGTTCCAATGTATCTCGCCGATGTAGAGTTCGTTGCCGATAATGCCGCGACCATGCCGACCGCCTGTGATGCACTGATGGTTCCAGGTGGTGCGACCCGCCTTGTTCTTGTGACGAGTTGCCCCTGGTGAGGGCACACCTTCGCGGGTGAGGTCAGCGGCGATAGTTCGGGTCGAGCGGCCCGCTGCATATTCTTTGAAGATGCGGAGCACAATCTTTGCTTCGTTCTCATCGATTACGCGCTCGCCGGGCGCGCCCGGCCTTGGCCGATAACCATAGGCGTATGAGCCCGGAATTCTTCCGTTCGCAACAGCGTTGTCATGGCCGCGCCGAACCTTTTCGGCGAGCTGCGGCTTGTAAATCGTGTTGTACAGACTTGCGATGCTAATGTCAGTGGCGGTCGCGTAGACTCCTTTCTGATCCATCAGCTCAACGCCGTTGAACTCGAAAACCTGCTTGAGACGCTGGATGGTTGCGGGATCGCGCGACAAGCGGTCGAAATGCTCAACGACGACTACGTCAAACTGCCGGCTTCGCACACCGCTGAGCAAGCGCTGATAGCCGTCCCGCGCACCTTCGGTAAGACCAGATTTTGCGGCATCCACAAACTCGCCGACGACATCGAGGTTGTTGCGCAATGCGACCTTGCGGCAGAGTAACAGCTGACCGTCAATCGAGCTCGCCTTTTGCATGTCGCTCGAATAGCGCGCGTATATTACGGCCGTTTTCTTCGATGACGGTGTCGTCATGCCGGTCCTCTATCGGCTGCCCCGAGCCATGATTTTCATCCCGTGCGATCTGACGGCCGATGGCGCGCGCCAACTCAAACCAGATTTCCTCATTGTCCGGATTATCCCAGCTCTGAGGATGGGAGGGGGCAAGCGGTCGAATGGTCGCTCGTTGTCTTCGGAAAGATCGGATGCGGGTAGGCATTTGCAAACTCGCGAGCGGAAGCTAGCGTAAATTTCCGCGCTGCGCTACGGCCAAGCCGCAGCGATTACTCGCAACGCGTCCCTCATGCTGGCTTCGGCAGCGTCGAATGAAAATGAAATTCGTCAAGTGCCGCAGCGTGCGTGAGGGCATTCCTGGCGATGAGGCGCGTAGTCCAGAGCAGAAATGCTAAGCAAAGCGGAGTAAAAATACTGGCGGCGGCGTAAGTTTGTTATCGGGTGCGGGTGCGGGTGCGGGTGCCCGGTGCGTAGGAGCCGTCCTCGGTTCCCCACATATTGTAGTGGCTGCCGCAGAGCCCCGGCGAACTGTAACGTTCAGCCCAGACGCGGTGGTCCGACCCCAAGGACCCTTCGATGATTGGGTCTTTTCTTATTCCGCTTGTTCGATCTTGCGTCGAGGCTCCAAGAGCCAGCAATCGCGTCTTCGTGAGCTCCGCAGTAGGGCGCGAAAAGCACTGTCAGAAATACTCGTGTTCCTCAGCATGCTGTAACTGGCGCTCGGGCAACCGGTTGGCCGGCAAGAGGGCCGGGCCGGTCAGCTGGCGGCCGGAAGGCTGACGCTCGAATCATCGCTCAAAGGCGCGATGATTTCTAGCGTCATGTAACGGGCGCGCTGGACGGCCCATTGTCGTTCTGTTCGAGCAGGACCACTCCAATGAGGCGAACCATGGCCTCCTCGTTGGGGAACATGCCGACCATATGTCCAAACCGGTTCACAGCCTTGCTGCACCACATCGAGAAAGACGCTCTGCTTCGGGCGTTTCGACGACAAAAGCCCGCAGGCCGGCGCGGAGGTCGATGGGATAAGGGAGGCAAAGTACGAAGAGGGGCTCACGGACCAATCCGCGATCTCTGCGCACGGGTCCACACTGTCCCTACCGGCTACAGCCGGTGCGGCGCGTCTACATCCCCAACCCGACGGGGGTAGGCGGCCTCTCGGTGTGCCGGCCGCTAGAGGACAAGATCGTCCAAAGCGCGGTGGCCGAGGTGTTGAGCGCCGCCTATGAGCTCGAATTCCTCGGGTTCTCCTACGGCTCCCGGCCGGGGCGGGATCCTCAGATGGAGCTTGATGCCCTCGATCCGGCTATCATGACATATCCAGTGTCTTCGATTCGGTCGACCACGAGTGGCTGCTGCGGATGGTGGCGCACAGGATTGCCGATCCTCGTATCCTGCAGCTCATCGAGATGCGGCTGCGAGCTGGCGTTCGTGAGAGCGGCGAGAAGCAAGACACACGCCGCAAAGGGCAGGATCAGTCCGCTCCTTTCCAACATCTTCCTGCATTACCTCCTCGATCGCTGGGTCGACCACTGGAGCGGTCGCCATGCAGCGCGGTCGCGTTGTGACCGTGCGCTTTGCGCACGACTTCGTCATCGGCTTCGAGAGCAAGGCAGATGCCCAGGAAATGCTCTTGGCCCTCAATGCGCGACTGGCCGGCGCTCCATGCGGACAAAACCCGTTGATCGAGTTTGGCGCGGTTCGCGGCCCTCCCGCGTCAGCCGCGCAGCGAGCGGTGGCCGAGACCTTCGCCTTCCTGGGATTCACTTACTTACGGGCGGACCCGAGATGGCCGGTTCATCGTGAAGCACAAGACCGAAGGGAAACGCCTGTGCTCTCGAGCAACATCACAAGTCTCGCGCGGCTCATGCGGGCGTCGCTCGTCGACAAACGTTGGTATAGGTTATGCAACCCGTTCTATATCCCCCGCTTACCTCTGTAGAGTTGAGCTGCCCGTCGGCTTGTCTGTAGTTTCAGCGTCGAAGCTGGACCGTCCGAAGGGTGGGGCGGCGCGAAATCCTAAGCTGAGTTGATAAGTGTGCTGCAAGGCATTGCTGCCATTGAGGCGTGGGACGAGGTTAAATGGAAATACGTCAGCCCACTTCCGCGTTGGAGGTCCATCAGCACATTGTGTGCTCCCTCCAGAAGCAAGACCCAGTGATCTTGGACATCGGCTGCTACGACGGAGCTGACTCTTTACATTGTCTGCGGCTTTGCCCAGAGGCTCAGCTCTACTGGTTCGAGCCGGCCCCCCGGGGCGGTTGCTAGCTTAAGAGAAACATGGGGCTATACCCTGAGAAGGTGCCCCTAGCCACAGTCGCCGCGTTGATGACTGTTGCTGTAGCCTGGCTTACTGGCGAATTTCCGTCAGTCTCTTGAATGCGAGCATCGCGATGGCATTTACCGAGCTCTTCATCAAACGTCCTATATTGTCTATCGTCGTCAGTCTCCTGATCCTGCTGACCGGCATTGGTGCGGCCACCGTTTTGCCAATCCGGCAGTATCCTAAGCTGACCAACACGGTCGTCAATATCACTACCTCTTATCCTGGCGCCTCCGCCGACATGATCCAGGGGTTCATCACCACGCCCCTTGAGCAAGCGCTCGCTTCGGCCGAAGGCGTTGATTACATTACGTCCTCCTCGGTGCTCGGTGCCTCGACGATCCAGGTCTATATCAAGCTCAATTTCGAGCCCAACGAGGCGCTCACTGAAGTGCTCTCCAAGGTCAACTCGGTCAAATATTTAATCCCAAAGGAATCGAACGATCCGGTCGTCACCAAATCTGCCGGTCAGACCACAGCTGTCATGTATATCGCCTTCTCCAGCGAAGAACTGACGGCCAGCGCGATCTCCGACTATCTCTCGCGCGTGGTGCAACCGATTATGTCAACTGTAGACGGCGTCGCAGCGGCAGACATCCTCGGCGGCCAGAGTTTTGCGATGCGGTTATGGCTCGATCCCGCGAGAATGGCGGGCCACGGCGTGTCGCCAGCTGATGTTTCTGCTGCAATCGCGGCCAACAACTTCCAGGCTGCGGCCGGCCAGACTAAGGGCTATTTCACTCTCTCCGACGTCACGGTCAACACTGATCTGCGGAGTGTTGATGAATTCAAGCGCATGATCGTCAAAGCCAATGACGGCGGCTTTGTGCGCATGGAGGACATCGCGACAGTCGAGCTTGCGGCGCAGAGCACAAACGCCAGCGTCGCGATGAACGGCGAACACGCTATCTTCGTCGCCGTGCAGGCGAGCCCAGAAGGTAATCCACTGAACATAGCGCGAGGCGTTCGGGCACTGCTTCCAGAAATGAAGCGCAGCCTGCCGCCATCGCTGAAGATGGAAGTGGCCTACGACTCCACCAAGTTCATCCAATCATCGATAGACGAGGTGGAGAAGACGCTCCTTGAGGCGGTCGCGATCGTGGTGTTGGTGATCTTCCTGTTCCTGGCCTCCTTGCGGTCTGTCATCATTCCGGTCGTCACCATTCCGCTGTCCATTATTGGCGTCTGCAGTATGATGCTGGCGCTGGGGTTCTCATTCAATCTGCTGACCCTCCTTGCGATGGTGCTTGCGATCGGTCTTGTGGTTGATGACGCAATTGTCGTGGTGGAGAACGTTCATCGCCATATGGAAGAAGGTGCGTCGCCCGCGCAGGCCGCTACGAACGGCGCGGGCGAGATCGTCGGCCCCGTCCTCTCCATGACGATTACGTTGGCCGCCGTGTACGCGCCCATCGGCTTTCTCGGCGGCCTCACCGGCGCGCTGTTCCGCGAATTCGCGTTTACACTGGCGGGTTCGGTGATCGTGTCGGGCGTGATCGCGTTGACGCTGTCGCCCATGATGTGCGCGGTCTTCCTGAAGAGCGCTGAAGAGGGGCGGTTTGCAAAGTTTGTGAATCGTGTGTTCAGCGCCATGACGCGCTGGTA
Organism: Bradyrhizobium sp. Kon58; assembly: GCF_055807455.1. Lineage (NCBI taxonomy): Bacteria > Pseudomonadati > Pseudomonadota > Alphaproteobacteria > Hyphomicrobiales > Nitrobacteraceae > Bradyrhizobium > Bradyrhizobium sp. Kon58. Next base: position 35,312 of record NZ_JBVVOT010000013.1, read on the forward strand.
CGGCCGCAAGCTCGACCGCTCGCTCGACTATCGCCCGATTACCGGGCTGTTTGCGCTGACCATGCTGGGCCTCGTCGCCTTTCTGTATATGCACACTTCCAAGGAACTCGCACCCGAGGAGGATCAGGGCATCGTATTCGCACTGACAAAAGCGCCGAAATACGCCAATATTGATTACCTGGATTATTACGGCGCCAAGCTCGACAAGGCACTCCAGAAGTTTCCCGAGACGGATTTTCGCTTCGTGCTCAACGGCATCAGCGGTCCGCAGGGCGGCATGGCCGGGATGTTGCTTAAGCCTTGGGCCGAGCGCAAGCGCTCATCGATCGCGCTGAAATCGCTGGTCCAGGCCGAGCTGTCCAAACTGGAAGGCATCAACGCATTTGCCTTTAGCTTGCCGCCGCTTCCGGGCGGTTCGGGCGGCTTACCAGTGCAGATGGTGATCAAGTCGACGCTCGGTTTCCAGTACATCTACGAGCAGATGTCGGAGCTGAAGGATGCCGCGCGCAAGAGCGGTCTGTTCATAGTCAGCGACTCTGACCTTGAGTTCAACCAGCCGGGGGTGCGAATCAAGGTCGATCGATCCAAGGCGAGCGACCTTGGCATCACCATGCAGAACGTCGGTAGCGCGCTCGCGACCCTCCTTGGCGGAAACTACGTCAATCGCTTCAACCTGCAGGGCCGCTCCTACGAAGTGATCCCGCAGGTGCCGCGCGAGAAACGCCTGACGCCGGAATCACTTGGGAGCTATTATGTCAAGACAGCGGCGGGCTCGATGCTGCCGCTATCGACCGTGGTCTCCATCGAGACTGCGACCAATCCGAACGCACTCACCCACTACAACCAGCTCAACTCCGCGACCTTCCAAGCCGTACCGATGCCCGGCGTCACGATCGGTCAGGCTGTGGACTTCCTCGACGTCGAGGCAATGAAACTGCCCGCAGAGTTCAGTCACGACTTCCTCGGGGACGCCCGTCAATATGTGCAGGAGGGTAACAAACTAGTCATCACCTTTGCGTTTGCACTCATCGTCATTTTCTTGGTGCTTGCGGCGCAGTTCGAAAGTCTGCGCGATCCCCTCATCATTATGTTCAGCGTTCCCATGGCAATCGCCGGCGCCTTAATCCCGCTATTCTTTGGCTTGGCGACGATGAACATCTACACCCAAATCGGACTGTTGACATTGGCTGGGCTGATATCCAAGCACGGTATTCTGATGGTCCAGTTCGCCAATCAGCTGCAGCTCAAGGAGAGACTCGATTCCCGCTCGGCCATCGAGATGGCGGCGCGCGTCCGCCTCCGCCCAATCTTGATGACCACTGCGGCGATGGTCACGGGCCTCTTACCTTTGTTGACCGCAACGGGTGCTGGCGCCGCGAGCCGCTTCTCGATCGGGCTCGTGGTCGTCGCGGGCATGTCCATCGGCACGCTGTTCACGCTTTTCGTGCTGCCGGCGCTCTATGTCGCGATCGCGTCGGATCACCGCGCCGACGCGAGTTCCGATCACGTCCAGAACGCCGCCGAGCTCGCCTTCATCGGAGCATCCGATGCCCACCTGGCCAAGCGATGATCCTAACGATCAACTCGGGTTTGCTCGATCGCGCCGCTAGCGTAGCGGCGCTGCTCGCCGACCGCGGTAACTTGATCGCACTGGGTGCCTGCAGTTCATGGCGGCGGACAGGAAGGATGATCCGCGGCTGCTGCGCTTCGTCTCAATCTACTGCTTGCCCGAGGTGAAGGACTACATCGCGACCAAATACGGCCGCTTCATTGTGCAGATGTGGTGAGCGACGGATGCCTGGGAGGGTTTCACGGTCCCTTGCGCGTCCGGAGCTTCAAACCGGTGGTGCGAAGCTTGGGGGAATCATGTGTTCGGCGAAGAGCGCGTCGCGGATCCGTTTCTGCTCCGACAGGCGGATGCTGTTGTTACCTGACCGAGCAGGCCACCGCCACGTGAGTTGCCGGACATCACGGCAGCATAACTCGCAGGATTGACGTCGCCCGGGACAGGGACAGAATCCATGTTCCCCGAATGGGTGGCGTACCCATTTTTCAATTGGTTCTTGGTGGAGAATTATTCACTTCCTGACCGCGCTGCAATTGCTGTCTGAAAAGAGACCGCTGATTTGCTGCAGGCTTAGGATAGTTGCCAAGAAATTCAATCCCCGCCAATTTTGGGCGCGAAACGAGCCGGCCAAGACGCGATAGTCCGGCGATTACTCGAGCGCGGCCGCCATTTCGGCTAAGGTTTTGGGGATCGGAGGCTCCCGGGATGAACCCGCGGTCGGTGCGGGCCTGACTGCACTCTATCGGATGCGGCGGGGCGAGGCATCGGTTCCTGTGGACAGCTGTTCGCCCGGTTTACGTCCGCAGCTATTGGTTGGGTGGAAATAACCAGTCGGCCAAGGGATGCATCCGTGACCAGTCAGCGCGGACGCTCGAGTCCGGCACCTCGCCAGCTTCAATTGAGGCTTCGCCCGTCGAAGTGTCGAACGGGGGGTATTGGCGGCGATGTCTATGGCACGCTCGCGCACATGCGGGCTTGCGCGATCTTGCATCAACCCGTGCTCCTCGCATTGGCGGCTAGCGCCGACCTGCTGCAGCACCAAGTCGCCCAGCCGCAGCGTCCGGAATGGCGGGTCGTCTCGCCGGTACAATCAGCATCGAATTCGCTCCTGAGGACGAATCGCTCTGATCGTTCCGCGGTTAGCACAACGCGAGATTCCGAATCGTTTGGCCGGAAGCTTTTCGAATGCGGTCACGTGATGGGTGTCCTCATAGCCAAACCGGGCGCTCCGGTCGGATCCAAGGGCTCTTCTGTGAGCGCGGAAATCTGGCCGCGGGCGTGGCGGATGAAGAGCCGAATCGCAGATCGAGCAAGTCCGCTTCTGAGCCGAAGAACGACAGGCGCGCCGCATCGACACAGTCCCAAATCAGCGCTGAATTCAGCGATCGGGCCCGTCATATTCCGCCCAACTATCCGTCGTCTCGTACACCCTCACGCTCGAGAGTTGGGCGAGGCGCGGTTTCGCGTGCTCCCAGATCCAGATGGCGATATTTTCCGCCGTCGGATTTTCCAGTCCCGGGACGTCGTTCAGGCAATGGTGATCGAGCTTCTTTATAAGAAGGCCAAACGCTTCCTCCATGTTGAAGAAATCCATTACGAATCCGGTGTGCGGATCGACGGCCCCGTTCAGCACGACCTCGACGCGATAGGAATGACCATGCACCCGATGACAGCGATGTGTCTGCGGGACGTTTGGAAGTCGGTGCGCTGCCTCGAACTTAAATGCTTGGGATATCTTCATGTGATGCCGAGTGTTTGTGGGACTGCACGCTGAGCCGCCATTTCGGCTGAGCCAGGCAGTCCGAGATAGCCCGCCGCTCGACGGCGTCAGGGCGGTCTTTCGATCGAAGCAGAAATTGTTCAAGCCACGCTCATCGAACCGGTCAGGCAGGCTGCCGGTTGCGGCCACACGAATTTTCAGTTCGTGTCCGCGAGTGACGGCCAGCGCGGCGCGATTTACTGACGCAAATCCAGTCACCACGCTGGCCGGGGCCGGCAGCCTGCCGTTCGTCTCGATCGCGCTGAGGAACCCGATATCGTGTAAAGATTGCAGGACATCATCGAACCACCACAGTGGTTCTGAGCACGTTCATTGCTTGTGCCATGCAGATGATGGAGCGTCTACTACAAGATCCGGTAGATGCCAAAACCAACTTGAGGCTCTAGGGTCTGGCCGCGTTTCCCCGCCGATCATCATCCCGAGAAGTGAACGCAACCGGCACGATGCTCAACCAAAGGGCGGAACGGCACAATATGACTAGCAGAACCTGGGGGCTACCCTCGAACACCTCAGTCAGTATTCGCTACAACTGACGGGAGGCGTATGCCCAGGCAAAAATCAGCTTTGAAAACGTCAACCTATCCAGGCGATCACGGCGTGCCAGAGCAGATCCAGAGAGGATTGCGCTGAGTACGCCATCGTCGAATTTGGAAAAATTCACTCGTCCGTGAATGGACCGAATACAGAATTCGCCCTCGACAGCAAGCGTAATGTGATGCCAAAGAAAAAACAGCACGTCAATCTATCGGACCAGAATCTCTTGAGTCTTATCCTGCGGCTCGCCATTCCGTCTGTTGTTGGATTATCGATCCATGCGCTGCAGCAGGTCGTCAACGCGATCTTTGTTGGCGCCCTAGGCGCGCAGGCGATCGCAGCTGTTAGCATGACCTTGCCGATCGTGGTCCTGCTCGCCGCAGCCGGACAGGGGATCGGTGTTGGAGCAGCGTCGTTCATATCTCGTCATCTGGGCGCTCGTGAGTACCTAGAAGCGAGTCGAGGCGCAAGCACGGCACTCGCGCTCGCCGCTCCGATCGGTATCATAGTCACCCTCACTCTGCTTCCAAATCTGCCAGGGATATTTGCAACGCTCGGAGCAACCCCAACCATCATGCCCGTGGCGCTCGACTACGCGGGAACGGTTTTGTTGGGGTGCACCCCGATGCTACTAAATACCGTCAGCGGGTTCATTGTAAGAGCCGAAGGCTATACACGATTTAGCATGTGGGTGATGATGACCGCGTTTATCCTGAACGCTGTGCTTGATCCCGTCTTCATATTTTCACTTGACCTTGGCGTGCGAGGCGCAGCCCTCGCAACGCTGGTGTCTCAGATCTCTGCTGTCGGACTGTATATCGCGTATTTTACGAAGCTTGGCGGGACGGTTCTCGTCAGGATATCTCACATATCATTGCGAGCAGACCGCATCAGACAGCTCGCGTTGGTAGGCGCGCCGGCGACAATGACGAGTATCTTATCTGCTCTTGCCGTTATGCTCTTGTACGGAGCTGCTGCGCCGTTCGGCGACGATTCCATCGCCGCGGTTGGAATAGCTGTGCGTATCTTGATGGTCGGCGCACTGCCTATCACCGGGTTCTGTATTGGCGCTCAAGCTATCCTGGGTTTCGGTTGGGGCGCACGCGACTATGCTCATATATTGAGGGCTGCGAAGTTCATGCTCTTCGTGACGATCGCATTCTCGGTGCTGTATTCTGCGGCCGTTGTGATTTTTGCAAGGCCTTTAGTGAGCCTATTTAGCGATAACGAGTACGTCACCGAAATTGCCGTCTCGACCTGCATCGTGTTCCATCTCTTCTTTGGACTGTTTGGGGTGCAGAGTTTCGTGACGGCAATGCTTCAGTCATTTGGGAGAGCGCGCCTCAGTGCAATTGTGTCCTTGGCCAGGCAGGGGTATCTCTTCATACCGGCCGTACTGTTATTCCCGCTGGTAGCGGGTTTTAACGGACTGTTAGCCAGTCAAGCGCTCGCAGAGCTTGGCGCCGGAATAATCGCTCTCATCGTCATGTTCAACCAGTTCGGCGAGCTCAGACGAGCGCTCCGCCACGGTCCTCAAGAGCGATCGGGATAGCGGCTTGAGCTGAGAAAGGATATGATCGAGGCACAGATCATTGGGCGCTAGCCTCCTGGGAGGCTCGCCGTTAAAGCGTGATGGGACTAGCTTCGATAGCCTGAGTTTTTGAGGTAGTTGGCGCATTCTTCGGGTGTAAATGCATAAAGGAGTTCGCCGATGGCGGCGCAGACCGCATCGACGGTTCGTGCGGCTGCCTTGCGGAGCAGATGCTTGAGTTTGGCAAAGACTCGTTCGATGGGGTTCAGGTCGGGTGAGTATTTTGGCAGGAAGAAGAGCTTTGCTCCGGCGAAGCGGATGAGCTGGCGCACGGCTTTGCTTTTGTGGCTGCCGAGATTGTCCGGGACGACGATGTCGCCGGGCCGAAGGGTCGGCAGGAGAACCTTCTCCACATAGATCCGGAAGCTCACGCCATGATTGGTCCCTCGATGAACCATGGCGCATCGATCCGGTCATGGCGCAGGGCCGCCAGAAAGGTAATGGTTTTCCAACCCATCTGGCCCCGAGCAACGCTGCCGGTCTCATCGACCCGCTTCATCCAGCCGATCGCCGTGCTGATCGCCACTCCAAACTGCTTGGCGGCCCGATTGCGCGCCCTAACGGCCAAATTAAGGGCGTCAGCTCTTACGGCATTGATATCGGCGAAAGGCTGGAAGTCGAAGCGCCCCAAGGCAGTGGCAATGTGGTCGGCCGTGAAGCGGGGGTGATCTCAATCGAGAGCTGACTATCACACCAGTAACATGCGGTGTTTCCGAATTGGTGAATGGAAATGCGAACCCCCTTTGCGCTTTGCTACTCTATGGCAAGCAGCTAAATGCAATGGCGCCAATACAAAAGGTGATGCTAACTTTTGCTACAAACCAGGTAAACACTGGCACGGTCATCGACAAGGCCTACAGCCAGAGCATCTTGATTGACCTTACCTTATACTCAAACCGAATGTCGCATACGACATAAACAACGTCTAGGAGTGGGGAAACTTCAGCTGGGCCCAGTCGATACGACGGATGAGATTCTGACGCGCGCAGCTGCCTCTCGGCATCGGATGGATTTCGCGTGCCTCAGTGCCGTCTTGAATACGGCAGCGAACGAACGAAAAAATGTTGGGCCAGTGTTCGAACCTGCGGGACTCGATCACGCCTCGTGAATGTATCATCAGGTGAATCAGGCCGTAACCAGCTATCGGAGAACTTGCACATCTTGATCGGGCTACCGGCCGAACAGGATGTGAAGATTGGCGGAGGCCAGGACGGCCCCACGCGAATAGTTAGAATACGTTATCGACGATGTCTTACGTGTTTGCTGACTTTGCCGATCACTGCCCCTGGCACTACGGCCAGGCGCGTCCGTATAAGCACGACTTGAAGAGAGGCCGGAGCACTGACCTATGGACAAGCGGCCTCTCGATCGCGGCGCATCGTCTCATCCGCCGCATCGGGTTGGAGACAGGGCGATGGCGAGTTGGCTGTGGCATGACCTTCGTAGGTTGATCCTCTGGCGTTGTGCATCGACTCGCGGCATGCTCGTGAGCCCTTCGCGTACAAGGGCAAGTGCAGAATCGCGGCTCATGCGGCATTCTCGCGATAACGGGTGCTCTCGTGCAGCATCTGCAAAACCGCGCTACGGTTCAGAAGTCCGCGGTCGATCGCGATTTCGATGAAGGGCCGCATTTGCTCAGCGGCTGTAAGCACAAGTGTCGATACCTGTTCATAACCAAGGCGCGGTACGAACACGGTCGCAAGAGCCGAAGATTGCATCAAGTTGCTGAGCGACCGTTCCCGGTCTGCCCGGATCCCCGAGATGCATTGGTCGGCAAATATTCTGGCCGATCGCGTCAAAAGCTCGATCGAATCGAAGAGGCGCGAGGCGATGACTGGCTCGAAGTGATTGATTTCGAGTTGGCCGCTCAACGCTGAGAGAGATACTGCGGCGTCGTTGCCCACGATAGCGAACGCAACTTGCTGGATCATCATCGGCAGGACTGGATTGAGTTTACCTGGCATGATCGAAGAACCGGGCTGGAGAGCGGGCAACCGCAATTCGCCAAGCCCCGTATTTGGCCCAGAGGAAAGGATGATCAGGTCAGAGGCGATTTTCGCCATTACCTCTGCTGCGATGCGGATTTCCGACGACACGCGTGCGAAGGCGTCGGCGTTCTGCATGGCATCGAACATGTCGTCGCCTGGGCGTACCGCGTGGCCCAAGATCGCCGCAAGATGTCCATAAACGGCACGGCGATAGCCCGGCACTGCTCCGAGCCCGGTGCCAATCGCAGTGCCTCCGAGGGGAAGCACCATCAATTCCTGGCGCGCCACGGACAGCTTCAAGGAGAGCCGCTTGATCGCTGATGCGTAACCGCCGAACGCCTGACCGAGCGTCATCGGCTGGGCGGCCTGCATGCATGTGCGGCCGACGCGCAATACGTCAGCGAATACAATGGCCCGCTCCGAAAGAGCGGCCGCCACCTGGTCCAGCGCACCCACCAGATCGCCGGACTTTTCGTGCGCCGCCAACTTGAGCGCCGAGGGCAGCACATCGTTCGTCGACTGGCATAGGTTCACGTGATCATTTGGATGGATCACGTCGTACCGACCGGGCTTTTCACCGACAATTTGCAGGGCCCGGTTCGCCAGAACCTCGTTCATGTTCATGTTGATCGATGTACCGCCGGAGCCTTCGAGCAAATCGATGATAAACTGCCCATCGTGTTTACCAGCAATGACCTCGTCCGCAGCTGCGATTAGTGCTCCTGCTACTTTGGCGTCGAGGGCTCCGAGCTCACGGTTCGCCGCCGCGGCAGCGCGCTTGATGCGCGCTAGTGCCCGAAGAAGTGCCGGCTGATCACCGAGCTTCTGGAGTGAGATGTCGAAGTTCTCGCTTCCACGCAGGGAGGCCAAGCCGTACAGGGCGCGCAGCGGCAGCTCGCGCGTTCCTAGACTGTCTATTTCGGTGCGAGTCGCTGACATCTCTGATCCCGGGGTCGGACGCTACGCAAACAACTCTCTCCGAAGACGGGTGAGAGTTAAAGCTAAGATCGGAGATGTTATGAAGGCTAATAAGTATGATTAATTAGGGTTATACTGTTCGTCGAGAGTCCGGGTGGAGCCACCCGCAACGCACCGGCAGGCGGCGTCCTCGTGAGCGAGCGGATCCAACACGATGCTGCCGACGGAACGAGCCATCCAGGGAATTTGAGCCGCGATCTGGGGCAAGGTCCAGTTCCGCAGGAGCACACAAGTATCATCCGCTATTCGCGCAGCCAACGTGCCTAATCCGCCTTGCTTAGTCACCAACGCGATCGTGCGCGAGAGGCCGGTCGCCGGCAATGGCATGACTTCGAGCGCCGGTCGATGGACGGCAGCCTGCAATATGCACAGGGGTGTTGTAATCGCCACGCCTATGCCATTGGCGACCATCGAGAGCAGCGAGTCCGACGTGTCGAACGACATCGTCTGCGGATGCTCTATCCTTAGACGCCGGAGATGACGTTCAATTTGCGTTCCCATGTGCGAACGCGCGGTGTAGCGGATAAGTCGGTGCTCGAGGAGTAGGTCGTCCAGTGGACGATCGCGAAGAGTATCCGCCCAGGCAATCGGTGCTACCAGGAGGAATGGCTCGCGCAATAGGGGTAAGCGGGTAACTTCGTCAACGCCCTCCATTGGATCCGATGTGACAGCTGCATCGATCTCGTTGCGCATCAATGCCTCGGCGTGCGCGGGTACCAGCCCCGAATACGCGCTCACGCGAAGCGCGATTGAACCCGCCATGAGGCTGCGGACCAACAGTGCTCCCACTGTGGACGCGAACGTGTCGATCATCCCGAGCCGAAGGTCCTCGCGTTCGGGACGCGCTGCGGCGGCCCGCATTTCCTCGACAGCTCGTCCGACGCGCAGGGTTATCTCACGCATGTGGGTGAGCAGAGCTTGCCCCGCCTCCGTGGGCCCAAGGGGACGACGATCGCGACGGACGAGGGATGCGCCAATATGCGCCTCCGCGCGCTTCATCGCTTGTGAAACGGCCGATTGAGTGATGCCAAGTCTGAGGCCGGCCGCGCTCATGCTGCCCTCTTCGATGACGACGGCCGCGACTTCCAGTACACGCAAATCAGGCAAACTAAACATAGGAAGCCTACGCTAATGGATTTTTATCGGGTGTGCCACTAGTCCGTTTTCTCAGTTGCGGCGAGTCAATCTACTCGACAGGTTGGCGCACCGGAAACTCGCGCTTACTGCGCAAACAGCCGATTCCAAAGCCGCAGCGGTGGAACTGTTCGATGACACTTCATTTATCGACATTTCCAACCGCTCCAATTTCGGCGCAGAGTTCGATCCGGTGTGTCTGGAGAGTCCGCGCCAAATGACAACATTTCCGGGTGGCGGATCGGCGGCCCTGGCCAGGTCGCCACCCAATTGTGCAAGTTCGGTCAAGTAGAATGCGGGGTTCCAAGGCGACCTCGTCGAATGCCGACGTCCTTGATGAGTTCATCGGGCAATACGATCTCGGTGTCCGTGGAGGCGATCTTCGGTGATGCGTCCGGGCCGTACGATTGAGCATGATGAGCCAGAGGACGCGCCAGCTGAGAGGGCAGACGACCGCCATCAAACTAGCGAGCCGCTCTGCGGTCCGCAGTTTTGAGTCCTCCGCCCTGCAGCCCGATTTTAGGAGCTTCTGGAACAGCTCGATTTTCGTGCACGCACCTATTGGATCATGGACGTAGCCGCGCCTCTCTCTTGTCAACGATGAGTGCGCCGCCTTTGTCCACGAGGTCAGAAGTTGACGCGATGGCCGCCGCGCATGAGCTCCCTCTTGAGCCTTTTGGCCGACGCGGGCATCGATGTGTAGGTGCCTGCGAGTTCGCGGATATGGGTATCCGCAGACACGTCCGACCACCGGCCGATGATCCAATGCGACGGCTATCCCGAAAGGAGTGAAGCCACCTGCCACAATGCGCTCAAGAGCGTAAAGTTGATCTAGAGGCCGCGCCGATCTTGCGTCTCGTCTTCGGCACCATCATGCGAGTTCATTGACAGTAAGCCCAGTTCTAGACCATGGCTTTGAGATCCCAGTGGGTCTAAGGACGCAATTGATCGAAGTCGCTGGTTGGAGTGCCATTGTGATGCTGGTGAGCGCTCAATCAGGAAAGCACGCAAGTAGACGTCATCAGCTTGCTCTTCCGCGCAGGAAGGCGATGATGGCTCAGCTGCTCGGCAGCGCCTCGGAAGAGCCAGCAAAGAGCGCCTTCGGTTGAGCGCGATAGGACCGATCATCGAGAAGCGCGTCACACGCCAGCGTGAGGACGCTCACGGGATGAAGAAGGCGAGCTTGCCCGTCTGTCGGGTAGCGCCAATTATGATGCTAGAATGCCGGGTAATCTCAGGACAGAGACATTGTTGTGTGGAAAGAATGCAAAAGTGTTCCGCAGTGCGGTAGACCGCTCGACCGAATGCTCCTCGCAATGCCGCAACGGCGCAATCGCCCGAGATGTTCGCGTACATCGCCAGAAACCTCGATGCCGAGTTCCTCAACGAGTTCTCGGGCAAGGCCTGGCGTGGTGTTTCACCCCCTTCGACCGGTCCGCTTGGCTGCACGAACATTTTGGTCCAACGCTCGCGTACCAGCGGAAGGTTTCGTGCGACATTCGTGGTAGGGCACGCGGCGATCCGCGCGGTGCGCACGGCTGCGGCGTTATCCATCAAGCAACGCCCCCTTTTTTAGATCACCCTCTGGGGCTGCTTGCGGGAGAACTATCAGCAGAGGGATGATGACGACCATACCAGCTGCCAGCATCACTCCTGATGGGCCGGCTACAGTCAACATCTGGGCGCCAAGGACGGCTCCGAAGCCGATGGCCGAATTGATGACCGCCGAGTGCATCGCGGCAGCAGTCATCACTGTCGAACCGGCGGCGCGCAGGATCCAGGTCTGGAGTCCCGCGAACAGCGCCGCGACGGCAGCGCCCCAGATGACCAGCAAGACAAGGACCCGGCCTGTCCCCAAGTGGGGACCAAACCATCCAAGGCCAACGAGCGCCAGACACAGAGCAAGCAGCCCCGCAGTGATGATGGGCTTCATGAAGCGGTCGATGAGGACGCCCGCCAGGATGTTCCCCAGGAATCCTGCTCCGCCAAAGCCGAACAACAGCGCGCCGATCATGACTTGGGCAACGTTTGGAATCTCGCTGAGGAATGGTTCTATAAATGTGTACGCCCCGAAATGCGCCGCCGCCATGAATGTCGTTACGGCATAGATCCCCAACAGGTCATGCCTGCGGCAGACTGATCCAAGCTCTCTCCATCCCGCTGGCGTCCCGGCCTGCATTTTCGGAAGAACTGCCACCATCAGGGCTGAGGTGATCAGTCCGATGGCGCCAATTAATCTGAACGCTGCACGCCATCCGCTCACCTGACCGACGAAGTTCGCGAGCGGCACGCCAACAACGGTCGCCATCGAGATCCCGCCGAATACGATTGCCATCGCAACACCCATACTGCGGGACGGCGCAATCTTAGACGCAACCGCAGCCGCCATGGCCCAATAGAAACCGTGAACGACAGCGCCCACCGTGCGTGCCAGCAACAACCCTTCGAAAGTGTGAGACATCGTCGCCGCAAACGTTGTTGCGGAAAGGATAAGAGTCAAGGCGATGAGTAGCGGCTTGCGAGGAAACTTCTGAAGCAGAACGGGTGACAACAGACCGCTGGCAGCACCGATCCAGGCATAGAGGGCCACCGTGAGCCCGACCCCTGCCTGATCTCGTCCGAGGTCGCGAGCGATCTGAGACAACAGCCCGATAGGTGCTATCTCTGCCAAGACGATGTGAAACGAGGCGATGCCTAGCACGATGACAGCGAGCCAGATGCGGAGCGAAGATTCTGTGCCGTCACTCGTCATTATTAAACATCACTGTACGAAGGATCCGCCCGTTTGATTTGTCGATGATCAGCCGCTGCTTGTACGCATTTTTCATCCATCGACGTGGCGCCGCATGGCACGGGCGTCTCTCCGGATGTTAATCGACCTGCACCGGTGGTATCCGATCGTTACGGTTGCATGGGTCGTTCTCTCCATCAACTGCGAGAGTTGATAGTTGACACACGACAAACGGCACTCGGTGTCCTCGACTGGCGTCCTGAGTGGGACTGTCGTTCCGGCCGGCGTCGTGAAAGAGGGCCTGACCTTACTCGAAGAGCTGCGTCGCTCGCCACCAGGCGCTGCGCTTCGCCAACCCCGCCAAACGAACGGTGCAATAGCATCGTGATGCCTTTCGTGCGTTCGGACGGCCTGCAGATTGCCGAGCTGCCAACACCGAGGAGGAGGTCTCACTCACGATGTCCCGGCACTGCTTCGGCAGCTTTAGCAGGGCGCTCGCGGATCATGATCTCCGGGGAGCCGCGATTGCCTCGCCTGCGTACGCGCGCGCTGGGTGTCAATCGGCCCTTTAATTGCGGTTTGTTGTCAAACTTACATTTCTGAACTCGCCCACGGCACGGTGGTAGTGCTCGCGCCGTCGGAGCTGGTCCGGATTGCGGAGACGGCGCGGGCCGGCTGATACGTGCATTGGATCGCCGGGGCTGGTTGAGGTCTTCGCTGGGATCATGGTCCTTTCCAAGTCGCGCAGCGCCTCATGATGATGTCGGGGTCGGGCGCCTCAACGTTTGCAGCGGAGTGCGGACGAGCCGCCACCGCCTGATTAACCGAGGCCGCCACAGCACCGTCCCAGCGAGACATCGCCAGTCCGGCAGACCGGACCAGGAACTCTACAAGATCGGATCAGGCTTCCTTCCCCTGGCCCCAGTCGAACGATGTGCCGTAGACCCAGATACAGTGAAGAAGGATGGCGAGTTTGCGCGCGATGGCGACCTTTGCCTTTCGCATGCCAATCCGCTTAGCGAGCTTCATGCCCCAAGCCCTAAGAGAGGACCATTTCTTCGTTCGATGAAGCAGGACGATCGCCGCCTCGTACAGGTAGGTTGGGAGAAGACGGTCGCCCCATCGTGATATCTTGCCCAGTTTCGCCAGAGTGGTTGCGTCGAGGCGTAAGACCCAGATAGGCGCCGACGCTTGATGCCGATCGGAAGCGCGATGTTTCAAGGTGCCGTCGCATGCGCTGGTTCATTAGGAGGACGGATCGAGCTTTAGCACTGATGCTAGCAGCCGCTCCGGCTTTGAATCCTCAAGTGGGCTTCAACGCGCGATGCCAACGGGCCGTATGTTGGTCCGTGCGAAGCCCTAATGATGGACGGAAGCGTTCCGCGGTTACATAAATTAGACTACGAGGGGCGCGGATCGGTGGTGGACGCCCGAAATGTCCCGGCTCAGCAAAATCCCCTTGGAATTCCGATAGGTGAGTTCGGCATTGCCTTCGTGCATCTCAAAATTCGATTTTCAGTTCTAGCCGGTTCGCTGCGCCAAGAGGATTGCCAACCTCCACGACGAGAGGCTCTAGGGCGGAGAGCGATCCCATAATGGCGTGGCGACTCGACGAGCACTCAACCAAAGATGGCCCCGCCCAATTAAGGTAAATTCAATCCAGCCCTGCCCCGACACTTATTGATGTGAAGGTAAACGATCATCGCCGCTGCGTATCATTTCTCGGCGAGATCATCCAGCACTTGAAGGGCGACTACGCGGTTGCAGCTTCAGCGTACGCGCCAGGCGTGTGGCTGAGCAAAGAACGCGGCGACCGCATGCACAACCGCGGCCGCAGGTGCGGCGTCGTGCTCCCCGAGATCCCCGAAGGCTCCTGATGGAGGGCGTTGAGGAGCCTGCCCACAATCTACGAATTGCCTGCTTGTGAGCCCTCGAGGCTGGCGACCTTGACCGGATCCAACGTCCGGCGAAGGGAGCTCGCGCAGCAATAGCCTGATATCGTAGCCCTCTCGAACGCTCGAGAGTCCTTGCTTAGGTTTCCCATCCCTTCGTTGGTCCACACTGTTGAACTCGCGCCGCAGCACGGTATCGGGTTTGATCAGCGCCGGCGCCACCACCTCCGGTCCAGGATGATCGGCGAGGATGACCTTCCGACCAATAAGCCGCTCGCGAGCGCCTTCAAATCGCGCTATGACGAGCGGGCGGACTGACTGTTACCCGTCTACCAAACGGGACAAAGAGGCGATGCGCTAGCGAGCATCGCTAGCTACGTTCTTTTGTATTCGGACCCGCGAAACGTCGAAAATTGGCGAGAAATGAAACGACCCCAGTGCTTAAAGAGGCTGGGGTCGTTCCGAGGTAAGCGCCAGACTTGGGCGGGGGGCTGAGGCCAGACGCCTACGACATGAAATCAGACACGCAGATTTTCCGCACTGCTTTTACCGCGCCTCGGGTCGACTTTAAGCTCGTAAGAGACTGCCTGCCCTTCCCGCAGGTCAGAGAGGCCAGCGCGCTCCAGGGCGCTTATGTGTACAAAAACATCTTGGCCGCCCCCATCCGGCTGAATGAAGCCGAAACCCTTCGTCGCGTTAAACCATTTCACAACACCCCTCGCCACTCCCATCTCCCATTTGAGCAATACTGTAGAGTAGTTCTGGTCGGACCATTCGGGCGGCACCGATTCGCGCATTGACGCACAATCTCCGCTGCTTCGGCGTCAGCGTAGTTCGCTTGAGGAGTTCGAGTATGGTGAGCCTGGGCGATCATGCTTTCATGCCAGAGACCAGGCACAGCCGACGGGTTTGACCCAGGTCGCATCGTTCTGATCTTCCAGGCTGTTGCGTCACTTGGGTGACGAAGGTCACGTGGGTGGGTTCTCCTAGCAGGGAAGCCGCGAATTTCATCGGCCCAAATGGCTCATCGGCCACTATTTTGCGGACAAGCAGCGGCCTCGCAACTACCAAAAGGGGTAGCTGGACGAGCGTACCGCACCAAATTAGCATGCTCCCATGACTGTTCGGAGAACATGGAAGATGAACTGGAAGAAGGAACTGGAGGCGCTGGTTCAACAATCCGCGGCACTCAACAATCCGCGGCACTCGTAGAACGCGCACGGAGCGTAGCGCCTATTCCAAAGCTGGTAGCACCCATCGCGCCAATCGCAAAAGCTTCCCCGCCCGATTCTCCCCGGCGGTTGAGCTGGGACACCTCCGAGCGAGAGCACATCAGCAAACGAGTTGCGAATTTCAGAGCGCATCAAGAGCGCGTGCGCCGCGAGCGCGACGAATATTTTTCCCGCACGATGCAACGGACACGAGATCTCGCGAGAGGCCACGGCTCCGACGAACAGATGTAGGCGGTCGGACAGTCGCGCAACTTTGCTAACAATCCGCCAAATCGCGCCAGAAGAGTCGACTGCGGCCGACCACCGGCTGGGAACGGCGAGTAGCCGTGAGAGTCGTACGAGTCTCCAAAAGACGCCCGTCACAGCCCATCTGAGGATTGCCGCGCGCTGAGGATTGCCGCGTGGTGTCCTCACGCCATAGGTTGCCGTCGTACTGGATGCGCTGGGGGGCAACCACGCGATCTTCGTAGTGGCGCCGCCGACGCCCACACGAATCTGGCGCATGGATTTTGCACCGCCGAGGAAGGCGTGGGTGTTGACCCTGCCCCTCGGGCTTAATCCAGTTTGAAGTTCGTTCTGGCCGAAGACGAGGACCAGAGCATGCAGCACGTTCGAGATCGGAAGGCCCGATCTGCTGGCTCGGCGCGTGAGGCAGAGACACGAGATGTGCGCGTCGGGGAAGAGTTGAGATCAGACGCGCTTCACTGGAGATCGCGATAGGCATTTTGCTGCATGGGACCGTTGTTGTCGCGCAGTGTGAAAGCACGGAGTCGACATCGTTCGCGATGATCGAGACGCTGGGAGCGAAATGACGAATGATGATCGTCGTGCACGGCATGACTTGGCTCACGATGTGTCGCATCGAAACGGTGATGTTCGAGGGCTGGAGCGTCTGAAGCTGTGTCGAAAGCGCTCAATGATGCGCATGACGCCACCACAATCCGGACAGGCAGGAACTTCGGCCCAGGTTTGCGCTTCCGAATCCACAGGCGGCGGTTGGCTTTCGTTTGGGGTTGTCTCATGATCGAGAAGTTCGCGGCAAAGGGCGAGCTTGGCAGCGCGATTGGTTGGCCATGAAGCCGAAGTGGCGGATGCGATGGAAACCGTCGGGCAGCGTATGAAGCAGGAAGCGGCGAATGAACTCGTCGGGCTTGAGCTTCATGATCTTTGTCGCGCCGTCCTGGCGGTAATCCTTCCATGTGAAGGCAACATGATCGTTGTCGGGTGCGACGAGCCGGCTGTTGGCGATCGCGACGAGATGGGTATAGCGGCCGAGATAGGCCAGCACCTGTGCGGGTCCGCCGAAGGGCCGCTTGGCGTAAGCAACCCAGTTGACGCGCTGCATGGCTTTGATGCGACCAGCGAAAGCGTCGAGTTCGGCAAGAGGAGCAAGATCGCCGAAGAAGCGCAAGGCGCCGGCGTTGAAGGCCCCGATCAGGCGTTTGAGAAAAAGCCAGCGAAAGAGCCGGGACAGCGGTTTGACAGCAACGAAGAAGTTCGGTCGGCTGGCGATCCAGCGTGTTCCATCAGGTGACGGGCCGCCGCCCGGCACGACACAGTGAATGTGGGGATGATGCGTTAGCGCTTTTCCACAGGGTGTGCAGGACCGCGACGCCGCCGATCTCCGCGCCGAGCCGGCGCGGATTGGCAGCAAGCGTCGGTGATCGCCTCGGCGGCGGCCTTAAACAGGATGGCATAGACGACCGCCTTGTTTTGGAAAGCAATCGCGGCGATCGGTGCAGGAAGCGTAAAGACGACGTTGAAGTAGGGAACCGGCAGCAGGTCGGCTTCTCGCGCGGCACGGCACGCGGCTCGGGCTGGCCCCTGACACCTCGGACAATGCCGATTCCGGCAGGAATTATAGGCGATCCGCGTCATGCCGCAGTCATAGCGGGCCTCGACGTGGCCGCCGAGCGCGTCGGTTCGGCACCCAACAATGGCGCTCACCACCCGCCGCTCGACGCGACCGTGATGACCGGCATGGTCACGACGATAGGCGTCGCCATGCCGGCGCAAGGTATCGGCAATGTCGATGGCGGGTCGGTGCGGGCGGACGTCGGGGGGGTCATAAGCCGGATCCCGGAGCCGTTGTCATGCCGGTGGCGTCACCTCCAGTGATAGGCGGTCGAGCGGGCTCTGGGGCGGCCGGATCGTATGGGTGGCGACCTGCGTGTAGCGCGCCCTCGACGACGGATTATTGTGCCCGAGCAGAACCTGGATGATCCGGATGTCGATTCCGTTCTCCAGAAGATGTGTCGCGAAGCTGTGGCGTAGCGTGTGCAGCGTGACGCGCTTGGTCAGGCCCGCGGCCTTGACCGCCGAGCGGCAGGCGGCATGCAACACGGTCGGATCAATCGGGTGACCTTCGTCACGCCCAGGGAACAGATAAAGCCGCGGCCGGGCGAGCCGCCAGTAGGTGCGCAGGATGCCGAGCAGTCGGGACGACAGCATCACGTTGCGATCCTTCGCGCCTTTGCCGTGGCGCACCTGGATGACACCGCGGGTGCTGTCGATGTCCTCGATCCGCAGTCCCGCGACCTCGGAGGCCCTGGGGCCGGCCGCATAGGCGGTGGTGAGCGCGGCGCGGCTCTTCAGGCTCGACACCGCCTCGAGGAACTGCACCACTTCGTCGGCGCTGAGAACGACCGGCAGCTTGCGGGGCTCTCGCGCATAGGGAATGCGCTTCGGGATGAGCGCCTCGCCGAGCGTGACGCCGTAGAAAAACCGTAGCGCACAGACGATGATCTGGTTCAGCGCCGGCCATGAGATGTCGGTCGAGACCAGATGCACCTGGAAGGCCCGGACGTCTTCCAGCTCCAACCGCTCAGGCGATCGGCCGAAATAGCGGCTGAACTTCGAAACCGCGCTGATGTAGGATCGCTGCGTCGCCGGCGACAGATTGCGGACTGTCATATCCTCGATCATGCGGCGGCGAAGAGGGCTCAAATCGGCCATCTCAATACCCTGTCTGAGGGGGGCTCCAACACCCACATCCTCTCAGCCAGGAGGCGATCTACGCCACCTCGCCACGCACGCTGCGACAGCGGCTTCGTTCAATCCCAGATCGATTCGGTCTAACCCCATCCGGCTTTAGGCCGCACAATCCGCGAAACGTCCTAACCGCGCTTGCATCGATGTCGGCGCGCCGCAGCTTGGCCGTCACGCCATGACGGCTCCAGAACACGCGCACCAGCACACATCACACGAGCAGCGTAATAGCCTTGAAGAAGCCTCCCTCCTGATGTCCGTGTAGGGATGGGTGGCGTCGAGATCGAGGATGATCTGCAGGCCTCAACAATGCGAGAAATGCGCGCTACGCTCAGGAGAGGCCATTGCGGCACCCGCTGAGCTGTGCGTTATAAACAGAACGCTGCCATTGTAGCTCAGCGCTCAGTTGCAGGCAGCAAACCAATCAGCGCTTTAGCCTCGGACTTCAGCACTTCAACGGCAGATTTCCGAGCATCTGCATCAAAGCGAGTGCGAATGGCGGAGACTGAGAGCGCGCCCCGCAATTTGCCGTAGACATCGATTACGGGCACCGCTGCGGCCGCAACCTCAGGATCACGCTCGCCGATCGAGACGTAGAAGCCACGATCTCTGATCTTCTTTCCACCAGCTAATGCAAAATCGCGGTAAGCGGTAAGAACGCGGCCCGCAGCGCCGCGATCAATCGGCAATCGTTGTCCTTCTTCGAGGTGATGCCGGACGGAACGCGGAGAATTAACGCGATAAAGGCAAATGCGCTCGTCGCCCTCCGCGATGTAGAAGGATGCGGTCTCTCCGGTTGCTTCGACCAGACGATGGAGCGAGGGTCTGATCAGGTCACCGAGGTCCAGCCCACGCTGATAGAGCGCCCCAAGGCGCCATAGCTCCGGTCCGGGTCGAAATAGCCGGTCGGTCCCCCGCACCAGGAATCCGTCCGCTTCCAGGGATGCGGCAAGGCGAAGGACCGTGCTCTTGTAGAAGTCGGTCGCCTCGGCAATCTCGGTCAGCGTCATGGCTGCGCGCTCAGCGCCGAAGGCCTTGAGGATCGCCAGGGCGCGCCCGACCGCATCAACCCCTGTCTTTGCCATTGATACAGTCCTCATGTTCTGGCGTGCAGAACAGATATCCAGAATGGATAGAAAGTCCAGTATTCAATGCTCATCTGGGTTCTATATTGCAGAATGCAATTGACTCCGGATGTAGCGCCAGTTACCTGTTTTGAGGCTTAGAACAGGTTCTGCGGAGCGAAACAATGGAAGGGCAGCCGGCACTTGCCGTCGACCTGCGCGACGTGATGATTCGCTTCGGCGACTTCACCGCCGTGAAAAGCATGAACCTCCAGGTCGGCGAAACCGAATTCGTTGCAGTGGTCGGGCCGACCGGCTGCGGAAAATCGACCATTCTCAATACTGTCACCGGACTGCTGAAGCCGGCCGCCGGCGAGGTTTGCATTTTCGGCAAATCGCTTAGGGGCCTGAACGGTCAGTCCGGCTACATGCTGCAACAGGAAGGGCTGCTGCCCTGGAAAACCGCCCAGGACAATGTCGGCCTCGGGCTCGTGTTTCAGGGAAGCTCGATCTCAAAGGCGCGCGAGCAGGCGCGGCCCTGGCTCGCCAAGGTCGGCTTGAAAGGGTTCGAGGAGCGCTATCCGCATCAATTATCCGGAGGCCAGCGCAAGCGCGTTGCCATGGCCCAGACCCTGATCATGGAGCCGAAGATCGTCCTGATGGATGAGCCTTTCTCCGCGCTGGACGTTCACACGCGCCGCCTCATGCATCGCATCCTGCTCGAGCTATGGCAGGCGGACCGGCGCTCCCTCGTCTTTATCACCCATGATCTCGATGAGGCGATCACGCTGGCGGACCGCGTCGTTGTGATGTCTGCCGGTCCTGCCAGCCGCATGGTTGGCGATGTCAGGATCACGCTGTCCCGTCCACGCGACGTCTTGGCACTCCAGACCACGGATGAATTCGTCGCGCTCTATCGTGAAATCTGGTCGCTGCTCGGCGCCGAAGTGGAGAAAAGCTATGCGCAGGGGTAAGGGTAAGGTTGCTCTCACGCAGTTCGCCATCGTCCTCGGTGTGATCCTGATCTGGGAACTGGGTGTGAGGGTCGGGCTGATCGATCCTTTCTTCTTTCCGGCACCATCGACGCTTGTCGCAAGAATAGGCGAGTGGATGTCAACATCGGACTTCTGGACCGATGTTGGGACAACACTGCTGGAGACGGTCCTGTCTTTCCTGGCTGGGATCGGGATCGGCACCGCGCTTGGTATCTGGCTCGGCTTAAGCCCGTTTGCGGCCGAGGTGGTCCAGCCCTTTATCAAGATGTTCAACGCGATCCCCCGCATCTTGCTGGGACCCATCTTCGTCATCTGGTTCGGATTGGGGCTCACCTCCAAGGTCGCGCTCGGGGTAACGCTGGTCCTCTTTGTCGCATTCTTCAACACGTTTCAGGGGGTCCGCGAGGTCAATCCGGTCGTGCTCGCGAATGCCCGCCTGCTGCGTGCATCGAAGTCCTCGCTGCTGCGCCACGTCTACCTGCCGTCCGCCACCACGTGGATCCTGTCGAGTCTGCGGGTATCTGTCGGCATGGCCGTGATGGGAGCGGTGGTCGCCGAATATCTCGGTTCGTCCGCAGGATTGGGGCACCTGATTGCGCAGGCCGAGGGTGTCCTTGATGCCACCGGTGTCTTCGCAGGGATCATCGTCCTCTCCGCCTTCGTCATCGCGCTCGATGCCATCGTCGACCGGGTGGAAAAGCGGCTGCTGGTCTGGCGGCCGGCACCTGCCCACGAAGTTTGATCGTAGCGCTCCCATTCTCACGGAGGTTCCCATGCACGCTTTTCCGAGACTGATGGTGGTTATCGCGGCAGCCGTATTGCCGCTCATTTCAGCGCATGCCGCCGAGCCCGAGAAGACAAAATTGAAGATCGCAGTGGGATCACAGATCCTCAACTATATGCCTCTCGAGCTTGGTGTGAAGCTCGGTTCGTTTAAGGACCAGGGCCTTGAGGTGACCGTCGAAAACTTCCAGGCCGGTGGTTCGAAGGCTTTGCAGGCGCTGGTCGGCGGTTCGGTGGACGGGACAGTCGGCTTTTACGATCACACCATTCAGATGCATGCGCAGGGCAAACAGATTTCCTGCGTGTTCCTGCTCAATGACATTCCCGGCGTGTTGCTCGGTGTCCGCAGCGGCCTCGCTGACAAGGTCAAGTCCGGTGCCGACCTGAAGGGCCTCAAGCTCGGGATCACGGCGCCGGGGTCATCGACCGACACCATGGCGCGCTACTACATCAAGAAATCTGGGTTGGGTCCGCGCGACGTGAACATTATCGCGGTCGGCAGCGGGGCGCCCGGTATGGTGGCACTCGAGGCCAGGAATATCGACGCGCTCGTCTATTTCGACCCGATTGCGACCCTTCTCGCGCGCAAAAAGAGTGCGACGCCGCTGTTCGACGCGCGCACACTCGAAGGCTCAAAACAAGCCTTTGGCGGAATCTATCCGACCGCCTGTCTCTACCTGCAGCAGACTTTCATCGACAAAAATCCAGAAACGGTCCAGCGCCTCGTCAACGCCTTGCTCAAAACCCACCGCTGGATCAACACGGCGTCGACGGAGCAACTCGTCGACGCGATGCCTCCTGCATACAAGACCGACAATCGCGAGGTGAACATCGAGATCATGAACGCGTCGAAAGCGCTGTTCTCGCCAACAGGTCAGATGGACATCGAGGCGGCCAAGATCCCGCTGGCTGTCCTAGGCGACTTTGATCCGAAGATCGCAGCCGCAAAGATCGACCTGATCAAGACCTTCACGAATCGATTCGCGGAACGTGCTGCGCAGCAACTGAAATAAGTTGCGTACTAAGCGCTCGCTATCGGATCACCTACAAGAAGGCTCTTCAGATGTCTCTGCCGCTAACCGGTATCCGCGTTCTCGACCTGTCAAACGTGTTGGCGGGTCCGTTCTGCGGTTACCATCTTGCGCGCCTTGGCGCGGAGGTCATTAAGGTGGAAAATCCGAACGGCGGCGACCTGGCGCGGCGCCTCGGCGCGGATCCGCAAAGAGCGGAGCGCCTGCAGGGACTCTCGTTTGTCGCTGTGAACGCCGGCAAGCAATCGATTGCACTGGACCTGAAATCGGAAGCGGGCCGCGAGGTGTTCTTGCGACTGGTCAAGGAAGCCGACGTGGTGCTCGAAAACTTCCGCCCGAAGGTGATGGAACGCCTTGGCATCGGCTTTGATGTGCTTGTCAGGCTGAACCCGCGTCTGGTCTACTGCGCGATCTCCGGCTTTGGGCAGAGCGGACCGTGGTCCGCCCGTCCGGCCTATGACCAGATCGTCCAGGGTCTCTCCGGAGCCATGAGCGTCACCGGCGATATAGCCTCGGCTCCCCTGCGCACGGGCTTTCCGATCTCGGACACGATTGCGGGACTGACTGCTGCGTTTGCTATCGCCGCGGCTCTGGTCGACCAGCGGCATAGGCAACGGGGTCGGTTCATCGACGTGTCCCTGCTCGAGGCCACCATTGCGGCGATGGGATGGGTCGTCTCCAACCACCTGAACGCCGGGATCGAGCCGCAGCCCATCGGCAACGAGAACTTTACCGCGGCTCCCTCCGGCACGTTCCGCACCGCAACGGGCCCGCTGAACATTTCCGCCAACGAGCAGAAGCAGTACCAAGCCCTATGCGACCTGATCGATCGACCGGACCTGAAGACGGATCCACGCTTTGCTGGACGCGAGATGCGCAAGATGAACCGCGCTGCGCTGAGCGCGGAGTTGAACAAGGCGTTGAGTTGCAAGCCCGCTGAGGAATGGGAGGCCCAAATGAACTTGGCTGGTGTCCCTGCCGGCCGTGTGCTGACGGTCTCGCAAGTGTTGCAGCAGCCACAGGTCGTTGAGCGCGGATTCATCGAGACTTTGGCGCCAGAACAAGACGATGCGCAGCCGTTACGAATCACGCGGCCGGGGTTCCGGCTGGATGAGGAGTTTTCGGAGCCTTCACCACCTGCGACGCTCGGAGCAGACACTGAGCGATGGCTGCAGCGGCTCGGCTATTCGTATGCGGAGGTTGAGCAACTAGTCTCAAGCCGAGCCGTCGGGAGGCCAAAGCAAGGAGAGGCTGATTTCCTGCCCGTCCGCGCAGCCACGGACGGACCGATATCATGACATCCGACGGCTTGCGTCGGTTGGCAATCGGCAGGTTGAAAGGACGGAAGCGGAAATGAGCGAAGAAGAACTGAGACAGCAAGCGGCCAGTTGGTGGCGAACCTCCATTTGCGATATCGCGCCAGGTCGCATCGCCTATCGGGGTTATCCAATTGAAGATTTGATAGGCCGCGTTTCTTTTCCCGCCATGATTTGGCTGATGTTACGTGGCAATCTGCCGACGCCAGCACAGGAGCAGCTGCTGCAAGCTGCGCTGGTTGGATCCGTTGACCACGGTCCGCACGCGCCCTCCATTGCAATTGCCCAAATGGCGGTGAGCTGCGGCCTGCCCCTGAATGGCGCAATGGCCTCGGCAATCAACACGCTCGATGACGTGCATGGCGGAGCAGGGGAGCAGGCTATCGAACTCTACGACGATGTGCTGCGACGGCGCCAAGGGCGAGAGATCGAGCAGGCCGCTGGCGCTGCAATCGACCATTTCACCGCAACCCGCAGCAAATATCTGCCGGGCTTTGGCCATCGGTTTCATCCAGTCGACCCGCGCGCGGCCCCGCTATTGGCGCTGGTGGATGCCGCAGCTGACGAGGGCAGTGTCGGCGGCGATTATGCCAAGGCCGCTCGCGCGATCGAGCGGGTGATGCAACAGCGCAAGAGCAAGCTCATTCCGATGAACATCGATGGCGCGACCGCGGTCATTTACGGCGAACTGGGCTTCGCCTCTCCGCTCGCGCGGGGGGTCTTCTGCTTGTCGCGCGCGGTCGGAATCCTGGCTCACGCCTGGGAGCAAACTGGGCGCAACGATCGCAACAAGGGCCCGATGCCCAAGCAGTTCGGCTACAAATACGAGGGCCAGCCGCGTCGCAGGCTCGAAGGCGCATCATGAGCATCTCGAAAACCCGCCCAAGCTGATGGAGGTTAGCGTGTTCTCGTCGATGCCGGCGGAGTTTCGTCGCCCGGCTGTTTCTTCGGAATGGGCAGACGCGAACCGCGGGGCATACCCAGTAGATTGTTTCATCGAGGGACCGTCGTTCGACCAGTCCGGGAATCTCTATGTCGTCGACATCCCCTTCGGCTGCATTTTCGGATTTCACCGGAGGGCGTCTGGTCTTTGATCATCGAATACGACGGCTGGCCGAACGTCTGAAGGTTGCTCCGGACGGCCGGGTGCTCGTGTCCGACTATATCAACGGTCTCCTGGAGCTCGATCCACAGAGAGGGACCATCCGACCGTTGCTGGGCCACCGCAATTCCGAGTCCTTCAGAGGCTGCAACGACCTACATATCGCGACCAAAGGCGACATCTATTTCACCGATCAGGGCCTGACTGGATTGCACGATCGGACCGGCCGGGTATTTCGACTGTGCCCTGACGGCCGGATCATTGCTTGATTTCTAATGGCCCGGGCCCGAATGGCCTGGTGCTCAGTCCGGACGAGACCGTATTGTTCGTTGCAATGACGCGCGACAATAGCATCTGGCACGTACCGCTGATGCGTGATGGCGTGGGGAAAGTCGGACGATTCAGCTGGTTCTTCGCGACGAGCGGTCCTGACGGACTGACGGTCGATCAAAAAAGAGCGGCTCTTTGTCGCGCATGATTCCCTCGGCCCACGTTTTCGCATTGGCGCCAAACGGCGAAGCGGTCCGCTTGCATCCAGTCCTGCGCATGGGGGAGCTGCACGAATGTGGTATTGGACGCGGCACTCGGCACATTGCTCATTACGGAATCCTCTACCGGATCAGTGTGATGGCTGATCTCGCGCACCTTCCTCGAAATTCGCCAGCAGGAGTGGCAAGGTGGTGCGGAATCCTTTCACGCGCCGGTCCGCCCCACCAAGATGCAGGAAATGAGTCTGGTAGACGACTGGCTGGCCAGTTGCCGAGAGAATGTAATTGGTGACGAATGGATGGCGTTTGTGTGGGTGATCTCAAACCAGAGCCAGTAAATCGCACTGCATGGGAAGCGCAAACGAACGATTCGTAAGGCTGGGTCGCGCTTCGCCCGCGACGGGCCGCCGCCGACCTGTCGCCTTTTGGTCGGGCGGGTCGCGGTATCGCTTCCCACGATGCAGAATGATTGATCGCTGATATTTTCGAACGTTCTCGCCAAGAAGGCCGAAGAGGTAACCGCTCGCGGTGGGAGTCAGCACCGCATCAGCGTCAAAGGTTCTCGATCATGCTGGGCCGCGACGCACGCGTGAAGCGTTCGTTTTGAGAAGCAACAAGCCCAGGATTGACTGCGTGAAGGACTTTACCGATAGCACGCTAGCCCAGGAGCGCTTTAAGTGTGTGGCGCAGAGGTCGTACCACTGTCAGAGCCTCTTGCGCGCGCGCAATCCTCCAACCCGATATCCCCTCTCCTCGTAGAAGTGGCGTACCCGTTCTAGGGCCGGATAGCCATCCGGAGGCAACGCAACCTCAATCATCTGCCAGCCGCGTCGCTTCGCCTCCGAATCTACCGCCTCGAGCAGATGCCGACCGCAGTCAGAGCTGCGGAAGTCACGAGAAATCCATAGCTCCTGAAGCACGCCGTACGCTCCGGCTGCTCTCACGGCCTGTACGGCCGAGATGCTAGCTACCCCTACAATCTGCCCGGTGCCTTGTTCCTCGACGACAAAAATGAAGCCCTGTTCGGGATCCTGAATCAGGCGCAACGCCGCCTGCTTCGCGCCGTGAAGGCTGAACTCCGGTCCGAGGCCACCTAACTCGGAAAGTAGCTCTTCGACCGCTTTTGCGACCGCGTTCTCATCTCCTGGCACGCTCTTGCGCAAAACCGTGCCCGCGCTGGACGTGCCTTGCCCTTCAGCGCCAACACGAACACCTGACCGAGCCCTCTGGAGGAAATTCATGCTCAGGAGGATACAGAAAACGCAATTGAGAGCAACTATCTGGCTCGGTAGGAAGCAGCACGTCCACACTCGCTATAAGCAACAGAGCTGAGGTAATCGCAAGCCATTGCCGTTCTCAGAATCGACTCCGGTTTGAGCAGCTGCGAACTCATGATGGGCTGCCTTCGATTGGAAAACAATCACCAAACGGCACACGCCGGTCATGTCGATCAAACGTTCGTAAGAGTGATTGCCGATCGTCGCTCACGAACTACTCTATTCAATAAATCGTGCGCCACGATGATCGCAGCGCCATAGAGCGTCAGCTCGGTCCGTCCGAAGGAGAGATTCCCACCTCGCGTACGACATCGTACAAACTTGCGCGAAGCGCGACAGGTATCATACGCGTGCGCCCGATAAAATCGTCTGAGCAAGATCGCGAAAGATTTTGCACACTAATGCACTATCTTAAGCTTATCTCGAACAATCGAAAGATATCGGGAAGCACAGCTTGTTTGGACCTTCGCTCCTCGTTTAAGGCACCGTCACGGAACGGGAGTGGTTGCGATGGAACATGGGCAGGCCGAAATGGTCGGAGGGAAACCTGTAATCTTCGGGCAACGTAAGGTGCGACCGCGGGCATGCCTGGCCGTCGGCAAGCGGCATCTGCGCGCCTTTCTACGGGATGTGCTGGAGGATATGGGATTTGTTATCAGCGAATGCAGGACTGCTGACGAGTTGCCGCATGTACTCCGCACGGAGTTCCCTGATCTGATCCTGCTCGGCATTGGCTCGGACCGCATCGAGCCTGGACGATTGCTCGAGATACTGGTACGCGAAGAATTTGCAGGCCGAGTGCTGGCGTTCGGAGCGCGCGAGTCGATCATCATGGCGGCAGTGCAGCAGGTCGGCAGTGAATATGGACTTGCTATGCTGCCGCCGCTCAGGGCGCCGTTTGCAGCCGAGACGTTGCGCGATCGGATCGGCATACTCTTGCCAAAAGAGCCGGCGCCCCGTCCCGCGGTCCATGTCGGAGAAGCCTTACACGCTGGCTGGCTTGAGCTCTGGTATGAGCCGAAGTTTGACGCGTGTACCCTTAGCCGCCGCGGCGCCGAGGCGCATGTGCGAATGCGGCACCCGACCTGGGGCGTTGTTCCACCGGCCTATTTCATCCCGGAATCTCACGATCCGCATTTTAGGAACTTGTCGCAGTTCGTGATCGACCGCGCGATCAAGGATTGGCAGTATCTTCTGGAGCAGCAAACTTCGATCGATCTCTCCATCAATCTCCCGGCAGCATTCCTGATTGACCCGCAGGCGGTACGAGATCTCTGTGGGCGCATGCCGTCGCACGCCGCTTTCGGCGGTTTGACGATTGAAATCGAGAGCGTGGAAGCGATCGAGAACCTAGATCTCCTGGTCGAGGTTGCGCGTGAGGTTCGCTTTCACAACATTGGCCTTGCAATCGACAATGTCGGTGCCAATTGGCCGCAGCTGATGGGGGTGACAAAATTCCCGTTCATGAAATTGAAAGTGGATCGTCAGTTCGTCGGCGGCTGCGCGAATGGGCCCCTCAAGCGAACGGTGTGCCGCCATATCGTCGATCTAGCCAAAGAGTACAATGTGCGCACCGTCGCCGAAGGTGTGGAGAGCCAGGCTGACCTAATCGCTGTGGCCGAACTCGGCTTCGACCTTGCGCAGGGCCATCTGTTCGGAAAAGCCATGCCACTGAAGCAATTTGCACAGTCATCTTTCAACCCTGCTCCAGCTCGTCTAAAATAGTTGCGAGTGGCTGAGTGCGGCCAAGCGACGCTCAGGAGCACCGCCATGCCTACTCGGCACCAGGCATGAGGCTGAGTGCAATTCGGTCTGCAGGGCCAGTGTCGCTCGTCCCGCCGCCACTTCATTTCCCTCCAAAGCTTGTTATACCACATGCCCGTTTTGGCAAGCCTCCAGCGAGTCCTCCGCGCAGCTAGCGTTGCAGCCATGAGCGAGGCTTGCACAAACCTCCAGTCGGGGTGTGTGACCGGAGGTTTGCCGAGATCCGACGTAGACCTGCGTCCGTTGGCGGTTTTTTGTCGCCGCCGGTTGAGGAAGCGTCAGCCTCGCTTGCCCCCGCGCTGACGTGCCAAACAAACCGACGGACGCTTCCAGCGTCAAGTCGCGACTGACTCTCGCAAGAGGGGCCGAGGGCTCGTAGCCTGAAATTGAAGCGACCTGTTGCTATCGCAGATGCAACATGGTCTCAGACCCGGGACAGCCGAATTGGGCAAATTGCCCAACATTGAGCGCGTCTGCGTTTGGCACGGCATTTGAAAGGGATCGCCCATGGCATCGCTCGCCTAAGGAGTCGGAAGGCATGGCTTACAAGATCGTCGCTTCGCAATGCACCGTTTGTGGCGCATGTGAGTTCGAGTGTCCCAACGCGGCGATCAGTCTGAAGCGCGACATTTACGTTATCGATGCCAAAAAATGTACGGAGTGCGAGGGCCATTGCGACACGCCGCAATGCGCGGTGGTCTGTCCGGTCCCTGACACCTGTGTCCCGTCCAAGACAGGATAGGCAGCCCGCGACCAAAAGGCCTCATCGCTCGATTTCGCGAACGAAGTTGTAGATGTGGGACCTTGAGGAGACCACGACCGCATGGGGCGCATCGAGGTCGATTAACATCGTTATGAGCTTAAGACGCTGAGCGACTCCGAGGAACCCCTCACGGGCTCTGTCGGAGGACACCGTCGAAATTGTCACGAACAAGGACAAGGCCCTCGATGCTCAGTGGCCGCGTTAAGGCCTATCATCGCTGGCCGCGAGTCGAGGCGAGGCAGACCGGCGTCGAGCGGCCACGGACGTATCGAAGCCGGCGCAAAAGTCGCTCAGCACGTGAACACCTATTGCACCGAGAAGATCATCTTGGCCAACCTCACGGAGGCGAACGACCTCGTGCCTGGTCGCGGGCCGCCGAACACCAAGGAGCCGACCTGATCATCCGTGCGGTCCTGGAGCAATCCGGCTTTCGAAATGTCTAGGGAGCCTCGTGGGCTGTGACCAAACGGATGCCGGCCGAGGATGATCGCACCTTCCTGACGCGCTGGTTCGAAAAGCTGCTGACGGAAAAGGTCGCTTCCTCGCGATCACACAGATACCGAAAGCGGCCCGGGTTCGTTCCGGTCGTGGAGCTCAACCGTTACGCGAGCAAGGAGCGAATGCATTTCACAAGCGGAGCCTCCACAGATCCGGGCGTGTTCACCAGGCCGCGAGCAAGACCGTCGTGCCCGCCTAGTGCGCTCGTAATCGCTTGGGCAATATCGCAGCGAGAATCGGTAGGTTGACGCATCGATCCTCGTGCGCATAATTCAAGCCGTCGCGGTCTCCGGATTTCGTTTGATCTGGAGCTAAGAGGGAAGCCGGTGCAATGCCGGCGCTGCCCCCGCAACTGTAAGCGGCGAGCCGCTGTCCAACGAAGTCACTGAAGCCATGCGGCTTCGGGAAGGCCGGACAGCAGCGACGACCCGTGAGCCAGGAGACCTGCCTCGACAAGATATCGTCCACGGGCGGGGCGTCCCGGTGTGCGCCAAGCAGTTGTCGCTCACGCGATGTTCGCTGTCTGCGTCCGCCATGGCCTTTGCCCCAACATGGGGTCTAAGCTATGTCAATCCTTTCGCTTCCCGTTGCCACACTGGGGACGTCACGCATCGGCCCACGACGCGAACTCAAATTCGCGCTCGAGAGCTACTGGGCGGGAAAATCCAGCGAAGCCGAGCTCCTCGAGGCGGGGAGTGGACTTCGTGCCGCTAATTGGGCACGGCAGAAATCCCGCGGTGCGACCGTCATTCCTTCGAATGACTTCTCGCTCTACGACCATGTGCTCGATACCAGCCTAATGGTCGGCGCCATTCCCGACGTTTACGGCTGGAACGAAGGTCCTGTGTCGCTCAAAACCTACTTCACCATGGCGCGTGGCGCTCAAGACGGTGGTCACGCTCAGCATGGGCCCGGCGTAGCCGCACAGGAGATGACGAAGTGGTTCGATACGAACTACCACTACATGGTGCCGGAATTTCACCAGGATCAGATCTTTAAGTATGCCTCTCGGAAGCCGATCGAGGAATATGAGGAGGCAAGAAGCCTCGGCTATCAGACGCGGCCCGTCCTAGTGGGTCCAGTCACTTTCCTGAAGCTCGGCAAAAGCGTAAATCCCGCCTTCAATCCGCTGTCGCTGCTTGATCGACTCCTCCCCGTCTATGTCGATGTTCTCCGCGAACTAGCCTCGCGCGGCGCTGAATGGGTTCAGCTCGACGAGCCATGCCTAGTGATGGACGTCGACGAAGCATCTCGGGCCGCTGTCCGCCGGGCCTATGCTCATTTCGCTAAGGCCGTGCCGGCCCTTAAAATCATGCTGGCCACATACTTCGGGGGTGTCGGCGACAATCTTGAAACAGTATTGGCCTTGCCCGTTGCCGGGGTTCATGTCGACCTGGTTCGTGCACCTGACCAGTTGGACGCGATTGTCGCCAGAGCAGGTAGAGATCTCGTGGTCTCGCTCGGTGTCGTTGATGGTCGCAACGTATGGCGCTCTAATCTGCCGGCGCTACTCGACCAACTTGCTCCTATGGTCAAAAAACTGGGCAGGGACCGTGTTCAGATTGCCCCCTCCTGCTCGCTGCTTCATGTTCCGACCGACATTGAACTAGAGATCGATCTCGATCCCAATCTGAAGACGTGGTTGGCGTTCTCAGTGCAGAAGATCAAGGAACTTTCGATATTGGGCAAAGCGCTGGCTGGCTATGCTGCCGACGTGGCCGATGAACTCACGCTCTCAGAGGATGCATCCGTCACCCGCGAAACATCGCCGAAGATCCACAGTGCGAACGTCGCCGGACGAATGGCCGCGATCGATGATAGCATGCGTCGCCGTCGCAGTGCGTTCACCCAGCGCGCCGACGTCCAACGCGTCGCCTTCGCATTGCCGATGTTTCCAACCACAACCATCGGATCCTTCCCGCAAACGGCGGACGTCCGCAATGCGCGTGCAGCTCATGCGCGGGGAGCGCTGAATGACACGCAGTACGAGCAGCTTCTGAAAGCGGAGACAGCCCATACCGTGCATTGGCAGGAAGATATCGGCCTGGACGTGCTCGTACACGGTGAGTTCGAGCGCAATGACATGGTTCAGTACTTTGGCGAGCAGCTGTTGGGTTTCGCATTCACCAAGCACGGCTGGGTTCAGTCTTATGGCTCGCGGTGCGTTCGTCCTCCTATCCTGTTTGGAGATGTCTCCCGCCCGAAGCCCATGACCGTTAAATGGTGGCGACATGCGCAGTCTCTGACCAAAAAACCCGTCAAGGCTATGCTGACCGGACCGGTGACGATCCTGAACTGGTCGTTTGTCCGTGACGACATCCCGCGGAGCGAGACATGCCGACAGATCGCTCTCGCGATCCGAGACGAGGTCATCGACCTTGAGGCGGCTGGAGCGACCATGATCCAGATCGACGAGGCTGCGTTGCGGGAGGGATTGCCACTGCGCAAATCGCAGTGGAAGGACTATCTCGATTGGGCAGTGGACAGTTTCCGTGTTTGCTCCTCCGCTGTCGCTGACGGAACTCAGATCCATACGCACATGTGCTATTCCGAGTTTAACGAAATCATCGATGCGATCGCAGCAATGGATGCCGACGTCATTTCAATCGAGGCGTCGCGCTCCAAAATGGAATTGCTCGACGCTTTCAAGAGCTACAAATATCCTAATGAAATTGGGCCGGGCGTCTATGACATTCATTCACCGCGCATTCCCGCAGCAGCCGAGATCAAGCAGCTGATTGTGTTGGCTCGGCAGCGGGTTTCCGATCGGCAGCTCTGGATCAATCCCGACTGCGGACTGAAAACTCGAAGATGGGAGGAGGTGCGTCCCGCGCTCGTCAATATGGTGGCCGCCGCACGCGAGTTGCGGGCCGAGGCATGATCGTACTGAGCGTGTCGCCAACGTATCTGTGAATAAGATGCCGCGCTTTGGGAGCTCGCGATATCCTTGCGAGCTTCCAAAGTGTCCAGCGCCTACGAATGCCGGTTTGCCCCGGCGGAGGCGATCGCATACAGCGGCGACAAGCTCGAATCCGGCGGACGACCGCATGCCGGCCATACCGATTAGGTGACATATTCCAAGTCACTTACGCTCGACGCGAACCACGGCCCTATCGCTTCATTTATCCATCCCATGGATGCGTCCCATCACAACAATCTATTTTACCGCCCTTGCGGAATTTCATACCTAATTTGCGCCTTCGCGCGGTCTTCGGGAAGATTTGCTGGTATTCGGCGGTGCCAAAATACTGGCGCGTGACGGCAAACTGACGGTTGAGTTTCAGGGCTCGGCAGTCAAACCGCCTGCGCGATGGATCCCAGCTCCATCAAGGCGCTGCCCGTGCCAACCGGACAGCTGGCAAGTGGTGAGCAAGTCCTGAAGTTTACGACAGGAGCGGAAGGCAAGCGGCTCGCTAAGTTGTGCAGAGCGATATCCGCTTCTCCTTGTTTGACGGCGAATGCCCTCGTCGTAAGTCGATCGCCGGTAGTTCTCCCTACCGACGAAAGCTGGAACGATGCGGAAAGCAGCGTCGCTCCCGCGTGACTTTCGCCCGGCCTCGCATTGAGGCCGGGCGGCTTTTTATGTGCCTGCTTATCAGTGACAGCAGGGGATCATTCATTTTGGCGTCATTGCGGGACCCCGGGTTCTTGGAGCGCTTCTGTTGCTGTTCGGCAGGGAATGAGGCCGGTGCTGCTAAGGCTATCTGTCTATTGAAGGCTTTGGTGTCGTGTTGGTGCGCGTCGGCAATATCGGATATTCGATCTTAGGCAGCCGACCGGTCAGCGAATTCAGAAATGCGACAATGTCGTTTTCCTCCCTATCGCTAAGCTTGGCGCCGAGCTGGATGTCACTCATTAGGGCAACAGCTTGCTTCAGGCTCCAAACCTGGCCCGAATGGAAGTAAGGGGCTCGCAACGCGACGTTCCGCAATGGCGCCGCGCGGAAGACATATTCGTCGCCAGCCGCCCTGGTAACCGCGAATCGGCCCTTATCGGCGTCCGGAAGCACGCTTGCGTCCGGCTTTTTCATCACGCCGAACGGGAAGTAGGCCTGTCCACCGAGATTGATTCCATTGTGGCAAGAGGAACATCCCTTCGCCATAAACAGTGCCAACCCTGTCTTCTGCTGATCATCGAGAGCACGTGTATTGCCCTCCAGATACTGGTCGAACGGAGCCGCAGGTGTAATGAGAGTCGCTTCAAAAGCCTCGATCGCCTTCGCAAAATTTTCAAAGGTGACCGGTCTCGCTTCGTTCGGAAACGCGTTGTTGAACAGGACGACGTAGCTGGGCATTGAGTTCAAGATACCGAGCACATGATCCGGAGTCGCATTCATTTCGGCACTCGCCTGCACCGGGCCGGTGGCTTGCGCCTTGAGGTCCGCGGCGCGTCCGTCCCAGAATTGCGCCACATTGAACACTGCGTTGTAGACGGTTGGCGCCCGACGCAGGCCGACCTTCCAGCCGTGACCAACGGAGGTCGGACCGGCATCGACTCCGCCGGTGCCGAGATTGTGGCACGTATTGCAGCTAATGATCCCGCTCGCCGATAGCCGCGGATCGAAGAACAGCATCTTGCCAAGCTCGACCTTTCCATGCGTCACCGGATTGTTTTTTACCGCAGGAATGACCGAGGGGATCGGATGGAAGATCTGCTTGGCGTTTCTCATCAGATCATCGTCGGCGTTAGCTCCTGACGACATCAACAGCCCAATAGCGAAAATAGATGCTTCAGCGACAAGCCGAAGCTCCGGGATCGACATGTTCATACACCGCCTCATTAGTTCTGATTGTTAAACAAGGAAACAGTCGAAAGCGATGCCACGCGTTCCTCGACGGTCCGGCGCAGCATGCAGCGGATCCTCAAGCGAGGCTGCATCAAAATGTACGACTTTGAGGAGCCCGCCGCGGCGTTCACGCAAGGGCTTGAGGGACTCATGTGATTCGCGAGTTCGCTTTGAGCGTAGATCGAGGCCTCTGTTGGTCGATCAGACTAGCGGCTCAAGCGGCCTGATGGTCGGTCTGACAACAACAAGTGTGCCGCAAGCAGTAAGCTGTCCGGTGGCCGCATCGGTGCTCCATCGAGCGATTGGGTGGCCAATACGCTCCGCAAAGTTGATGTATCCGTCTTACACCAAGCGCTCACGGTGTCATTGGACAATTAGCAACTGCGGTGCCAGTTGCGTCCGAGATGCAAGTTGCTGATTTAGTTGTAGAACGGGTGCGGACGAACAAACAAACTAGGATGTCTTGGTTTGATCACTACATTCAGTGTCACAGATGCCACAAGTGCCAGCCCCGGCTAGAGTGATCGCAGATACCTTTGTGGTGAGGTTCGCTTGCCAGCCGCACGCGGGAACGGCGGTAACAAGACCTACGCAGCTGGGCGAGACACTGAGCCGAGGCGCCTGGCGGTGCGCATCGTTCGCGATTTCGCCGAGCCCTGCCGACTGAAGCCTCTCCGACTCATATCCGGGCCGCTCTGGCGCGCCGCCGCCGCGAAGCCCGGCTCGTTCGTAAAGGACGAGCCTCCGAACCGAACATGGCTTGATTCAATTCCACCTGAGGTTCGCTGGCATGGCAATTGCCGTGCTGAAGTCTGAAAGGCGCGGCTGCCCAGAGTTTGACGGTGCGACCGTCCGATTGATCGCTACTCCAATTCGACAGGTGACCAGCCTGACCCTGATCCGGCGGGTGTTGGTTGGACTACCAAGTCGGCCCACTCACGGGCTGCTGCTCGCTTTTGAAATCCTGCGCGCTGGGGCAAAATAAGCTGAACTTCTGCAGGAGCAACCGCTACTTCGTGCTCTTGCGTTGAATGATGCCGATACGAGAGGACACGCTGGGAGGAGATCGTGACATCAGTCCGCAGATGGCCCAAGTCCTGAGATTTATCGGCGTGTTAGCGAGGAAGAACGTGATTGAGCACTTGTCCATGGCTGGTTCAAGTTGGATACGGTATGCGTAATGACTTCGATTGACGAGCGCTTGAATGAGATCAGATCCGTACGGAATGACATTTGGCGTTGTCGCAGAAGGCTTCAAAGCGAGCTAGATGATCTCCAGCGTAAAATGCTCGAAGAGCGTCTGCTTGAGCGGCAGTCTGCCTTTGAACGGCTCGTCTCGGCCACGTTTCCTTTTACATTGAGATTGTGAAGCAAAATTTCGGGACCTGTGCCGCGGGAGCATTCCGCGTTAAATAGCGTCCGCTCACAGAGCGCCTGCGCCTGGGTCAGGAATGTAGCGCTCCGGCGCCGCGGGCCGTCGCGGCCCCTCATGGCCGCCGCCGACCTGAAAAGCTCGGCCCATCGCCTTGGTTCACCGAGGTGCTGCCCGCTGCGCACCGATAATGAAATCGGTCCGGCCCCGTCCAAGGGCACTGCCGGGGGATACCGCTCGCCTCGCTTCTGCGACACCGCAGTCACCTGAGTAACGCTGATCCGGCAGAGCGATCGAAGGAGCTTGAATCGCCCGTAGCGTCAGATTGTACAGAGCAGGGAACGATATTTCAGATCAGGTGCAGTCGAATGATAAGAGCCGCTCTCACTTTTGTACTATGTTCCGCTCTCGAGTGGATCGGGCTAGGCATGGGGGCGGTTGCGGAAACAAGGCGGTACGCGTGCACGATCACTGCCGCCGATCGAGAGCCGGCCGGAGTTCGGAATGAGCGGGTTATTCTCACCGTTCAATATGGCTGCCGGATCGCAGGTGGTCTCTTGACCGACGCGGGGATCACAGCAGTGTCGGTCAGCGAGTGGGCTGCTGACAAAAGGACATACTTGGCCTCCATGGAATTTCACCACGCGCTGGAGGGAGTTGCACTTGGGCAACTCTCCGAGGCGACCGACTTCTCTAGCATGGAAGGCGAGCAAGGCATTGGGGTCGCAACTTCCGGCACGACAGTTTTCACATTCGCATCTGGTTCATTGGCCGACCTTTCAGGGAAGACCCTTAAATTCACGACAAAACCCACCGGCCTACGTAGCTTCGAGTTGGAGTTCACAGACTGGCCAGAATCTCTTCTATGGAAGTGACGCGTGTCTTACGCTGAATTCCGCAGGCGCGCGCACAGGAATACTGTCCATACTCTTAAGCACACACATATGTGCTCACCGGCCAATATATGCCGTCTCCCAAGACGAGCACACCCGCAACAGGTTAAGCCAAAACTCCGAAGGCACTCGAGCGCGGTAGAGCGTTCAAATGACCTTCACGCGGTCCGATCAGCAGCTCTTTTGGCTGCCGATCCGCATATGGGACGATCTGGCCTCGCATGGCAGCGCCTGCGCGACACGGAAGCTATCAACACGGAATAAATGCAGCCCAACCGCCTCCCGAACGCGGACGAGTACCAACTCAAGGCAGCCCTCATTGTACACTGAAGCGGTTGATGGCGGAGCGGGAGATCACTCAGACCGAAGCCGCGAAGCTCGTCGGCGTGAAGCAGCCCAACATCTCCAAGCTGCTTCAAGGGCAGTTCAAGTTGGTTTCCGTGGAAAAGCTGCTGCGCATGCTGGCGGCGTTCGATCAGGACGTCGAAACAAAGATAAAGCCACATCGGAAGCGTGGCGAAGGGGGCCGGATCACGTTTATTCGGGCCTAAGAGCTGCCGAAACGGAGGGTTCATGACATCTAACCCGACGGCGGCAAAAGGGCCCATGAACTCACCCTGCAGTGCCCGATCTGCAATCGAGATTCGGCTGACTGAATCCTTCGCCCCCGCTGTTCTCGCCGAGGCCCGCCAGCGTTTCCAGGAACAACTGGGCGAAGGACGCGAGGTCGCCCGAGAGACCGAAGCGCTTCAGCAGGAGCGCGAGAAGCTCAAAAGGGAAGATTAACGGGTCTAACGCTAGGTCGTGAACCGACGCGGCGGCTTAGTGCAGCAGCCAACTCGTCCCTACAGAAGCGAAAGGCGCGCGAGTACCGCCGGAACAGTGGTGATGCACCAATTTACGAACGTTGCAATGCGTGAAATCCGCACCTGAGCACTTCGGTCCGAGGTCTTGGCCCTTTTTACCATAATTACCTGGGCAAGAAAAATACCGTTCAAGTGGACCATCGGCGCGCTGTTCTGCAAAAAGGCTGGCGGAGCGCGTTAGCAAAACTGGTTTCAATGGCGATTGATACGCCACGCAACGGAGGTAAGCGTAAGGAATTTCGATCCTGTCCTGGAACGAGAAAGGATAAATCGACCAGTGGTCCGCATCCCACCTGCCTTATCTCGACTGCCGACACTTGCGAAGCTGCCGGCCTTTCCGTGAATTCGCTCAAACCGTCTGACGCGTCAGAATCCGATGTTCCCCTTTGTCGAACTACGCCGAACGCAAAAGCTGCAGATTGTTTGATGCGGAAGCGCCCTGTGTCGTAGCCGGCAAATTCAAATCCGGGCAAGCCCAGGGTGACCGTTTGCGGAGTTTAAGTTACCGCGCTGCTTGGGAATTGATCAGCTTACGTGCTCTCCACGGCGTCAGCTGTTCGCCCCTCCGAGCGCGCCTCTCCGCAGTATCAAATAAAAGAACGCCGGAGCGAGAGACCATGCGGAAGTGGAAGAGGACTGCTGCTGGGCAACTGAGTTCTTGTGGAGACATCTGCAGCAGGTGGTGGAGCGCTCGATGCGATTCTTGCTGGGGGTGGGATCGCGAGCACGATGGACACATCTAACCGCGCTGAAATCCGCTTCGAACGGATGGTGTTTGCGATCGCTGGATCGGCGCGTACGAAGCAAGGCTGCGCATTGGAGTGACGTCGGCGCGGCCAGACTCCAGCCACGCCGCTGGTGGAGAGCGTAACCGATTGTTTTGTTTCAGACAGGGCGTTGCGGCTACGCTTGTTGGTGGCAGACAGGGTCAGGTTTATAACAATCCGCATCCGGCAGCTATCTAGCTCTATAAACGTTGCTTTTTTATTCAACCGGCGCTGGCACACTCGTTGCAGACCCCTGCGCAGGAGGCGGCTGTTAGTCCTTTGCATCCCATGCACAGGGACATGCCCCGTGATCGCACGCGAGTGAATAAAGAAGCCGATATGACCAACCGCTGGAGAGCAGGCATGACTTCACCGAGAAGCGTCTTGGTCATCGATAGGCAGCGTCACACATGGCGCTCCTAACCGCTCAGCCGAGATGAGCTACATGATCGTGAACGACCGCTGCGGCATGAACGTCGCGAAGTTGCGATCGGTAGGACCGCCCACGCAGATTGCACGCTTACCTGAACGCCGGATCGGAAATCCGTCGGTCTACCGCAAAAGCGTCGCTTCTTGTTGAGACCACAAGCGAAAAGGAAACCTGTATGAGCCGAACACCTACCCAAGGCGTTGCAGAGATCAAGGCGCGCAACAAGCAGCTAATCGATGAGGTGTTGACGGTCTACCCCGAGAAGACTGCCAAAAGGCGCGCCAAGCATCTCAGTGTTCACGAGGCGGGGAAGTCGGATTGTGGCGTCAAGTCGAATATCAAGTCCATTCCGGGCGTGATGACCATCCGCGGCTGCGCCTATGCGGGCTCCAAGGGCGTGGTCTGGGGACCCATCAAGGACATGATCCACATCAGCCACGGTCCGGTCGGCTGCGGTCAGTACTCCTGGGGCTCGCGGCGCAACTACTACGTCGGGACGACCGGCATCGACACGTTCGTGACACTGCAGTTCACCTCCGATTTTCAGGAGAAGGACATCGTGTTCGGCGGCGATAAAAAGGTCACGAAACTCATCGATGAGCTCCAGGAGCTATTTCCTCTCAGCAGGGGCATCACCATTCAGTCCGAATGTCCGATTGGCTTGATCGGTGACGATATCGAGGCGGTCTCCCGAGAAAAGTCGAAGGAATATGGCGGCAAAACCATCGTGCCCGTGCGGTGCGAGGGCTTCCGTGGCGTGTCGCAATCGCTCGGCCATCACATCGCGAACGACGCCGTTCGGGATTGGATCTTTGACAAGAGCGCCCCAGAGACCAGCCCTAAATTTGAACCGACGCCATATGATGTTGCGATCATCGGCGACTACAACATCGGTGGCGACGCATGGTCGTCACGAATCCTGCTGGAAGAAATGGGCCTACGCGTCATCGCCCAGTGGTCGGGGGATGGATCTCTCGCTGAATTGGAGGCGACGCCGAAGGCGAAGCTCAACATACTGCATTGCTATCGCTCGATGAACTACATCTCACGGCACATGGAGGAAAAATTCGGGATTCCCTGGTGCGAGTACAACTTCTTCGGTCCTTCCAAAATCGCGGAGTCGCTGCGAAAAATTGCAAGCTTCTTCGATGACAAGATCAAGCAAGGCGCCGAACGCGTCATCGCGAAGTATCAACCGCTTGTCGATGCTGTGACCGCGAAATACCGGCCGCGGCTTGAAGGCAAGACGGTAATGCTGTTCGTCGGCGGCTTACGTCCTCGCCACGTCATCGGCGCCTATGAGGACCTCGGCATGGATGTTGTCGGCACGGGCTATGAGTTCGGGCATAACGATGACTACCAACGCACCGCCCAGCACTACGTCAAAGATGGCACGCTGATCTACGACGATGTCACCGGCTACGAATTCGAGCGCTTCGTCGAAAAGATCCGGCCAGACCTGGTCGGCTCCGGTATCAAGGAAAAATACGTCTTCCAAAAAATGGGTGTGCCGTTCCGCCAAATGCATTCCTGGGACTACTCGGGTCCTTACCACGGCTATGACGGCTTCGCGATCTTCGCCCGCGACATGGACATGGCGATTAACTCCCCGATCTGGGGGAAGACCACGGCACCTTGGAAGGACGCTCCGCAGCCGAGCCTCATGGCAGCGGAATAGGAAGCCGACCCCGGGCCGTTTCTTTCCGCAGAGGAGGGGAAGGGCAGGAGAACGAACGCAAGAACCCAAAGAGTGCTATGATGACACAGAACGCCGAACACATACTCGACCACTCCGAGCTTTTCCGGGGAGACGAATACCAGCAGATGCTGGCCAAGAAGAAGGCGCTATTTGAGAATCCGCATGATCCCGCCGAAGTCGATCGCATCAAAGAATGGTCGAAGACATCCGAGTACCGCGAGAAGAACTTCGCCCGCGAGGCGCTAACCGTTAATCCGGCGAAGGCTTGCCAGCCGCTCGGTGCGGTGTTCGCCGCCCTCGGGTT
Organism: Bradyrhizobium sp. Kon58; assembly: GCF_055807455.1. NCBI lineage: Bacteria > Pseudomonadati > Pseudomonadota > Alphaproteobacteria > Hyphomicrobiales > Nitrobacteraceae > Bradyrhizobium > Bradyrhizobium sp. Kon58. Next base: position 75,925 of record NZ_JBVVOT010000013.1, read on the forward strand.
CGAGCGCACACTGCCGTTCGTCCACGGCTCACAGGGCTGCGTCGCGTATTATCGCAGCCATCTGTCACGGCACTTCAAGGAGCCGACCTCGTGCGTCTCCTCGTCCATGACGGAAGACGCGGCCGTGTTCGGGGGGCTTAACAATCTCACGGACGGGCTTGCCAACAGCTATAGCATGTACAAGCCGAAGATGATCGCGGTCGCCACGACCTGCATGGCGGAAGTTATCGGCGACGACCTCAATGCCTTCATCAAAACATCAAAGGAAAAAGGTTCAGTCCCAGCGGACTACGACGTACCATTCGCTCACACTCCTGCGTTCGTCGGCAGCCACGTTACTGGCTACGACAATACGCTCAAGGGCATCCTCGAGCATTTCTGGGATGGCAAAGCCGGCACGGCCCCAAAACTCGAGCGTAAAGCGAACAACACGATCAACTTCATCGGTGGCTTCGACGGCTACACTGTCGGAAACATCCGTGAGATAAGGCGTATCTTCGAGCTGATGGGGATCGGCTACACCATCCTCGCGGATAATAGTGACGTGTTTGATACCCCCACGGACGGCGAGTTCCGCATGTATGATGGGGGCACTACACTAAAGGATGCCGCGAACGCTGTCCACGCCAAGGCAACCATTTCCATGCAGCAATATTGCACGGAGAAGACGTTGTCCTTCATCAAAGGGCACGATCAGGAGGTCGTCGCTTTCAATCACCCGCTGGGCATCAGCGCCACGGACGATTTCCTGATGACACTGTCGCGTATCACCAACAAGGCAATTCCAAATGCGCTGGAGCAGGAGCGCGGGCGCCTGATAGACGCAATGGCTGATTCTAGCGCGCATGTTCACGGCAAGAAGTTCGCGATCTACGGCGATCCAGACCTCTGCTATGGTCTGGCCGCATTCCTGCTGGAGCTCGGTGCTGAGCCGACCCACGTGCTGTCGACGAACGCGAGTAAGGCCTGGGAGCAGAGGATGCAGGCGCTGTTCGCGAGCTCGCCCTTCGGTAAAAACTGCCGCGCCTTCCCGGGCAAGGATCTCTGGCACATGCGCTCGCTCCTGTTCACAGAGCCGGTCGATTTCCTGATCGGTAACACCTACGGCAAGTATCTCGAGCGTGACACCGGAACGCCGCTAATCCGCATCGGCTTTCCCATCTTCGATCGCCATCATCACCATCGTTATCCAGTGTGGGGCTATCAGGGGAGCATGAATGTGCTGGTCAAGATTCTCGACAAGATCTTTGATGAGATCGATCGAAAGACCAGCTCGGTTGGCAAGACAGACTACAGCTTCGACATCATACGCTAAGGCGAGCTCCCCGCCTCATCGTCCGCAGAAACAGCGGCGCTGCGGCGGGGATCACAGGTTCTCCGCCGGTCATCCTTGTGGTCTGCGGTGTGTTAACATCCCCGAGAGAGACACCATGACTTCGCTTCCCACGACCATACAGGACGTCTTTAACGAACCGGGCTGCGCCAGGAACGCGAGCAAGTCGAAGGTCGAGCGTAAGAATGGTTGCACCAAGCAGCTCAAGCCGGGCGGCGCCGCCGGCGGATGTGCCTTCGATGGCGCCAAAGTCGCGCTGCAGCCCTTCACCGATGTCGCCCATCTTGTGCATGGTCCAATCGCCTGTGAGGGCAATTCCTGGGACAATCGTGGTTCGGTCTCGTCCGGCTCCGATCTGTGGCGCAGAAGCTTCACCACAGATATGAGCGAGACCGATATCGTCTTCGGCGGCGAGAAGCGGCTGTACAGGGCAGTCAAGGAGATCACAGAGAAATACGACCCGCAGGCCATCTTCGTCTACCAGACATGCGTGCCCGCAATGATCGGTGACGACATCGATATGGTCTGCAAGGCGGCCTCCGCCAAATTCGGCAAGCCGGTCATTCCCATCAATTCACCGGGATTTGTCGGGTCGAAGAACCTTGGTAACAAGCTTGCTGGCGAAGCACTGCTGGAGCACGTCATCGGTACCGGAGAGCCGGATTACACGACATCGTATGATATCAACATCATCGGTGAATACAATCTGTCCGGCGAGCTTTGGCAGATCAAGCCCCTGCTCGATGAGCTCGGAATCCGGATCCTGTCCTGCATCTCGGGGGACGGCAAGTATCGCGAGGTCGCTTATTCGCACCGGGCCAAAGCCGCGATGATGGTTTGCTCAAGGGCAATGATCAACGTCGCACGCAAGATGAGGCAGCGCTACGGCATCCCGTTTTTTGAAGGCTCCTTCTACGGTATCGAGGATACCAGCGATTCACTCCGCCAGATCGCGCGCATGCTGATCGAAAGTGGCGCGCCGGCTGAGCTGATGGAACGCACGCAAGCCCTGATCGCACGCGAAGAGACCAAGGCCTGGGCTGCGATTGAACGTTTCAAGCCGCGCTTTGCCGGCAAGAGGGTTGTTCTCATCACCGGCGGTGTGAAATCCTGGTCGATGGTGGCCGCCTTGCAGGAGGCCGGGCTCGAGATCGTCGGCACGTCCGTGAAGAAATCGACCAAGAAGGACAAGGAACGTATCAAGGAATTAATGGGCCAGGACGCCCATATGATCGAGGACATGTCGCCTCGCGAGATCTACAAGATGCTCAAGGACGCAAAAGCCGATATCATGCTCTCGGGCGGCAAGTCGCAATTCGTCGCACTAAAGGCGGCGATGCCGTGGCTCGATATCAACCAGGAGCGCTGCCACGCCTATATGGGCTATGTCGGGATTCTCAAGCTCATGGAGGAGATCGAGAAGGCGCTCTACAATCCGATATGGGATCAGCTCCGCCAAGCCGCGCCATGGGATGAGTTCGACCGGAATCTTCAGGCAAGGACGGCTGCCCAGATGCATGCGCAAGCCGCGGATCCAGTTCGGGACCCGAGCAGGAACGGCGTCAGGACGATAAGTTTTTCCAATCAAGCTGAGGCCAGCGAGGGTGAGAGCGCGATTGCGGCGCATGGCCCGAAGCTCGCCGAGCCCAACAAGCCGTGCACCAGTTCCAGCGGGCGGTGCATTGCTTGTAAGGACATTCCGTCCGATCTCCAGCCGCCGGCATTGCAGGCGGCGGAGTAGGGGACATGGCGATCGTCACTACCTCGAAGAAAGCCTGTTCGGTCAATCCGCTCAAGATGAGTCAGCCGATCGGCGGCGCGTTTGCCTTCATGGGGTTGCGCGGCGCGATGCCGCTTTTGCACGGCCCGCAAGGTTGCGCCTCCTTTGGGCTGACGCTGTTCGTGCGCCATTTCAATGAAGCCGTGCCGATGCAGACAACTGCTATGAGCGAGGTTGCGACCGTGCTCGGCGGCCACGAGAATCTCGAACAGGCAATCCTCAACATCTACAATCGCATCGAGCCCGAGATCATTGGCATCAATTCAACTGGGGTCACTGAAACCAACGGCGATGACGTCGAAGCCTTCATCCGGTTGATCCGACAGAAGCACCCGCAGCTCGAAAAGCTCCCCCTTGTCTACGTCTCGACTCCGGATTTCAAGGATGCCTTGCAGGATGGCTGGGGCAAGACGGTGGCGCGGATGATCGAGGTGCTTGTGACTCCGTTCGACCCAGCGAGACCGCGCGATGCGTCCCGCGTTAACGTGCTACCTGGGTGCCACCTCACGCCCGGCGACCTCGACGAGCTTCGCACGATCTTTGAGGATTTCGGTCTCAAGCCCTCCTTCCTGCCGGACCTTGCAGGTTCGCTGGACGGCCACATCCCCGACGAATTCACGCCGACTACGATCGGGGGGATTGGAGTGGACGAAATTGCGACTATGGGGCAGGTGGCCTGGACGATCGCGATCGGCGCGCAAATGCGCCGTGCGGCCGAGACCATGCAGGTGCGGACAGGCGCGCCGTTCCGTCTATTCGAGCGGCTCTGTGGCCTTATCCCAAACGACGAATTTATGGCGTTCTTGAGCCAGATCACCGGCCGGTCAGTACCCTCGAAGTATCGCCGGCAGCGTGGACAGCTGGCAGACGCCATGCTGGATGCTCATTTCCATATCGGCGGCCGCAAGCTCGCGATCGGCGCCGAGCCGGACTTGCTATTTGATCTCTCCAGCTCCCTCCATGAGATGGGGGCGCAGGTCACTGCTGCGGTGACGACGACGAACTCACCGGTGCTGCAGCGAGTCAGGACCGAGGACGTCCTGATCGGCGATCTGGAGGACCTTGAAGAGCTTGCCAGGACGCGTGACTGCGACCTCTTGATGTCCCATTCACATGGTCGCCAGGCGGCTTCGCGACTCAATGTTCCATTCTTCCGGGTGGGCTTTCCCATGTTCGATCGCCTTGGCGCTGCGCACCTCACAATGGTTGGTTATCGCGGCACGCGCGACCTGATCTTTGACATCGCCAATCTCATTATCACCGACCGAGAGATCAACCGTCGGCCGACGCCTGACAGCTGGCGATTCACCAACTCTGGCCTGCAGGTCGTTTCGCCTCGGTTGCATTGAGCAGGGAGAGAAAACAACACGGATGAAAGTTGCATTTGCCACTCAGGACTTGAAGCATGTCGATGCGCACTTCGGCTGGGCCAAGAACATCGCGATCTACGAGGTCGGCCCGGAGGGGCATCGGTTTATTGAGGCGATCCAGTTCGGTGGTGACCTCACGGAAGACGGCAATGAGGATAAGCTAGCGCCCAAGATCGAGGCGATCAGGGACTGCGCAATCCTCTATGTTGCGGCGATCGGCGGCTCGGGTGCTGCACGAGTCGTCGCGAGCAAGATCCATCCGATGAAGGTGCTGCAACCAGAGCCCATCGATGAACTTTGCGTCAAACTCGAAACCGTGCTGAAGGGCTCGCCGCCGCCCTGGCTCCGAAAGCTGCTCGCCAAAGACCCGGAACGTACAGTGGATTTCGAAACCTGAAGGAACGAGGATGGGAGATACGTCCGAAGTCACTCCAGCCCCCGCGGCGGCGGAGCCGCCATTTCTGAAAGAGCTCGTCAAGATCTGGCGCGCCCAGGACTCCCACGGTGCCTGGGAGGGCAAGGAGGATCTCGATTTGCTCGAACCCTACGTTCTCGACAAGCACAAGCGCCGTGCGCTGCCTATTGTCGGCAATCCCGACCCCGAGACGACATGGCGGCTGGAGCTGTTCTTTCACGCGGTTGCGCTCTCGATCGAGAAGGCGACCGGAGTGATGATCTCCCCAATGCTGAAGATGCACAACGAAGGGTTCGGTCGGATCGTCTTGATCGGCGGCCGGCTCGTTGTCGTGAGCAAGCAGCTGCGCGACGTACATCGCTTTGGTTTCGACCATTTCTCTGATCTCGCTGATCAAGGCGACAAATTCGTCAATAGTGGCGTTGAGATGATCCGTAAGTTCCCGGAAGTGGCGAATTATTGAGGCAAGCATGAGCGATGTTGAAGCGCTGAAAGCGGAAATAAAGAAGCTGTCGGCGAAGGCGACCCAAGCCAAGATGGACCTCCACGACCTCTCCGAGGAGCTGCCGGTCAACTGGTGCTCGATCCTGAGTGTGGCGCAGAAGGCCCACGCTGCCTTCAGCGAGCTCGAAAGCAAGCGCCAAAATCTCCAAGCGCTAGACAAAGCATAGCGGATCTCAAGCCATGTCATTTAGGACCCGAGACGGCCGCAGTTGGGAGCCGGATTACCTGGTTTCTATCGATCTCAAGAAGTGCATCGGCTGCGGCCGCTGCTACAAGGTTTGCGGCCGCGAGGTCATGACGCTGAAGGGCCTAAGCGAGGCTGGCCAAATCATCGATCTCGATGAGGAGGACGATGAGCTCGAAAAAAAAATCATGGTGCTGAATGACGAAGGCGCTTGCATCGGCTGCAGCGCCTGCGCGCGGGTGTGTCCAACAAACTGTCAGACGCACGCGCCACGGGGTTGAAGCGACTTTCTTCGCTATCAACCCAGCTTTCCTGAGCTGACCGTGCCCGAACATGGACTATTGGCTGTCCTTCGGGGGGATCGGTCAAATGATCAAATGACACGACCGCGCCGTCTCGTGCTCGCGGACCACAGTAACCACGGCGCAAGGAGTTGATGGGCTAGGTGACTTTGGTTGCGAATTCTGCATGGTTTCAGTGCGGCAGAAATGCTCGTGAGTAGCCTGTCGGCTGGCTAGCATCGCCTTGTTCAGGGCTGCGCGCGCAGTCTCCGCCTTTGCGCCAGATCAACAGACACTCGGCAGGCGATGTGAGCGGCCTTGGGCACCCCGGCTAGATCGCGCGGCAGTTAAGGGGTGATCCTTAACTCGCTCAGCGCCCTGAGCCCGCCGCCGAGCGTTACGGCGAAGCCTACGTCGCGGCTCGGGGATGCGCATTCGCGTTTTGGTGACCGGAAGGGCGCGATGCGTGCCCGAAATCTAACGCTCACGCAAAGCATGTCAGTCTACAGTGGACCTATTGGGCGTGTGGATGTTTCTCAAAGCTTTTTCATGTGCTTAGTGCGCGCGGAGCGCCTGGCACGGTGATTGCTAACTCAGTGTAAAGACAAGCTCTCGCAACAACTGACTTTGGAGAAGAAATGATGGTGCTGTGCATGGCGACCCCGGCTCCTTCGCTCAAAGTCGAGAACTGGCTGCGTGGCGCCCCCCTTACGAAGTTCCAGCCAGGGGGAGTGTACATCGTCGAATTTTGGGCAAGTTGGTGCGGTCCATGTGAGGAGGCGATGCCCCATCTCATTGAGCTGCAAGCAAAATACAAAGACGAGGGGCTTGAGGTCGTCGGAGTCGCAGCTAGCGAACAAGCACCAACGGCGGATGAGGCTCGTACCAAGCTGGACGTATGGTTGACTGAGAAGTTCTCAAATTTGAACTATCGAATCGGGTTCGACAGTACGGGCGAAATGAACAAGCTTTGGATGGATGCCAGCTCATCTGTTGGGATTCCGACATCGTTCGTCGTCGATCGCGACGGCCACATTGCCTATATCGGTCATCCGATCACACTCGACGACGTCTTACCGAAAATAATAAACGGCACTTGGCGCAGCAGCTATCAAGCTAAATTCGCTGATGCGAAACGGATTGCGGAAGGCCAGCGCCTAGCGCGCGAACGCTCAATGCACCGGAGAATTGGAGCGGCGATGGAAGCAAAGGACTGGCCGACAGCGCTATTAGCCGTCGAAGAGGGCATTGCCGCGACGCCGGACAATCTCCACTTCCGGGAGATTCATGCGCATCTGTTGCTTCACAAAATGCGCGACACGGCGACTGGTTTCCAGGTCTTACGCCAACTGGTTCGAGATGCGATTGAGACACAGTCAGAGGCTTTGAGTGCGCTGGTTGGCGCGATGAGGCAACTCTTTGATGCGGAGAACGACAACACGCACCTCCCGCGTGCGGAACGCTTTGCGATCGGCAGGGATGTTTCGGAACATATCCTCAATCCTGGGCAGGCCTTCGGCGGCCTCAACTGCTCTTCCTATATGGTGGTCGCTCAGTACTACCACGAGAGTGGTGACAAGCAACATGCGATCGAGCTGATCGAGCGGGCGATGACGTGGCTAGACGATCCGAAAGCTATGCCGGAATTGCCAGGGGAGCGTGCGAAGAAGTATTATATGCCACGGCTGCTCCAAGCCTTGGCCAACTACAGGGACGAGAAGGTTTCTTGCGGCGGATCTTGTTCGGTTCCGCGAGAGAAGTCTCCTGGGGCTCCCAACGTCCAGCCGCAGGAGGAGACATGAAGAGAAATGTTAATCAGAAGACGCACCATCGGGCCCAATTAGCGCCTTCGAATCGCTCGCCACCAGCAGAATCATTCAGGGCGATTGCGACACGCACGCCACAAGGAAAACCTAGCCGACAACGAGCGATGCCACGCCCTGCGGCTCTTCGTTGCTGGGTGTCTCGTTAGTGCTTGTATTCAAGGGATGCCGGCTCCGCCGTTTTTACATACTCAGGTTTGTAGCTCGACACTATCGATCTGCTACTCACATCGAGCATTACTCACGCAGTAATGTTTGCCGTTTCCGGCACAAACCGCCCCTTCGAAGAACTTAAATGCAGCATCGAGGTTCGATCTGGCAGTCTCCTACCGGTTGCGCCGCCCCAGACGTCGATCCCATGTTCTATTGGGCTAGCATAATGAACAGAACGTGTTGTTCTTAAAAAAAGGAGGTGGTCGGTTCAGAAAATGCTGAAGGCGACTTGAGAGTGTCGGATCTCGAATGCTTCAAACCATCGATCAGTAACTCTTCAACATCAATTCTTGCGAAGCATACCGCACAAGTAGCGGTCATGCTCACGATCACCAAACGCGCGACCAAGACCACCACGGCCTTCGGGGCCCGGAGAGGCATGCGCGCCTACTCGTCCACTGAACGCACCAGCTCTACCGAAGCCCCGCCGCCATTGGTCCCGCACTTTTTTGTTGTCTGCACAGGCTGATCCGGAAGAGTGGAATCCGAGTTTCCGACCAGATCGGCTCAAACGGAAATGGAGGAAAATGTGAGTGACGATCCCGTGCTCGCGATTGTCGGCGGTCACCGGCGGCGGGGGGGCGCCGAATTCTCGCCTCCACGGACAGCCGCGGCTTTCGCTTTGGCAGGCTGAAGCGCTGGCCAGCTCCCGCTCGCCCGGCAAGACGATGTCGTTCTGGAGCAAGGGCGTCGTGATCGAGGAGCTGACGACATCGCCCTGTTCTCGGACGGCAACGGCATCTCCAAAACGGACGCGCCGATCGCGGTCAGGGCAGGCGCTGTCGTGGTCGACAACTCCTCCGCTTTCCGAATGGATCCGAACCTGCCGCTGGTGATCCTCGAGATCAATGCGGGCCGCGTCCGCGACCGCAAGGGCATCATCGCACCAGAAGAAATCGCATCAAGCGCGTGATAAGCGCAACTTAGCGGGTCACCAGCGGGGCCGGCGCCGCTGCGAAGGAAAAGGTTCCTGAAATTCACGCGTGTCAATCTCAATTGCCAACTTTCAAGATCTTCTCGGACGGGATAATCGTGACTGGTGTGACCTGCATCCGCGTACCCGTGCTGCGCGCCCATCAACTTCGAATGCGAGAAGCCGATCAGCGAGGAGCATGTGCGCCCAATCATGGCGCAAGCGCCCGGCGTGAAGGTCGTCCGACCGCACCAAAAACGAGGTCCGATACCAATCGCCGCCGCTGGCCAGGGTGATGTTCTGGTCGGCCGCATCCACAAGGACCTCAGCGATCCCTCAGGGCATCCGACCTCGATGTTCGTTGCGGCGGATCAACTGCTCAAAGGCCGCGGCGTTGCACGCCATGCAGATCGCAAGGGCTGTTGCTGGGCCTGTAATCAGGCGCACGCCCGAGACGATAGGTCTAAGCCTGCGTGGCCGAAGCCGAGGCTGACGGGAAGTCCACCCGCCTGCTCGACCTGCGGGTGCTGCTGATTACCGCGACGGGTACTCGGGCAGTCCTACACATTGCCAGCACCTCCACCCCTTTGGCGACCACTCCGTCCTCCACACTCCCTGCGGCGGATTCTGTCAGGCGATTTCGCACGTACGCTACCGCGCATCCGGGTCGGCGCGAGTTCTGCATCCACCCGTGGTCGCTGCAGTCGCGGATGCCCCCGGCTTCCGCAGCACGGACATCGCGCACCCCCGGAATGTCCGGATCACCGCCGGCCCTTCCGTGAACCATCAGCATAGTGATCGCTCCTCGCGCGACATCTCAGCGCCGCTCAGGCCGGCAAAGGCCTGGAGCACAACGCCAAAGCCAATCCACACACCGTCGATCGGCCTTTGAAGTGTGACCGCGACCATGAACCGGTCAGACTTAGAATGTCCTGATCACGATAGACCCGCTCAGTCGGACCGTCGCGGTGAGCCGGCCACAGCGTGATGACGACAGTGCTCTTGGCCAACACACGACCAGCAGAGTGGGCATGTCATCTGCCCGAAAAGCTGGGCCGGAAGTGCATCGCCAAGGTTTGAAAGAGCCCGCCGCAGGCGAAGCGTTTGCAGTGAATCTCTTTGCGGCGGACTGTCGAGCTGGCGAGAAAGGGATCTGAGGCGATGCCTCAGACTGGGCGGTTTTCGCTTCTGTTCTTCACCGGCTCCATTTTGGCTAGGCCGTCCTCGTATGAGATCTCCGTGTATGATCCATCGAGTTCCTTGGCTGCATCGAGCAAGTAGTCGAGCCTTGCGGCGGTACCGAGCTTCTTGAGGTCGTTCTTGTCGATGCCGGCGAGGTCCATCATCTCCTTCCATACGGTTGATTCGTTGCAAGGCAGAATGCGGAAGGTGATGTCGCCTATTTTTGTGCGGTACTTCGCGAGCAGATCAATGTTGTTGCAGAAGATGAAATAGCTGCCGTTGGGGCTCAGCCTGCCATCCAGCACCTTCGCGGCCTCGGGTAGATAAGCGAAGGAATGCAGATATCCGGCAAGGACTGGGATGGCTGGTTCGCCTTCTTGTGCAATTGCAAGAACTTGTTCGATGGAATAATCCGGCGGTCGTTTTTCGTCGGCGAGCTGGGCTTGGAACTTCAGCGCGATGTCGCCTCGAAACCCAAATCGCCCGGACTTCGTTGTTTCACTCTTAAGCACCGCATTCAGCAATCGCCCCTCCTTGTCCAGCGGGCCAAGAGCGGTGTTGTCGATTGAGGTCATGGAAGTCTCCTCATCAATTTGTGGTGTGCACGGGTCGCCCAATGCGACGTGCCCCTACCTTCCTGCAAGTTGTTTGCCGTCCGCGATGTCTGCAGCGACGTAGAGCGTAAACGGCGGCTTGGCGCGATTTGCGGGGATACCTGCTGTCACCATCACGAGGCCTCGCACGCATGACATCCTGCTGCCGGAAAACCGCCTGTCGCGAACCCGACAGGTCGCAAATCGAATGGTGGGCCTCTGCAATAGAAGCTGGTTTCATCTGCATCTCGACTGGCATGGGATTTGCCATTTGTGCTTTGCGAGAGAACTGAGAACGAGCCAGAGATGATCAACCTAACGAATAGCGCCATCAACGCACTGAAGGCCGCAATCTCCTCGACAGCGCAGCCGGCAACCGGTTTGCGGATCATGATCGAAGGCGGCGGCTGCCAGGGATTCACATATAAAATGGGTCTTGCTCATGAGCCAAGCTCCGATGAGACCGTGTTCGAGCAAGGCGGGATTAAAGTCTTTGTCGACAACGCGAGCCGGGCGCATCTCAACGGCACCACGATCGATTTCGTGGTGTCGCTCGAAGGATCAGGATTCCGCTTCGATAACCCAAATGCCAAATCGAGCTGTTCATGCGGCAAATCGTTCAGCTGAGTCGCCTTGGTACGCTTGGCAATGGAATGAGCATCGAACATGGGCCTGAAGGCTGAACCTACGAAGCAGTCTCGGACTATCGAGCCTTCCGATCGCGAGCGGATTGTCCGCGCCGTGCTCGATGAGAGTCGGCCAAGCCTCAGGCGCGATCGGGGACATTGTGAGCTCGTCGCAATAGACGGCGACAAGATCATGGTCGGGCTAACCGGCGCTTGCAGGGTATGCAAGCTTGCGGGCACGACGCTCGCGGCTATTCAGGCGCGCCTGATCGAGCGGCTCGGAAAGTTTGCCCGCCTGATCCCGTTCCCCGGAGCTGCCAAAGTGAGGGCTTAAATGCAGAGCGAACTCTCCGTGCGTCCGATTTACCTGGACAATAACGCCACGACCCCTGCACATCCTTTGGTGGTCGCCGCGATGCTGCCGTTCTTCTCTGGGCAATTCGGCAATGCGTCGTCCGGGCATGCATTCGGCATTGAGGTTGCACCCGCATTGACGCAGGCGCGCCGAAATGTGCAGGCTCTCATTGGCGCGGCATTCGATCACGAAATCGTTTTCACCTCCGGCGCGACGGAATCTGACAACACTGCGATCCTGTCCGCGCTCGCCGTGCAGGAAGGACGCGACGAGATCGTCACAACCGCCGTTGAGCATTCGGCCGTGCTGTCTCTTGCCGAGGAGCTGGGCCGACGAGGAATCAAGATCCATGTCATTCCGGTCGATGCAAGCGGTCGATTGGACATCGAGAGTTATGGCAATGCCTTGTCGGAGCGTACGTCAGTCGCCTCGATCATGTGGGCGAATAATGAGACCGGTACGATCTTTCCGGTGAAGTCCCTCGCCAAGATGGCGCGCTCAGTCGGCGCGCTCTTTCACACCGATGCAGTCCAGGCCGTCGGGCGGATTCCCATTGACCTGAAGACGACGGACATCGATATGCTGTCGCTCTCCGGCCACAAGCTCCATGGTCCGAAGGGCATCGGCGCGCTGTATGTCCGCAAGGACATTAAGTTCCGGCCGCTGATCTTCGGCGGCGTGCAAGAGCGGCGTCGCCGCGCTGGCACCGAAAACGTCCCAGGCATTGTTGGGCTCGGCAAGGCGGCGGAACTCGCGGCGGCACACCTCATACAAGATCAGATCCAGATTTGCGCCCTTCGCGACCGGCTGGAGCGCGGCATTCTCGCGCTCGGCGGTTGCATCGTGCTTGGTGATATCAAAAACCGCCTGCCAAATACCTCTAACATTGCCTTCGAGCGTCTCGAAGCGGAGGCCATCGTCCACCACCTGAATCGTGACGGAATTGCCACCTCACTCGGTTCAGCCTGCGCGTGCGGCTCGATGGAGCCGTCCCATGTCCTGCGCGCGATGAGAGTAGCGCCGGCGTTTTTGCGCGGTGCGGTTCGCTTCTCGCTCTCGCGAGAGACGGCGCTGGATGAGATCGATCGTGTGCTGCAAGTCCTGGCGCACATTACTTCCGAACAGAGAGCCCTGTTGCGTGCGTGTCAGGAGCGTGCGGGCGAGAGTTCGCAACCTGCAGAGCCCCTATGAAGGTCATGATTCGTCGTTCGCCTGAGACAGGCCTTTCGATTTATGTACCCAAGAAAGATCTTGAGGAGCCGATCGTCGGCTGGGAGCACGAGACGCTGTGGGGTGGTTGGATTAAAATCGCAAACGGCTGGGTGCTCGACCTACCGGCGATGGCGAGCGACACCACCCTACCAATCACCATAAACGCCAAGAAGCGCGGCGGCGAAGCAACCGAAAAATGAAACTCCGTGTCTATGGACGTCGTCCAACTGGGATGTCCAGGGAAGTCTTGGCGGGCGCGGTGAGCGCGTACCGGTCAACGCGACAGCCCATGCAGCCTTGTTCGGAACCAAGATCGTGCTGCCGCGCGCTGCCAAAGGCAGTATCTTGGCCGGGGCGCAGCATCGAGGCATCCGGCCAGCGGGATGGCGTTGGTGGGGAGGCCTTCGCGACCTCCCCTTTTCGGCGGCCGCCAGGCCGCTCGTTGCATTCCGCGCGTCTTAACAGCGTCAGGCCAATGGCTGGACTCCATAAGGTTCAGCTTTGAATGGTTGAGTCGCGCGCCGGCCCAGATCGCAGGCTCAGAAGTATCAACCTTCGTGATGATCCCTGACCCTGGCGAGCGGGCGTTTCTCTTCACCTGGTTGACAATGCCCTTCCGGAGCATCACGCAGGGGTCCGCGTGATCTTCCATGGCATAGGTCAGTCACAGGACTGCTTTCTCTGCTTCTAGGCTCGCCTTATCAACCTGTCCTTCAAAGCGCCCCGGACGTCTTTTGCGGATTGTGCTTTGCCTAGGCGTCACGTTCTGACGGAAGATCAACTTTCAAGCGACGCCACCCGCCTGCCGTTTGCCGAAGCCATAGCTGACGCTGCCTGCCGGGCCTCAAAACAATGGTGTCAGCGCTGTTGTGATCGCAACCCTTGTCAGCTTTCCAACATGAATTGATAAAGCTAACAATCGACCAGGGCTTAGCTAAGTACTTGAAAGCGAAATCTTAAATTCATCCTGCAGGAATGGCACGCCAGTTGCTCTTGGCTTTCCAGAAAGACTCTGGGGATGCTTGCCGAAAGGGTTCGGCTTGCGAAGAGAATTGGAACAATGAGTACTTCAGCGCAACACCAGGTATCCTGCGGCGGCGAGATCAGCGAGACCATGCAAGTCATGGCGACGCACAAGGGCTGCGGTACGATCGGTGGCAGCGGTAAGGCAAGCTGCGGATCTCAGGCTGGCATCGCCAATCTGCCAATTGAGATCTGGGAAAAGGTGAAGAACCATCCGTGTTACAGCGAGGAGGCGCACCACCATTATGCCCGCATGCATGTCGCCGTCGCACCCGCCTGCAATATCCAATGCAATTACTGCAATCGTAAGTACGATTGCGCTAACGAATCGCGTCCTGGCATTGTCAGTGAAAAGTTGACGCCGGTGCAGGCCGCCAAGAAGGTGCTGGCGGTCGCTTCCGCGATCCCTCAGATGAGCGTGGTCGGCGTTGCCGGTCCTGGCGATCCGCTCGCGAACCCGGACAAGACATTCAGGACATTCGAGCTCGTCAATAGGATCGCGCCAGATCTCAAGCTGTGCCTCTCGACGAACGGCCTTGCGCTACCCGATCATGTCGACACAATCGCGAGACTCAAGGTCGACCACGTGACGATCACGATCAACATGATCGACCCCGAAATTGGTGCAAAGATCCATCCGTGGATCTTTTACGGCCACAAGCGCTGCACCGGCATTGAAGCCGCAAGAATACTCAGCAATCGACAGCTCCAAGGGCTGGAGATGCTCACCGCGCGCGGCGTCCTGTGCAAGGTCAACTCGGTGATGATCCCGGGGATTAACGATCAGCATCTGGTCGAGGTTAACAAGGCCGTGAAGTCGCGCGGCGCCTTCCTGCATAACGTGATGCCGCTGATATCGTCGCCGGAGCATGGGACCGTCTTCGGCCTCAGGGGGCAACGCGGCCCGACTGCACAGGAAGTGGTAGCATTGCAGGATAGCTGCGAAAGCGAGATGAGCATGATGCGTCACTGTCGCCAGTGCCGGGCCGACGCTGTCGGACTGCTCGGGGAGGACCGCGGCGCGGAGTTCACCATGGAAAAAATCATGGCGATGGACATCAAATACGACGAGCAGGCCCGGAAGGAGTATCAGGCTAAGGTTGAGAAGGCGCGCACCGCGAACCTTGTGGCCAAGCAGGAGGCGCTTGCGCGGCTCGCCAGCGCGTCCAGCGAAATCAAGGTGCTGGTGGCGGTTGCAACCAAGGGCTCGGGATTGATCAACCAGCACTTCGGTCATGCCAAGGAGTTCCAGGTCTACGAGCTCTCGACTTCAGGCGCAAAATACGTTGGTCATCGAGCAATACATTCCTATTGCCAAGGTGGTCATGGCGAGGACAGCAAGCTCGAAATGGCCATCGGCGCCATCAAGGATTGCCACGCCATATTCGTGTCAAAGATCGGCGGCTGCCCGAAGGCCGAATTGATCAAGGCCGGCATAGAGCCGGTCGATCGGTACGCCTGCGAGTTCATCGATGGCTCGGTCACCGCCTGGTTCAAACTCTATCTCGATAAAGTCAATGAGGGGAAGATCCAACACGTTGAAAGGGTCGATGCAGCGGCCCGCTCCAACGCGCTGACTTCCGCCGCCTGAGGATGGGTTCAAGTAATGCCGTTCAAGATCATCGCGTCGCAATGCACGGGCTGTTCGGCGTGCGAAACGCAATGCCAGAACCTCGCTATTTCCGAGCGAGCCGGCGTTTTCCTGATTGATCCTGAGAAATGCACCGAGTGCGCCGGCTACTTTGACGAGCCACAATGCGTGGCGGTTTGCCCCGTTGACAATACATGCGTGCTCGACGCGGCGCTGCCGCGTCACCAGGAGCCTGCTTGAGGGCCACGATGGATGTCATGACAACACTAGCGGTTCAGAAACTCGGGCGGTTGATGCTCCGCATTGACGGGCGGCGGCCGCGGCTGTGCGAGACGTTGTATCGAACTGTGGAACGGGGACGACAGCATGAGCAACATCGCCCGCGATAGTGAGATCGTCGAGCTGACGGACGCCCCCTTGTTTGACTATGGCGACAAGGTGCGGGCCAACCGCACCATCCGCAACGACGGCACTTATGTGGGCAAGGAGATTGGTGAGGTTCTGGTCAAGAAAGGTGAGCTTGGCTATGTCGTCTCGATCGGCACGTTCCTACAACAATTTTATATCTATGGGGTCGAATTCCTCGGCTCCGGCTATCGCGTCGGCATGAAAGGCAAGGAGCTCGATCTAGTCAGGCGAAGCCGCGAAGGCGAGGAGCCTTCCTTGCCAGGAGCGGCATCCCGATGATCGAACCAAGACTGCCAAGATACCAGTCAGGCCAACGTGTCAAGGCGGCGATAGATCTGCTCAACGACGGTTCCTTTCCCGACGCGTCGCCGGAAGAGTGTCTGGTCAGCGTCGGGCACGTTGGTGAGATCGTCCAGATCGGTCGCCATACGGAAGCGAACCTATTCATTTATATGGTCGATTTCGGCAAGCAGTTGGTGGTTGGCTGCATCGAGGCAGAAATCTCTGCACTCTAGGAGATTGCGCAATGAACGCGGCAATCATCAGGAGACATCATGCCGGCTTGCCTGCCCATCCCAACGAGCTCGACCGGTGGCGAATCGTGCGCGCACTCACGAAGCGCGAGCGCTACCGATATGTCTCGCCAGAGGTGACTGCGGTTCCTGGCGGCTATCTAGTCGAGAGCCCGTGTTGCTCAGGCAATATCAATGCGGAGGGTGGCCTCGTCGAGATCGCGCTGCTGCGCCACGACAGGACGGGGGCGGCATGGCAGCTGTTCCGCAAAGATCACGGTAAGGACGTCTGGGAGTGGCATTCGACCCATCAACGGCTTGGCTTGGCGACAACGGTTCTGAATGCCGATCCTGAACGTTTATTCTGGCGATGAGGATTTGTGGATGGTGCGCCAAGGCGAATTGACCATGATCGAGCAGACGCTCGCCGCTATTGACACAGGCTCTGAGCCCTGCCTGACGCTCCGGCAGAAATTTCCACATCTTGCCTGGATTTGTTGCGACGCCTCCGACATGACGCACACTCCGTTCCGCCGGTTTGGCCAGTTCGACCTGCATTTACTCGACTGCGGAGATCAATGTGCACAGATCACGAATGATCCGCGGCGCGCCAGCGGCATTGTGCTGGCCAAGCGCTCTGCCATGTCATGATCAAGCAATCGCCTGCCGGTGCCAGGCTCACAGGGCGCTAGGCCCGCGGGTTGTTTGCCATGCCGTCGTGCCCGGCCTGGCGAAACATCACGATCAGGTCGCTCGCTCGTTCATCGGGTCCATGACATGGGGCAGGCGATGGTTTCGCATCTTGTTCGCTGGGGATGGAATTTCCTGGCTATCTCTACGTGGCCCCTTCGATCAAGAATACTGCGGCGGTCAAATGAGGAAGAGCAAGCCGTGCTCGATCTGCTGACGAAGAAAACCTCAGCCGTCGCAGGATTCGCATTTGTGACTACTCGACCTAGTTCCGCAGAACCCCAGCAGGTATGAGAGGACGTTCGTTCTTCGCGCGGTAACGCCATACACTCGTGAAGGCCGGTTTATCATGCGCGGGAGCACAACGATCGTCCTGGCCGATCCAGCGCTACTCCGCGCCTGAATATTGCTCTGCGAAACGTCTTCTTGAGTGAAGTTGATGTATTTAAGCAAGAAGCGCTTTTGAGTTGTTTTTTGAAGGACCGAAACGATCATCCCTGTCTCGATAGCGTGCTTCCATGTTGAACCACCTGGCGTGCGTCGGGAATCGGGTTTGTCACGCGGACAAAGATACAGAAGGACAGAGAACAAATTCGCGTGTAGTTCATGTTCTTATCTGGAAGATAAAAGCCAGCTTGAATAGTCGCCGATGGTCATTGATATGGTAATGGGAAGCAGTTGCGGCGTTTTTCAAAAACAAGGCGCTGCAGATAGATGTGCAAAGCGAAATCGGAGAACATAACGTGGCGAAAAGCACCAAGCGCAAAGAATATAGTAAGGACGAGGTCAAGCTGCTCAAGGCGCACTCAAGGGCCCGCACCCCTGTAGCTAGGGTTTCAAAGCTTATGAAGCGATCCGAAGGCTCCCTAAGGCAGAAAGCGTCTACCTTGGGGATTGGCTTGGGCCACCAGCGCTGAGATGGGATTCAGCTTCGGAAATCGACCGGCGTGATGATCGAGATCGTCAGGCGGCGTGCGGTTGCCGGCCAGTTGGTCGTCTCAGGCTCGGCGCCGACGGTTAGGTCGTGCGGCGAACGAGCTGACCGGTTTCTCCGTCGATCCGGTTACTTGACCTAAACCCGACCGATTGTCGTGTTCAATCAGCGACTCAAGCGAATCGCTCGTCGCAACGTGCTGCTTAGGCTCTGAATATAGATTTGCCGGGCCCGGAAAATACGGTGTGCGAGCGCGTCGATCGACGGCAGGCACGCCTCGTTCGCCGCTAAGCCATCTGCCGCTGCGTCCACCCTGCTCAAGGCGCGGCGACCGAAACCTAGAATGCCCCAAGAGGAGAGATTGGTACCCTCTTTCCGACCCGTGGGCGCTGGATCGACCCCTTGAAGTTGCATGCCGGTAAGCCGCAGACAAAAGAGAACCGCGGTCCGGCCTACGACGAAGTATAAGGAAATCCGGCGGGAGATGTGCGTCCGGCAGGCGCAGAAGCGTACAAGCGTTTGTATGTTCATGGGGAGCCGCGCTGGCATCCGCTTGTGTTCGAGATGATGTGAGGTGAGCGAAGCGGCCGTGAACGCTGTTCATCGTCGTGATCGAGACGTGGATATCGCCGCCGCGACGGCCGCGCGAATATCGCGGCGGCGGCGTCGGAGTTCATGACCGGTAAAGAGACCTGAATTGCGGGTCGCACGCGCTAGCAGTGTTTGCGGCAGCATCGTCTCACCTGACATCATCGAAGAACGATTGCGTCTGACGTCCCGCGGCCGGAACGCTCGTCCAACTGCACGATCGATATGTTGCCTCAGGCAATTTTAAGCGTGTCGCCGCCGATTTCGCGGTTGCAAGGGCAGAGCTCATCAGTTTGTATCGCATCCAGAACGCGTAACGTGTCGGTGGGGCTGCGGCCGACATTGAGGCTAGTCGCATAGACATGCTGGATCGTGTTCTCAGGATCGACGATGAAGGTATAGCGATGTGCGATGCCATCACGCGAGCGCACTCCAAGGCCATCGACCAGTGCGCCCTTGGTGTCGGCAAACTGCCAGATGGATAGACGGTGCAGGTCCTTATGGTCACGCCGCCAGGCGAGCTTGCAAAACTCGTTATCGGTCGACCCACCAAGCACGATTGCGTCGCGATCGGCGAAATCCTTCGTCAGGCGGGCAAACTCGGCGATTTCGGTCGGGCAGACGAATGTGAAATCCTTCGGGTAAAAGAAGATGACTTTCCATTTGCCGGGGAAACTTCTCTCAGTCAGCGTCTCGAAAGCGCTTTGCCCGTCCTCCTCCTGCAGGTGAAAGCCGGGCTTCACGCCTATGATGTCGAACGGCGGCAACTTACTTCCAATTCCAAGCATATTGTCCTCACAACATCGGGTCTCACGGAACAGCCTTCAGCGACTGAGCAAGCAATATGCCACCCGATCTGGCGGCAAGTGCCTGCCATGCCCTCGTGGAACATTCGCCTTTGATGTTGGCGACATCCTCGAGCCCGATCTGCAACATGTCGTCTCCTCAATTGTCTCGGGCGTAAGGCGCGGGATTTCCCGTTTGTGCTCCTTGGCCGGCGCTCGCAGTGGAATCCGAGCGCCGAGGCTTTGTCGGGTTTCTGTCAGAGCCCTTGCAGCTGTCCGGTCCGCCACAGCACGCTGGCGTCCGAGGCCACGCTGTTAG
Organism: Bradyrhizobium sp. Kon58; assembly: GCF_055807455.1. Taxonomy (NCBI): domain Bacteria; kingdom Pseudomonadati; phylum Pseudomonadota; class Alphaproteobacteria; order Hyphomicrobiales; family Nitrobacteraceae; genus Bradyrhizobium; species Bradyrhizobium sp. Kon58. The sequence goes on from NZ_JBVVOT010000013.1 coordinate 95,559, forward strand.
TCGAGGGTGATCAGAGGCTTAATGCAGGTGCGAAGGAAATGGCACGCCAGTTGCTAACTGGATGGAGCAACAACGAGCGAGGGCTGAGGGCACGCCGACGCTGATGGCGAGCGATGGCCTCCTTCCCGAAATTCGTGTGCCCATGATTTCTACGAGAGAAACAGGCTCGCGCATTCGGCGCGAGAAATTAGCAATCGGTTGATGGAGAGCAACATGTCTTCGCTGAGACAAATCGCGTTTTATGGCAAGGGTGGCATCGGCAAATCGACGACGTCGCAAAATACGCTGGCGGCCCTTGCTGAGCTGGGCCAAAGGATTCTGATCGTCGGCTGCGATCCCAAAGCGGACTCGACTCGCCTCATCCTGCACGCCAAAGCGCAAGACACCATTCTGAGCCTGGCGGCGAATGCCGGCAGCGTCGAGGACCTCGAAATCGAGGACGTCATCAAGCTCGGCTACAGGGACATTCGATGCGTCGAGTCCGGTGGTCCGGAGCCGGGGGTCGGCTGCGCCGGACGGGGCGTGATCACGTCCATCAACTTTCTGGAAGAGAATGGCGCTTATGAGGACATTGACTACGTCTCTTACGACGTGCTCGGCGACGTCGTCTGCGGCGGCTTCGCGATGCCTATCCGTGAGAATAAGGCACAGGAAATCTACATCGTGATGTCCGGCGAGATGATGGCGATGTATGCCGCCAACAACATCTCGAAGGGTATTCTGAAGTATGCGAATTCCGGCGGCGTGCGTCTCGGCGGCCTGATCTGCAACGAGCGGCAGACCGACAAGGAGCTGGAGCTTGCCGATGCTCTTGCCAAGAAGCTCGGCAGCCGGCTGATCTACTTCGTGCCGCGCGACAATGTCGTGCAGCACGCGGAGCTGCGCCGAATGACCGTGCTGGAATACGCGCCGGACTCCAAGCAGGCGGATCACTATCGCAATCTCGCGACCAAGATCCACAATAATGCCGGACAAGGCGCTATCCCGACGCCAATCAGCATGGACGAGCTCGAAGATATGCTCATGGAGCACGGCATCATCAAGCCCGTCGACGAGAGCCAGGTCGGCAAGACCGCTGCCGAGCTTGCCGCTATTTCGGCATAGTTCATGTTGTCGGCCTTCTCGATCCGGGAAGGCCGACATCGTCCACTCAGAAGCTGTGCGAAAGTTATGATCGGCACACAAGGAAAAACGGCCGACACGATCTCATCTCGCGTATCGGTAGCTCACGCCGCCGAGCAGCGCGACGCGAGTGAGCTCTACCAGCTTCTGACCGGGCGCCATCCGGCAGAAGTCGACATCAGCGACAATGATGACTTCGATCACCATGTGCTCGCTTGCATTCTGGCCACATCAGCCATGGATGGCGGCCAACTTCCCGAGCGGGCTGGCTTGACCAACCAGGAGCTCAATGCGCTGTTGGTGCAATACTTCCCATCCACCCCGGTCAGGAGCTATACCTGGCGCGATCAGTCCGCCTTACCGGCGCCTGACGAGACAGTTATGGTACGCGACCTCCTGCTTGCGCAACGTTCCACTCGTGGCGAGGTTGGCGGCTGGCTCGCGACGATGATCGCGCGGCGCGCCATGGAGCCTAATCACTTGTGGGAAGATCTCGGCCTGCAGAAGCGGGATGAATTGTCCCGTGTCCTCATGCGCCATTTCGGGCCGCTGGCGGCTCGCAATAGGAAGAACATGCGCTGGAAGCGCTTCTTCTATCGCATGCTATGCGAAGATGACGGCCTGGTGATGTGTACCACGCCGGTCTGCACGGAATGCAATGATTTTGATCTTTGCTTCGGCGAAGAGAGCGGGGAGAGCCGGATGGCCGGACGTCGGCGGGATCATCTGCGCCGCCTTGATGACGCCGTCCAAGCCGTCCCAAGCTTGAAAGGCTGAGTTCATTATTGATACCCCTCTTTGGCGCCATTGCGGGTATATCCTACGAGCTTTCGGCCACCTGTCGCATGGCGGGTGAAAACAGGTCGGGGCAAACGATTGCGCGCACCCGACCTAGGGTCGAGGCGGCGTCTGATGATCGTGGGTTGATAGCTCGAGGAGCCGACAATGCGCCGCTGAAGGAAGTTGCCGTCGCACTCAGACAGCTCCGTTGCGGTGATACCGGCGTGCTGCTATCCGAACTGGAAAAAACCGCGGTCGTCGGTACAGCCCCTGCGTCCCGTACCGTGCCGCTTAACAAGGCGATTGTCGACGAGCATGTCTTTACCAATGAATCCGGCATCCACGTCCACGGGCTGTTAAAGGACCCGGCGCAGCTACGAAGGGCTCGACTCGGGGCCGCCCGAGCGCTCCCTCCGGATTGTAATCGGCAAGCATTCAGGGTTCGCCGCGATCACCTTGCTGCTGTCGTGCAACTTTCTTTCGGCGCCGAGCAAAGCGAAACCATCTCCGCGCCCGTCCGCAAGCATGCCATCGAGCACCAAGGTCTGGTTGCGCAGGAAACGGTGGTGGCGATCTGGCGCGACATTCACGAGAGCTCGCTCGTCACCAGCGAATCAGCCACGCGCGTCGCGCGATCGGGTTGAAACATTCCAGCCTGGTCGTTTCTGGGCGCGGATCGAGATGGAGGTTGAGAATGACGACGGATGGGATCCTTGCGCGATTGAACAAGGCCTCTGCGGCAGAGGATTTTTTTGCACTGCTCGGCGTCGAGTACGATGCGAAAATCGTCGATGTGGCGCGGCTTCATATCCTGCGCCGCATGGGCCAATATCTCGCAGGCGAGGAGTTGACCGGTGCATCTGATCCTGAGATCGCCGCGCGTTGCAGGGCCACGCTTGAGCGCGCCTATGCCGACTTCGTCACGTCCTCGCCGATCGAACAGCGCGTATTCAAGGTGCTAAAGGATGCGACCGCACCACAAGCGAACAAGCATCCCGCATTGATCCAGCTCGATTTGTTGGAGTGAATTGAAGCTTATATGTCGTGCTCTGGACCGTGAAGGTCCCAAGAGCCTCACAGCAAGCCATGGCTTCGAATTCAAGCGGAAAGTTGCAGTTGCGCCTCGCGGATCCGCAGTTCATCACCACGGCTCCTTAGGGGCCAATCACGACTCACCGCCGACATTTCCATCCTTTCGAGCTGGTACGCAGGTGTACCTATCTCCTGCAATCATGTGCCGGCAGCGGGACCGCACATGTTGCGCGGAAAACTCAGCAATGTTCAGATGAGTGTCTTCTGTCGCATTCCGGACACGGGTCAGTACGATCTCGAATGTTTCGACCTCGTGAGAGGCCGCCAATCCGACTTCGTTCTTCAGTAAGTTTGTGAAATAGCGGTCAATTTTCATCGCCTGCGCAATTGGTACGACAATTGCTGACATATGCTCAGCTAGTCTGGAGCAGCGCATGCACGTCTTGGTCCGCATCGATTGTATTTTTGACGCCGCGCAGGTTCGCGCGCGCTGCCTGCCGGCACCATAATGCGTCGCGACGCCAAAGCGATGGTCGCATACCTGGCTCAGCTGAAAGGTGCGTTTGATTCGTGCGCCCCCATTGGCCGATCCTTGGCCGAGGTTTCGCGGGGAGGGCCGTTGCTCAACAACGCCGGCCGTGCGGCGCTGTTGACCGGGCGCCTTGAGCGCCGCCCCTCCTGTCCTCGCCAGGAGTTGCGGGCCTGTCGCTATGATCGGCAAGAAACAAGCGCACTCGGAGCAATGAGATCGCGCTTCCACCGGCAACGACGCGGCCGACAATCGTACCAGCCGAGCCCCTCGCAGGTCCTCGATCTGTTGCACCTCGGTTGCATCTCTAAAATGAGGAGGACCAATCGATCGGCACGCGTGACCGGCCCGGTCGGTGCCTTAGCAGTGCCGGGAACCAAACCGTCGTCCCAGAATGCCGCATCCGGAACGAACCGGAAGCGCATGCTTCCGGGCTCGTCGTCAAGATCCAGCAACGGCTGTGTCGGCCCCGCGCTGCTGCCACGCGGTGCTGTCGCGATGCCGGCCGGCATCCGGCCCGACGCTTAACTGAAGAAATCTTCAAGCGCAAATTCCAACCTGGAGGCGGAGCATGCGCCGCTGGCGAGCCGCTACTGAATGCGAATGGGAGTACAGATGATGAGCACCGCACCGAAAAGTGCAGCTCCGGCCGCGGGTGGTGGTCGCGCGGCGACCAAGAGGGAACTGCCCGAGCGATTTAAGCCGTATAAGCACGTCTGGGTTTTCATCGAGCAGGAACGCGGGGTTGTGCACCCCGTCTCATGGGAGCTGATGGGGGCGGGCCGCCGGCTCGCCGACAAGCTCAATGTTGACCTCGCCGCGGTTGTCATCGGCCCGGTCGGGGAGACAACGCAGCAGGCGGTCGCCGAATCCTTCTGCTACGGCGCCGACCTCGCCTATATCGTCGCGGACAATCTCTTGGCCGATTATCGCAACCAGTCCTATACGAAGGCCCTGTCAGAGCTGGTCAACACTTATAAGCCGGAAATCCTACTCCTAGGGGCAACAACACTCGGCCGTGATCTCGCCGGCTCAGTGGCCACCACACTGCTCACCGGCCTAACTGCCGACTGCACCGAGCTCGATGTCGATGCCGACGGCTCGCTTGCGGCGACCCGGCCGACGTTTGGCGGCTCACTGTTGTGCACGATCTACACACTCAACTATCGTCCACAGATGGCAACCGTCCGTCCGCGCGTGATGCCGATGCCCGAGCGCGTGGAAGGCGCCGTCTCGCGCGTCATCTCGCATCCGCTCGGGCTTGTAGAAGAAGATATCGTCACAAAGGTCCTGTCATTCCTGCCAGACCGCCATTCTACAAAGTCCAACCTTGCCTATGCCGACGTGGTCGTCGCTGGAGGGCTCGGTCTGGGATCGCCTGAAAATTTCCAACTGGTACACCAGCTCGCGGACGTGCTTGGCGCCGAATATGGCTGCTCGCGGCCGCTGGTCCAGAAGGGCTGGGCCACCTCGGACCGACAAATCGGCCAGACCGGGAAAACCATCCGGCCAAAGCTCTATATCGCGGCCGGCATTTCCGGCGCTATCCAGCATCGCGTCGGCGTGGAGGGCGGCGACCTCATCGTTGCCATCAACACTGACAAGAACGCTCCGATCTTCGACTTCGCCCATATCGGCATCGTCACCGACGCTATTCGACTGTTGCCGGCGTTGACCTCTGCATTCCGCGCGCAGCTATCGCCGCACTCGCACGACCGCATCGCTGGCTAGGGGAGCTTGTTATGATTCAGGAAAGATTCGACGCCATCGTCGTCGGTGCTGGCATGGGCGGGAACGCGGCGGCGCTTACAATGGCCGAGCGGGGGCTGAAAGTGCTGCAGCTGGAACGCGGCGAGTATTCCGGGTCGAAGAACGTGCAAGGGGCCATCCTTTATGCCGACATGCTGGAGAAGCTGATCCCGAACTTCCGAGAAGATGCGCCGCTTGAGCGGCATCTAGTCGAGCAACGCTTCTGGATCCTGGACGAGCGTTCGCACACCGGGATTCACTATCGATCCGATGATTTCAACGAGGAGAAGCCGAACCGCTACACCATCATCCGCGCCCAGTTCGATAAATGGTTGTCGCAGAAGGTCCGCGACGCCGGCGCTACAGTGCTGTGCGAGACCACGGTGACCGAGCTCCTCCAGGATTCCTATGGCAGGGTCGTCGGGGTGCGCACAGACCGCGATGGGGGTGAAATCCATGCAGATGTTGTCGTGCTGGCCGAGGGGGTGAACGGAGTGCTCGGGACGGGCGCGGGCTTAAGAGGGCGGCCGAAACCGGACAAGGTCGCACTCGCGGTTAAGGAGATGCATTTTTTGTCACGCGAGACAATCGACGCTCGCTTCAATCTCAAAGGCGACGAGGGGCTCGTCATCGAAGCGGTCGGAACCATCTCCCGCGGCATGACCGGTATGGGCTTCATCTATTCCAATAAGGAATGCATCTCGCTCGGTATTGGCTGTCTTGTTGCCGACTTCCAGCGTACCGGCGAGACGCCTTACGGCCTGCTCGAGGGTTTCAAGCGTCACCCCTCCGTCGCGCCGCTCATCGAAGGTTCGGAAGTCAAGGAATATTCTGCGCACTTGATACCCGAAGGAGGGTACAGGGCGATCCCGCAGCTTTGCGGGGAGGGCTGGGTGGTCGTCGGAGACGCCGCCCAGCTTAACAACGCGATCCATCGCGAGGGGTCCAATTTGGCGATGACGTCGGGCCGTATCGCGGCGGAAGCGATCTGCCTTATCAGATCGCGAAAAGATCCGATGACGGCCAAAAATCTTTCACTTTACAAGAAAATGCTAACTGATTCTTTCGTGATCAAGGACCTGAAAAAGTACAAGGATATGCCGGCACTCATGCATACCCACTCGCAGAACTTCTTTCTCACATATCCGCAGCTCTTCTCCAGGGCGATGCAGGATTACGTGCGCGTCGACGGCACACCAAAACTCGAGAAAGAGAAGCTGATGCTGAGCTCATTCATCAAGGCGCGGTCTTGGAGTGGGCTGTTTAGCGATGCCCTGCGCATTGCCCGGGCCTGGCGGTGATCCAAACCTAAGACAACGACGAACGACGGAGCCAGAAACAATGCCGAGCGAGCCATCCCAACGTGTCGAGGATAAACTATTCTACAACCGTTATCTTGTCGATTCCGGCCGTGCCCATATCAAGGTGCGTCCGCACACCACGCCATCCTCGCGGCTCTTGTCGATGTTGAAGGCCTGTCCTGCACGGTGCTACGAGCTCAGCGATAAAGGTCATGTTGAGGTGACAGTCGACGGGTGTATCGAATGCGGCACCTGCAGGGTGATCTGCGAAGAAAGTGGTGATATCGAGTGGAGTTACCCACGCGGCGGTTACGGTGTCCTATTCAAGTTCGGTTAAAACTTCGGGTGAGAGCCCTGCCACGGCGGCTACGTCGTTCTCGCGATGCAACTAAATCACGCGTGGAATCGGCGTTAACCCGGTCACGTTCAACCGGTGTCCCAATCTTTCCATCTACCCGGCGGGCCCTTGCATGTGGACAAACGCAGTTTTCGGTTTCCGCTATAATATTCCCGAAGATAGCCAAAGCGAGCGGATCCGAAGCAAGGGTGCAAACGCAACGTCGTCCGTCTCGGATCTGGTCCACGGTCTGGTTGTCTTCCGGAATATCTGGCCGGTTTCGTCCTCCCTGGAAGGTTGGCGGTGATCCGCCCGCCGCCACCGGCTCGCTGCCTATCACCTACTGACGGAATGTTGGAAGCAGGCCTTCGCTCGCCGTAGCCACGACCCGACAACATGCCATCCCGCGCCTTGTAGACTAGAAAAGCACGAGCGCATCACGAAAATAGCGCATTCTGAGTCCTTCGCGCGACCGCCGGTTCCGCGTTCGTCAGGCGGACTGCGCGCATGCACCACACAACTTTGCACTTCCATTCCGCTGTATCGCCGGGATATATCGTCCGCCGGAGAGCATGACGATGGTTCGGGTACAAAAGAGCAGGGCAGGAGCTAACGCGTGGCGAGCAGATGCAGGGCGTGAGAGTTCGATTGGCGACATCCAGGCTCGCATAGTCGAACTGAGAAGCTTGCCGCGCGAGAAGCGGACAAGCTCAGTGGCGGTCCGCCGCAAACTGACAAAGGGTCTTCTCGGGTCACGCTGGATCGTCGGGGTGAACGCTCTGCCGCGCGTCTGCCATACACTCATGATCGTTGATCGATTTCCGGAGAATTGCGCCGGAAGTCGCCTCGCCTATTTGCTGGGTCGCGAGCCGCACCGGAATTTCGTCGAACCTCGCGTGCACGAGCACGGCGAAGGCTTGGCCAAAACACGCCGCCGCGTGCGCCGAACAGCGTGGTCCGCGCAACTACCGGGCCTGATACGTTAGTAGGCCCGCTCAGACGCCAGGAAAGCGCCTCGCGTGCTGTGACCAGCCGCACTTCACTGAGCTGCTGCAATAGTCTGACCGCATCCGATCGCAACTTCCATCGCGATCAGCACGACTATAACCCTCCAGACGCAGCGAGCGCCGTGTCTCGATGATGCCCGTCGGCGCGTTGGCCGTTCCGGAGATGGCCCGCAGTTTGCGCTGGAGCATCTCAAGCCGCTCCTTCAATTCGTATCCGTCTTTCAGGCGCGAATAGAGCCGCTCCAGCGCCGGCTTGCCCCAGAGTGCGTCGGGCTTCTCGGCAATGGCTGCGCGGCCCGCCACACGCTGCTGGACCAGGAGCGCATCGCCGATCAGCTGGAGAATGCCCTTGGGTCCTCGCGCGGTCGGCCGCGCTCGGCTAGTTCGCGTGCAAAGGGTGTCTTCGCGCCGGCGCCCGAAGGATTTCCGATTCAAGGAGGGAGGTAGAACGATTGTTCGAAACGGCACAGGTTGAGCAAAGACGGGGCACCCATGTGTGTCCAATTTCATCCAGAGTATGTCAGCTAACTCACGCGGCGAGCCTTGCGGGGACGGAACGTTTCAATGCGCAATCAGAGGCTTAAGCGCGGTGGCGGTGGTGGCATAGCTGTTGCTATCGAAGTCCCGCAGACCGAGCGGAGGCTATGTCCACACCCGGTCCGACATGGCGGAAGCAGGACGTTAGCGGTCGACCCAGGTGCGGAAACTGAAATGCCGTTTCGAGCGGTCTCCACACAAGGCCCGAGTAAAAAGGCAAGAGGGACCTGGACCATGCATATCGAACCGGGAATAGTAACAGGCGCCAAGCTTGTGTTGAGCTACGCCATAGGCCTTGCGACGTGCTGCGTCGCCGCCAAGCTTCTGGTCGAGGCTATGCGCGAGCGGGGCGCTCTGTCATTTGCCCTGCAAGCCATCGCCGCGACGCTTGTGTTCATGTTCTTCGAGATCCTGCCGCACTTTGCGGTTGGCGTCTCCGAGGTGCGCTTCGTCCACGGCTCGATGCTGTTTCTGTTGTTCGGCGCGGCGGCGGCTGCGTTTGGTCTTGCGCTCGGCCTGTTGCTGGAAAACATACTCTTTGTTCCGGCCGACCTGCCGCAATTTGGTATGAATGCCACGACGCTTCTGGTGCCGTTGTTTGCGATGCAGGCGCTCGCCAGTCGGCTCATCCCGTCCAACACCGCGCATCGCGATCTGCAGTACAGCAAGGCGCTTGCCCTCTCGACGGCGTATCAGTCTGGTATCGTTGTCTGCGTCACGTTTTGGGCCCTCTACGGCGCGGGCTTCGGCGCCGCCAATCTCTATAACATCGCATGGTTCGGGGGTTGCTACGCACTTATGTCCCTGGTCCAGCTAGAGGTTGAGATGGCTGTGCTGGCGCTCGCGAAACAAGTTGGGCGGCGTGACTGCGGGCGGAGTTGTCGCCAACCGCCTGTAGAAGGCATGTTGCCGTTGATAACAACGATGGCCGTCGGAGCGCCCGTTTTGCTCAAGCGATGCATACGCTTTCCCTTACAGTTGCCGTGAGCAGCGACCGCGGACGGCGCGTGCTTGCTGCTATCGGTGCCAGAAAGGCGGCCGAGCTTATGCTCATTTCGGACAAGGCCACCGGGAAATCTTATCACGCCGACTTGCGGCCGGCCGTCTGCACCTGCCTCGTCGCTAATCAGCGGACGCGCACGACGGAGTGCGTCCTGCCGGTGCGCGATGCAGCCGAGGCGGACTGCCGCAATGACGTGGAGCACGGGCCCGATTCGCTCAGCGCAGCAGCCGGGTCGCACAGCATCGCGGGCGAGGTTGGAGGTGAGGGGAGGGGTGCGCTGCTGATTCAGGAGGAATCATCTGTCGAGCGATCTTACCTACGGAACATTAGCACTGCTGCGATCGAGCGCCTTTGGCCACTTGGCAGCGCTCTGCTGCGCTCGTCGGGAATGGTTGCGGTCCGACAAAGAAAATCGCCATGCCAGGCTTGATCGTGGTGTTGACCATGCTCGCACTGTTCAGCATCGTCCTGGCCGGCGGGCTGACGGGGCCGGCAAAGGTCATCAGCACCGACACCCTTGAAATCAACAGAACACGCGTTCGACTCTGGGGCATTGACGCGCCGGATGAGACCCAAATGTGCCGAGATATCAAGGGCAATCCATATCAATGTGGCCTCAGGGCCGCGCGCGATCTTGAAAGCTTCGTTGAAGATCGCGAAGTCAGTTGCGTGCCAGTCCTGGAGGATGAGTGTGGACGGACGATAGCGACCTGTTCAGCTGGTGGCACCGATATTGGAGAATGGTTGGTGCGTAACGGTCTCGTGCTCGATTGGAAGCAATACTCCAGGGGACGATACTATGCTGCGCAACGCGCGGCCGATCGTGCCGGGCTGGGCTTATGGGCGGGCAGCTTTGCCGTACCTTGGTTATATCGAGCCTGCATTCGGTTGGGTGGTCGACCAGCCAGCTGTTCTGACGACGCGAACGCACATCCTTGATGGCTACCCCTACACCAGAATACGCGGTTGCTCCGCGTGAGGTGACAGTCACGGGCGAGCTGGCTCGATCGGGAGTGAGTCAAGCTCACCACTGCCGCCCAACCATGCTCAACGAGTAGGATGGTCTCGTACTCTTGGGCGGGATGGTCGGAAGCAATTCGGAGCAAATGAAGACGCTCTGCCGATCATATCGTTCTGTGATGCATCTTCTCCCCTGCAGCTCCGTAGGGCACTCATCGTATGACTCGGGCAAGCGAACTTTCTTAGCCGGCGCCCCGGAGCATCAGCGGCATACCTGGGATCCATTACTGTTCTATTCGTATTCGCGAGTTCGGTGGCGAATTGTTCGTGCCGCTCCGCGTGGTACATCGGGCCAGACGCCATGGCCGTGGGCACGCCGGTTGCCGATGGGCGTATCGTCCTCACCATGGGCGTTCGCGTTGCGACACTGAGGCTAGCGGTCAACGGGTCTCGGCCCAGAGGGCCTGCATCGGCATCTGGCACGGCGACTTTCTTCGGCCACGGTATCACCGGGGCCGTTGTCGGCGCAGCGCCCTCGGCGGTGCGCTGGAACGCGCCCAGCTCAATTGTCCATGCCGGACAATCACGGCGGCAAGTCTCCGATCCTTGCGGCGTTGACCTAGTGGGGTCAATGCTTTCGACGTTTTCGTCAGGACACGAGCTTCAGCCCGACAATGCCGGCCACGATCAGTCCGATGCTGGCAAAGCGAAACGCGGCGGCCGGCTCCCCGAACAGGATGATGCCGAGCGCCGCGGTGCCGACCGCGCCGATGCCGGTCCAGACCGCATAGGCAGTTCCAATGGGCAGCGTCTTCAGAGCGAGGCCGAGCAGGATCACGCTGCCAGCCATGGCCACGAGCGTGAGCACGGACGGAACGAGCTTGGTAAAGCCCTCGGTGTATTTGAGGCCAATTGCCCAGGCGACTTCCAGGAGGCCGGCGACCAACAAAATGCTCCAGGCCATGCCGACCTCCGTTCATGGCGGGGTCGTCCCCGCGGCTGATGTGATGATGAGCGGCAAGGCCGTCCTCGCCTGGGCTCCCGTTTCGTTTCGATCAGTCAGGGTCAACTGCTCTCAAGGATGAGCATTCCGACCTCAGTGGCTCGGCGAATTCACATGTTCGACAAAGCAGAAAACCGTCCGCGCCGTTCATGCGACTGGCAATCTTGCCAAATGTCGCCCCTTCGAAGAGATCCTTGTGTCTGTCGCGGAGAAGGTTGCCCAGAACGTGCCGTCGCTCAAAATCCATGCAGCAGAAAGTAACGTCGCCGTTTGGGAGAAGAACATTCCGATATTGCCGTTCGTCAGGACATGTCAGCACTCCAACGATTGGCTGTCTTGCTTCAACCATCCTAAGCTCGCCGCTCGCAGGCCTGCTGCGCGGGGGACGCGAGCGAACGAGCGCTTCGTCAGGTATTATGTCGACTAGTTCGGGATGCACCTCGCCCATGACTATGAAGAGCAGTGACGAAATGCCGGCATCAACAAGTTGACGCATCAAATCGACATAGCTGCGCCTGACGAGACCACTGTCCATATGCGTGCCGTCGTCAAAAACGTGCACCAGGAAACCGCGGAACTGCAACGCACGCAAGCGTCTTAGATCCCGCCCATTCATTCCTACGAGGGTTGTGAAAATCCGGATTCCATGGCCGCACGCGTAGGCATGCTCAACCATTTCGGTGCAAGCCGGATTGAGCCAAGGCTCCGAATACCCGGAAAAGCTGATGTCCACAGTTGCTGGTACGCGCGCCAGGCATCGCTTGAAATCTTGCAAAGAAAGATGCTTCACGTCGGATATAGCTCTTTGCCGTTCGGCGAACTTGTCCTGCGGGCAATAAGAACATCCGACGACACAGCCCGTTGTCGTGGTTACCTCCAAGACCCTGCCGCCACTAATTGCAGAGCGCAGCTCCTGTGCAGTCATCGATTGTATATTATCCACGTCCGCGCTCCGCCATTGGGAACAAAGAGATCTTGAGGGGGCACCCTCGCATTGCATCCCTCATGTCGGTTCGCTCATGCATCATCCTCGGTTCGTCGCCCATCACCGCAACACTTCACCGTCGCAAGCCGCGGCCGCGATCGATGAAGACAGCGCCGACGGCTCACTCACCCTAGCGCCCCCAGTCCAGCAGGATCCGGTGGCTGCCGAGTGCACATGCATCGACGGCATCGATCTAACCTCTCGCTTGTTCCAACAAGCATCACTCATGCCATTGCCGGTATTGTCCATAAGCCGACACATCCGCGATAACTGTCTTCGCAATGGCACATCGGAGGCGCAACTGCGATCGAAAGCGTACAATATGACGCTATGTACGATTTAAGCTCTCTCGAAATGAGTTGAATCGCAGCCTTCCTATGAAATGTGAGGCCGTTGCCGCCGCCCCAAGGGCCAAGTCATCATCATCGACGTGCATCGGGATCGGCCGCGCGAAGTGCCGACTGGGAATGCACTTTGCCGCAGTCAACAGTGCGAATTCTTTACCACCACTTCATGCACCAAGTCGTGAATCTCAATAGTTGGAAACGCTATACGAGGGAACGGCGTCGTCATGCTCTTCGTATGCTCGGGAGGGCGGCTGGATAAATATCCGGGCGCCAGGGCTACGGTCGGACTTGCGAGGCGTCTTCTCGATGATGGGTCCAGAACAGGAGTGGGGCCGCGCTGGCCTTGCGTACGAATGTTCCGCCCTACGGGCTTCCGACTTTTCTAAACCGCTGGAGCAAGTCGGCGGCGCTAGTAGGGCACGGGCGACTTCACCTATATCTACGGTATCGCGATGAGCAGTTTCACGGTTGGCTCGGGCGCGGTTCGCTCATCGTCTTTCACGGGGGATCAGTTCACCGACAACCTCATTGCGGTGTTCATCGGACAAAACTCGAGTGGCACGCGCAATTTCGCTTCGACTCCGAGCATCCTGCCGACCTTGATGCGCTTCTCGCTCGGTGTCGCGTACAACGACATCCTCAACCGACTTCGATATCCTTGGCTTCGCTTAAAAGCCTCTTTGTCTCGCCCAGTCGCTTGAAGTCAGGTTGAGCTGGTCCCGGTTGTCTGAACAGAATCTGCGCATCGATAAGTGGAGCGCGTCTGCCGGGGGTATGCTGCCAGGCGGAGCGGCAGCGAGGTGAAGTAGGCTTGATCGGGCGTGCTGCCGTCAAGACTCGAATGGGGACGTCTACTGTTATAAAAGTCGAGATATCGGCCGATCGAATTGCGCGCCTCGTTGACGCTATCATAGGCCCGTAGGTACACCTCCTCGTATTTGAGGCTGCGCCATGGCCGCTCGACGAACAGGTTGTCCCGCCCTTGCCGTCCATGCTGATCGCGATGCCGTTGTCGGCGAGCACGCCGGTAAAAGCCTGTCCGGTGAACTGGGAGCCCTGATCCGTATTGAAGATGTCCGGCTTGCCGTGACGAGCCAAGGCATCCTCCAGCGTCTCGACGCAGAAGGCTGCTTCCATGGTGATCGACAGCCGCCACGACAGAACCCGGCGTGTTGCCCAGTCCAGCACCACGGCGAGATAGACGAACCCACTCGCCATCGGGATGTAGGTGATGTCCATCGCCCAGACCTGGTTCGGCCGTGTGATCTCCATGCCGCGCAGCAGATACGGATGGATCTTGTGGCCGGGCTCGGGTTTTGTGGTGCGCGGACGGCGATAGAGCGCCTCTATCCCCATCCGCCGCATCAGCGTCTTGACATGCCGGCGGCCGATCTTGCACCCCTCGGCAGCCAGCAGGCCTCTCAACATTCGCGAACCGGCGAAAGGGAACTCCAGATGCAGCCAGTCGAGACGCCGCATGATCGCGAGATCGGCGTCCGGCACCGGACGCGGCAGGTAATAAACGCTGCCGCGGCTGATCTGCAGAATCTCCGCCTGCTTGGTGATCGACAGATCGTGCTCACGGTCGATCATCGCTTTGCGCTCAGCAATCCCGCCTTGGTGAGCGCTTCTTCTAAAAAATCGTTCTCCAGCGTCAGCTCTCCGATCTTGGCGTGCAGCGACTTCACGTCGATCGCAGGCGCGGCAGGCGACATGCTCCCAGAGCCGAAGACCCCGGAAGCGCCACCCTCCAACTGCGCCTTCCACGCCGTAATCTGATGGGGTGGACGTCGAACTGCTCGGCAAGCTGAGCTATCGTCCGGTCGCCCTTGACGGCGGCAAGCGCCACCTTTGCCTTGAAGGCCGGTGTGTGGTTCCGGCGCGATCGTCTGTTCATGGTCTCTCCTGTTCACGGCGATTATCGCCGCGTTTCAGGCAGAAACTCCACTTATCGTCTTGTTCAAATTTGCGGAGCCGGCTCTTTTCGCAGACGTCACAGAAATCCAGGCAAATGGCGACCCCCATCAAAGCACCTTCGGTGGCCAGGACACATACACGGTCACCCGCAGTGATGTTTTCCGTTCCCCAACCATCGTGCGCGTAGGGGCGATCTTGTCGTAGATCAGGCGCTCCTCTCCATAGCCGTTGTAGATCCGGGCTCGGTTCACGATCCCATGGTCGGTTGTCTCGTGCCAGGTCCCTGGAATTAGAATTTCGGGAGCTTCCAGCTCGTCCGTAATGTCGCGATCTCGAACGAGCTTGAGGATGTGCTCGCGCAATTCCGGCGAGACGGTTAACTCGGGCCACACAATCGCGATGCAGTTCTCCTTCAGAGCCTGATCGATCTGCTGAGAAATGGTGTCCTCAGCTGACGGTGCGTTAGTGCCAGAGATGATGAAGCGCTTATCGCACTCTGTTGAACAGCGCTCCGGCTGGAGCTCTAGTGCCTTGAACAGGCAAGCGCCCACCTTCCACTCACTCGCATCCGATGCGGTACTATGCAATGTGCGAGTATCCACGACCTGCACCGGGTAGCCCTTTATCACTGAGGGCAGGATCCGATGAAAGAGCAGGCCCCGTTTCGAGTAGGCTTGCAGCCTTCGAGCCGGACGCAATGCGCTCACGCCCTGCCGCGGAATGAACCAGCATCTAAGCTGCTCGACGTGCCACTCACTCGGCTGATCGGCCAATGAAACCGCCGATCAGCAAGCGCGTGATCAAGTTCCCGTATCAGGCCGCCCATTCTTACGGCTGCCAGTTCAGCCGCCTCATAGGATAGCGACCACGAGAGATGGCCATCTCCTATTGAGCCGGTGAAGCTCTCTCGTGCGTCCTCGATTCGCTTTTCTGTAAGATTTCGGTAGGCCTTGTGCACGCTTCCGGGAGCATTCCGAAACAGCGCGTCGAGCTCAATCAGAGCTTTCCTGAGATCATCCCGACTGGCATTCGTGATTAGCTCCTGTCGTTCGGCAAGCTCCCGCGCCTCTTTCTTCCAGGCATCAAAAAATTCTTCCAGGCATCAAAAACTGACGTTTCGGCTCGGTTGTCCACGCGCCCAGGCAAAATTTTCGTCCCAATCACCACCACCAATATATTCCATCGATAGGCGTGCGCCGACCAATTTGCAATTGGCCCGACCAGTTGCTCACACTTCATCGCCGGTGCCGAGCCGCCACAACCGAGCCGCTTTCGCAGAAGTGTACGGCCGCAGTGAAAACCTGCGCAAAATCCTGCGGGGACAACGAAAAGCTGCATTGTTGTCACGATGCTATTGACGAACCCATGCGGACTGTTTTTCAATGTGCACGGGAGATCCGCGGTGCTCAGGCACGCGGACGGGGGCGTTCATATGGGGATATTCAGCCGAGCCGCGGCTGGCATTGGCATCTGCCTTGCCGTGAGCGGGTGCACCAGCCTGTATCATATTCATGACCCGCAGACAGGTGTGATCACGGCGGGTGAGCTGCCGTATTTTCTCAAGTCGATCAGGTGTGAGGTCGTGACTTTCTACCAGCTCGAACGCGAGAGGCGAAAGGAATACCTGAAGATCTACAAGAGGCGGCCTGAAGAGGCGTTCGATAGGTACGCTCATTTTGACATCGACCCCTTCCTGTACGGCACATTCTTTCTGGAGTTGAAGGTGACCGATACCGGCGGGCTCGGATCCGGTACGGCATTCGACTACAAAAGGATTCTGAGCGTGAGCAGTAATGATGTGACCCATGTGGGCCCCAGTGCTTCAGCCCAGGATACCTATGACCTGATCTGGTCATTTCTGATGAAGCAGAACGCCCAGCTAGCTTCCGATACGGCGCCGGCGCCGGCGGATCCAGCAAGGTATGAGCGTGGCTGCTATCGAGGAGCGCCTGCGGACTTGATCGAACTCGAGGGCCTCGCCGAGCATAAATATCCGGAGCGCGCCGCCTACAAGCGTATCATTGTCGATGCATCCAAGCCGCTCGCAGCTTGGTTACGGGACAACGCGATCCTCATAGCCGCCAACAATCTCACGCCGGCCATGCCTTCGGAGAGCGCGGAGCCGGCGCAAATGACGTACACGTTTTCAGTCCAGGTTACTGGCGGCGTCGAGGCAAAATACTCTCTCACTTCTTCGCGCTGGACGCCTGCCTCAGTCCAGGCGTCGGCCTCCGCTCAGCAGTTCAGTAATCTCGGAATCTACATCAACGGTCCGAATGCCGTCCTTGCTAACGGAGCCAAATCCGGGTCCGCCGGCTATGCGGACAAAACGCCGCCGCTTGGATCAAAGGACAATCCAATTTACACGGCACCCTCGCCGGGAGGAGAAAAGTCGCAGGAATTCCAAGGAGGAGCCGGGTCCACCGGGCGCCGTACGGGCGCTGGGCCTCGGACAAATGGTTTCATTGTGGCGCCAGTTCCTGTGTTCCCGCCGACCCCTACACCGACGCAGTAGGAAAATGTTTCGCCTGTGGCTGCCCAGATTCGTTCTGTTGCTCGTTCTCTTGTTCTGCTGGGCGGCGAACGCTCAACCTGCGCTTCCTTCGGGCGTCTCCGAAATGGAATTGTACGGCACGGTCATCCGCGGCTCGAAATGGGACATCAAAGAGATACCGGTCTGCTGGGAAAACCTGCAGCCGAAGGATCAAAAGTATGCCGATCTTGTTCGAAAAGCGGTTGCGGAAACGTGGGAGACTGCGGCGCAAGGTGGCGTGTGGTTTGCGAAGACTTGGCCGTCCTGTACGGGCGGCGCGCCAGGTGTGCACGTGCGGGTCGCTGATGAAGGCGCCCACACCGACATCATCGGAAAGTATCTCGACGGCAAGCCATCGGGCATGACTCTCAATTTCAGTTTCGATCATTGGAGCAAAGGCTGTCGCCATAGACGCGCGTTCTGCATCCGTGCGGTTGCAGTCCACGAGTTCGGACATGCTCTTGGTTTCACGCATGAACAGAACCGCGACGATGCGCCGGAGCAGTGCCGCAACGAGAAAGCTTCTGGCTCGGTCGGCGATTATAAAGTCACCAAGTACGACCCCAATTCCATAATGAACTATTGTAATCCAGCATGGAACGGAAACGGACAGCTCAGCCCTCTCGATATCGCCGCTGTCAGAACATTCTATCCGTCCTGACACTCGGTCTTTTGGTATCCATGAGCGCTCCCGCGCAGGCGGATCGCGCGGCAGTGCAAATTGCAGCGCGTTACAACGTCAGGACGGTTCACGTCCAGTTCGTTGGCGTGATGTACAACGACAAGCAGGAAGTCGGCGGCGGCTCCGGGCTGCTCATCGGCGACAGCCTCGTGCTGACCAACAGTCATGTGATCGGACGCGAGGGGAACTATAAGAGCTTCGAAGTCAATGCCCGTCTCGGGTCGCGCAATGCGAACCCGATCAAGGTCACTGCGGTTCATCGCGACGATGCCAGAGACTTGGCTCTTCTCGAGCTGTCGCAGCCCGCCGGAAACAGCGGAGGCGCCTCTCGTTGTCCGATGCCCGTGATCGATGACAACCAGCAAGCCCCGATGGGGACTCAGCTTTATCTGCTCGGTTATCCGCTCGATCTGGATCTGAGCATATCGAGCGGTCTGATAAGCAACCAGACTAGCCCGAACGGTCGCTGGCAAACGAACACGATCATGAACGTCGGCAACAGCGGCGGCCCCGCATTCAACGAGTTCGGCGCCCTGCTGGGGATCGCAGTTGGCGGCATCGTCAAGTGGAACGAGGCGGATGTTGTTGGCGTCAACTTCATCATTCCCGCCACCGTGATTGCTGCAAGCCCTCTGTACAGCATGATCGCGGCCATTCCAAAGCCTTCTGTTTGCTGGACCAAGTGGGTCGAGACAACGATCTCTTTTGAGAACTGGACGAAACTGAATTCCACGCATGTGCAGACGCAAGCCAATGCCGGTGTGAAGATCCCCGAAATCCTCTCCGGAGCGATCCATACGCTTCTGCCCGAAGACCGCCGCCTCATCGTGAACATCCCGGTGTCGCAGCTCGTCGACCCGAAGCTGATCGAGCGGGCGTATACGGTAGACAAAACCAAGGACGATCACCCGGTCGTATTTGCGGAGCATTCGGCGGACTATGCCGAGATTTTCCCGGCTGAGCCCGGCTACCGCATCACAGGGTGCACGTGGCACGTTGAGACCGCCAATGGTGCCAGCAATATCGGTTGCGCGATCAACGGCGGCGGGGCGGAGGTTCGCTTCACCTACAGGCTTACCAGCGGACCTGCTGTCGACAGGTATCGCGGATGGCTGGGCGCTACGGTCAACGTTTCCCAAACCCTTGCAAAGTAGGTAGCTGATCGATGGTCATGCTCGTCTTGCCAATTCGAGGTTCGAACCGGTTGCATCGGCTCGGCCAGGCCTTCCAGCAGCTTCGAACAGTGCTCATTGTCTTGTTTTGCGCGCTCGCGACCGGTTGCGCCCACCAGGGTCCGGCCTCGCAGCAGGCCAACCGGCATATACAGAAGGCGCCCCAGAAACATGAGAGCGCGTTCAAAAAATACGGCTATCGCTATGGCCCCGGGTACTACCACCATGTCCGGCACTATCATGCCTACCGCCCTTTGCGGCAGACAACCGGTGAGGCGAGCGAGGAAGCGCCTCCCGACAAACGCAGCACCGGAGCCGAGGTGGTGGTCAATAGACCGGTGATTAAGGGGTTGGTACCCGTCTACTTCGCCACCAATCGCGTGGTGACGGGTGGGTCCGGTCTGGAATTGACCCAGATCTCCTATAGTCGTGCGGCCACCAACACATTTGGCCGCGTGACGGTTAGCATTCCCATCGTTCACAAGATGGGAGAAGTCGAAACGCCGAAGACAAGCTGGTTCGGGATGCGCAAGGAGGCGGAGGCCGATGGAAAGCATTTCCGAATCCAGAAGCTCGATCGTCTTTCCCGTGAGGAGTTTGCTTCCGCTATCGCAAATCCGGCCGACAGCCTGATGCTCTTTGTGCACGGCTACAACGTTGCCTTTTCCGACGCAGCCTTCAAGGCGGCTCAAATTGCTTTCGACGCGAACTACAAAGGCCGTGTCATGATGTACTCCTGGCCGTCCAAGGGCGGAGTGAAGGACTATGACTACGATCGGGAGAGTGCTTTGTACGCTCCGGATGGCTTGTTCGATCTCCTCCAGCTCATTAAATCGGCGGGCAAAGTCTCACGGATTATCGTGATTGCCCATAGTCTGGGCAGCGAGGTTGTTTTGGGCGCCTTGCAGCAAGCCGCGCTGAGCCAGACGGCGCTCGGGATTGCTGAATTGATTTTTGCGGCCCCGGACGTGGATCGCGACATTTATCTTCAGCGCGCGAGCCAAATCAAGGCAGCGGCGGGCGCGGTGACGTTATACGCGTCCTCGACGGATCTCGCGTTGCTCGCCTCCATGGAGAAAGCGCAATCCACGTCGCGAATGGGGTTCGTAACCAAGAGCGGGCCAACTCTCGTGCCCGGTATCGAAACGGTCGATGTTTCTGCTGTGGGAAGCGAAATGTTTGCTCTAAATCACAGTACGTACTCAACCAGCCGCGCGGTTCTCGATGACATAGGCCGGATCATCTCGTCTTCGACGCATCTTAAACCCCCGCAGCGGACCCCGACCCTGCGATCGATGCCCGACGATTCGAATACGACTTATTGGATGTATCCATATTAAGAATCGCTCTTCGGCTGTTTGCAGAGTTGTGGGCCACAAACCTGGCAGATGTGTGCGCGTTCAACGCGAAAAATAGAACGCACGGAGGCGAAAACTGATCGATTGAGGGCGGATGTGGTTTCTCAATCAGCGGGTCCCAGGTTCGAGTCTGGTGCGCCCATCAAAATAACGGGCGGCAGTTACTGGCGCGCCATTGGCTCGAGTCACGTCTGAGTTCGGCGTGTCGAATAATTTGCCTTGCGGAAAGCGGCAACCAAACTCGTAGGTCTCTTTTCCGATATGTGCCAAAACTGGGTCGGCTGCTCCAGCTAGAGATTTTCGCCAAGATCGCCGAGCTCGGCAGCCTGTCCAAGGGCTGCGGACATTCGGCGGATGTCGAACGCGGCCGCGAGCCGACACCTGAGCGGACTTGAGGAGCGGTTCGCGGTGCGGCTGATCGAGCGCAACATGCGCCGGCAATGGCTGACCGAGGCAGGGCAGGATTTGTTGCAGCGTTGCAGCCCGCTCCTGAACGACGCCAAAGCCGAGGATGGCGTGAGGGACCGCACGCCGTCGCCCAAGCGCATGCTGCGCGTTACGAGTTCGCTGTCGTTTGCGATGATCTACATGGCGCCGATGCTGCCCGCATTTCGCAAGCTCTACCCTAAGCTCGACGTCCAGATCATCGCGGCCAACCGCTGTCCCGATTTCATCGAGCCCCGGGTCTCCCTCCGGCGAGGGCCGCCTTGTTGAATTAGTCCAATTGGCGCGTAGCAGTCCTTATGGACAGCCATAAGCCAGTACTCAGCTTGGGAAGCTGGACGGTATCAAGCTAAATCAATCTCTTACGCGCGAAACTGCCCTTAACTGCCATGAGCGGCATCAATGGGGTGCGGCCACAAAACAAAACGATGATGGGCCACCCGACCCCTACAAAATGCGAAGCCCCGCCATCCTGGCAGATGACGAGGCCAAATCTTCGCAGAGCAGTTCCACGATCAACAATTCTACATCTGCTGCTGATCTCCCGCAAGCAGCGGTCGAAACGCTGGGTGTCGAGGCTTCTGGCCTCTATGCTCAATTCGCATCATGCGAGAGTGCGAAACAGCTAGACGCCAACCCCCGGCTGATCTGGGAGCGGTATGGCGCCGGCAAGCTCTCCGACCGCGAAGCATCGCACCCTGCCGCCTGCATCGAGGGCCGCAGGCCGCACCGACGGTTCTCCGCGGCGAAGCCAGTCGGTGCTGGCGGTCAACGGCGCCTAAGCCGGTTCTTGCCCCGACGCCCGCAGCGGTCTCCGGATCGCAAGGCATCGCGCGAGCGACGGAGAATGCTCGGTGGCTCCAGCGCGCTGCCGGAGAACCTGCGGCACCACTTCACCGAGGGGCAGCGGTCCGTCTTGTGCATTCTCGCGGGCGAGATCAAGCGCCATGGCTTCTGCGACCTCCCGATCGACAAGCTTGCCGCATTGGCAGGTGTTTGTCGCACCACTGTGCAGACCGCCTTCCACGAAGCGCGACGGCTAGGATTAATCCGGATTTCAGAGCGACCGCGACCAGGCCGAAAGAACCTTCCGAATATTGTCGAGATCGTCTCCCGCGAGTGGCGGACTGGATCCAGCGCGCCGGCATCAGCCAGCCGGATAGGGTCCAAACCGGTGAAAACGGGGGGCCCCACGAAGAGCACAGATCAAGAAAGGAAGCTGCTCGGCGATGAACTGAGCGTTCGGCAAGGCCATCCTGCGCCGAGAATGGCGACGTCGCCGCATTGATGCCAAAAACAATGTGCGGTTTGTCTCCTATCCGCTCGGTGGGGCGCTGGCAACACAGCCAAGCAGGTTATAGGCTTCGTGGCGCTTGTTGCGGTGGCGGCGTTCGCCGGTCGATTGGGCCTCGCAATTGGCGGCTCGCGGCCGGTCAGTGCCGTACGGACTGTCAATTTTCAGTTCAAGGATTTTTATAGTGTCGGCAGCTAACCTTATCGTCGCCTCTGATGGCGCGCATCTCGTCTCGGACGGGCTTGTCTGGAACACAGCAGATCAAGCAATCACTGCGATTTGCAACAAGGCTGTCCTGTTGCCCCAGTTCAAAGCAGCCGCAACGGTCCGCGCTGAGCAATTTGTTGTTTTCCAGGCCGTGTCGCTCGCTTTGTCGACGATGGCGGCTAGCGGCTTTGACGACTTCAAGCAGGCAATCGGTCCCACGCTTATGGAGCTGAATGCCAGGATGGCCGCAATGGGTGCTGCGAGTCCACTTGAAGTTTCGGTCGCAGGAATCTCAGAACAGCACGGCCCGGCCGGTTTCCGGATGACGACGCTGCAGGCCGGCGGCGAGCACCTCGAACCATGGCGCGTGATCGATTTTCCGCGGGGCTTCAACCCATGTCCGTGCAACAGCGAGGCGGACGAGCGAGAGATCCGTGC
The DNA here is from genome assembly GCF_055807455.1 of Bradyrhizobium sp. Kon58. Classification (NCBI taxonomy): domain Bacteria; kingdom Pseudomonadati; phylum Pseudomonadota; class Alphaproteobacteria; order Hyphomicrobiales; family Nitrobacteraceae; genus Bradyrhizobium; species Bradyrhizobium sp. Kon58. Next base: position 118,296 of record NZ_JBVVOT010000013.1, read on the forward strand.
GGCAATAGAGAAGGCGCCGGCAACGCTGGAAGCGCACGCAATTGCGGCGCTGAAAACACAGCGTGACATCGCTAGCCGAGACTACGCTGAGGGCCGGACGCCATGTTGGGTGGGCGGCTTCGCTCAGATCACTACCATTTCGGCAGAGACTATTGCCACGCGCATCATCCATCGTTGGAACGATGATGTTGTCCCGGCGAAGTTGGCAGCGTGAAGCTCGCCCGCAGGGGCCGAGCCGAGGGAGTGCGCGCGTCCAGACGATTGCCTTGCTTTTGTCTGAGTTCCGGTACTAGTTTTCGTTTCTGCAAAATGGAGAAGTTGAAGTGGCTATGGGGACTGTGAAGTGGTTCAACCCGACGAAGGGTTACGGGTTCATTCAACCTGACAGCGGCGGCAAGGACGTCTTCGTCCATATCTCAGCGGTTGAGAAGGCTGGTTACACCTCCTTGGCAGAGGGAGCTAAGGTTAGCTTCGATGTCGTGAACAACCGCGGAAAAGACTCGGCGGAAAATCTGCGAGTCGGGTGAGGCGCCCGAGATCCGGTCCAGCGCGGACTTAAAGCGTTTCGGCAGGCAAGGAGCGCGAGTGCTCAATGTACTCCGCTGGCCGTGCCTTTTGAGATCGCACGCGTCACAGCCTCAAGACGGGCTGCGATGCCGCTCATCCGGCGTGCCGTATCTTGAAGCGCAGCTACATCGGTCCGCCCCGTGCCGGTCGCGAGACTGAGGTCCTTCTGCAGGTGCTCGAATTCTGCCTTGCACCGGTCCAACTCCGCGAGAAGCATTGCGAATTCGTCCATTAGCGTTCTCTCTAGTCAAGATGGACGGGTACCGGACGAACCCTTACCGCTCGTAGGTCCGGCCGCCAGTGCTAATGCCATAAAGTGTCGCTGAGTAAGGAAGCCGAGCCAGAATTGTCGCGTTCTTCGCTATCGCTCCTGCTGTGATGCCGCGGCACAGCAGCGTAACACCTCCGCTGTTTCGTGCGCAGAACGCGTCTGGGCTATCGATGAATGCCAGCCCTTTTGCGCTGGTCCAGGGTTTGCGCATCAAAATGACCGTGCGGCCTTCCGGAAGGGCGCCGATCGGTTGAATGACAAAGATCGATATGAATTGTGCGCCGATGATCAGCGCAACGATCGCAGCCAGAACACATAGCCATGCTTTCATGATGTCGCCCCAAAATGCGTCAACAAGCTCATTTGCTCGGCTTCATTGAGCTCGACTTAGATGTCGTCCAGCGGCAGGTCACTGCGATCCGATTCCGTGCGGCTGTGACATCATTCAAGAGGAAAGTGCCGTCGCTGAATCTGCCTTGAAAGCCAGTTGCTCTGATGAACAGCTTGCCTTGGTCCGGGAGCAAATTCATAAAGTCTCGAGCGCCGGGAATAAAAATCGCCCTTCCGTTCGTGCTGCCGACACCAGCCACACTTGCGGGTGAATCTCCGTTGATCCGGATTAGAAGGTCGTAGCGGTTTGCGGTGCCAGAAATAACGAGATCGGGCGGGATAAAGACGGCCTCCGATTTGTTCTCCCAGCATCTGAGGATCAGCAACGATTCACCGGCTTCGCCCTGGAGCATTGCGACGAGCTGATCGCTGTCATCGATCGGGGATTTGCTCTCTCGGAACGTCCACTTACCTCTGACCGGAGTGGGCTCGGTGCTTGAGTCTTCATCCTCGCCTTTTTTCCCGATGGCATCGAAGCACTTCAATCTGTCTGCGTCGCCCGGGATCTTCTTGCAGACGGCGAATGCCAACAGTTCGAACTGAGCTTCAGCCGTCGGCGCCGAACTAGCCAATAGCAAGAGTGCCATCACGCCGGCTGCAATTATCGACCTCATTCTGATTCCCCCATCACCGGCCCGAATTCAATCGCAACCGGAGCGCGAACGCAAGCCGCAGTGCGTCGGCTTGACCCGGGGCTCAAATCGAGGGATTCCCTTCCTCCACAAATCGCGTATGGTCATGTGATGGCACAGAACAGATCTCACGCTGTCATGGCGCAGCGTACCGAAGCCTCAGATAGTCGGGACGATTTTCCGACCCCGCCGTGGGCAACGCGGGCGCTCCTTGCTCATGTGCTGAAAGACTTCGGGCCCTTTAACCAGCAGTCTGTTTTGGAGCCCGCGTGCGGAGTTGGCTACATGGCGCGACCGTTGGCTGAAAGCTTCGGGCAGGTATTAGCCTCGGACATTCATGCCTATGGGTTCGGGGCGGTGCGGGACTATTTAGCGGTCCCATATGAAGCGAACGCAGTAGATTGGGTCATAACAAATCCACCGTTTCGGCTTGCGGAGGAGTTCGTCCTGCGGTCGCTAATCGTGGCAAGGAAGGGGGTAGCGATCCTTGCAAGGACGGTATTCATCGAGAGCGTCGGCCGCTATCGTAATCTCTTTGTCCAACATCCGCCCTGCAGATTTGCGCAATTCTCGGAACGCGTGCCGATGATTAAGGGCAGAGTGGACCGGTTGGCTTCCACCGCAACCGGCTACGCATGGCTTGTCTGGTCGAAAGAAATGCAGGCTGAAAATCCGGCGCTCGTCTGGATCCCACCTTGCCGCAAGGCTCTTGAGCGCGACAGCGACTATTCTGATCGATCGTAGCGATCCAGACCGTCTTTCAGGCTCTGGAGAGCGGAAGCATTATCGCTCGCCTCAAGTGCTTTTATTGCCTTTTCGACAAAGGCGTGCAGGCGGCGCCCCTTGATGCCGGGTGGACCTTTAGGTGGCAATTCGGCAGCTGGCGCCGCTTCGTTCGTGCCGAACTTTCCTTGAGATGCCTCGACAATGCGCGCTTGGTTTTCTCCGAACCAAGCTGCTACGTCGTGTTGATTATCTCCGCGGGCCAACATCCCGATCGCGATTTTTGCATCGTGGATTGTCATTGCCATGAGTAGTTCCCCCCAGCCTTTCCTTGAGCTAAGCGCAACCAGGGCGATAGCGCAAGAGGCAGCGCAACAATATGAGCTTGGCGGTGTGGCCGTGAGGGTGCAGTCTAGTCCCCTACCGGGTGGCGGGAGGTATAAGTGTCATTCAAGGTTATCGACGGCGACGGGCCGGGCAGGGAAGAGAGCGATCGTAAGCAGGATCAGCAGTTTTCCCGCGACGAATTTTCGTGGGCGATCCGAGATTGTGCTGCCAACATGCTTCGTATCATCCGGGGCGCAGGAAAGCCTTACGAGCTCATGAGACAGATGCAGATGGCGCTCAGTACTTCTGCAAAGTTTTAGGAGGTCCACGGCTATTGGCCGCAGGAGGTCATTGTGAATGATCTCCGGATCGAGGACGAGGCCGGCGAATGGTTTAGCAAAGCTCGAGAAGGCGTCCTCGATCAAGACTCAGTCGATCGTTGGCACGAAGACGGTACTTTCGATAGGATGGCAGCTGAACACACAATGTTTTGCGGAGCGCTGCAGCTCATAGCGTCCGAAATGATCGGACAAAGCACGCAGAAGGCTGCCGGCAGCCGCGAATTTCACGACGGACTTCGCGAATACCAACAGGTGCGCGAGCACAGCTTGAAAAGCGCCGTCGGGAGGAGAAGGCTCGTCCGTCATCTAAGAGACCCAAGGTCAAAAAGAAAATCGTTCTGTAGAAAGGATCTGAGATCCATGCCAGCCTACCTCGTCCGCCTAATAAAGAATCAGGATATCGTCGGTTTCTTCTCCGCCGCCGACTTAGAGGAGCTCGCCGAGGCGGTCGACGAGTGCACCGACGTTCCTTATTGCGAATACCTGGAGCTGCCCTCAGGCGGCATCATGTGGACAAGTCCGGCCACCGCCCTTCCGCTGAAACGCGGCAATGAGGATGAGGGGAAAGAAGCTGAGCAGATCCCTTGGGTATCTGCAGAGTTGTCTGAAGGCTGGTGGGATGGGGTTTACGGCTATCGTGAGGAGGACTGGATAGCTTTTGATCCACACTTCACCGAGCAGCCGGATCCGCCGTTTGTGGGTCGACAAATGGGACCTGGGAATGTGATCCCTTTGAAGGGTCGAAAGCGCGGACAATCTTAGAAGCCGAACTCTCGCTCTCGCTTTTCTAGCACCTTCAGCAACTCCAGCATAGCAACCGGCCATCTACCAGCCGCCAGCTGTCGATTGATCTCGACGATTGCTTTTCCCTTGTCGGACATGCTTCGTACCTTACCACGCTGAGCTGACGAAATATCAGCCCGAACTGGTTAAGAGCACCAGCAGGTTAGCGAGCTATGAACTAGCGGGCTGCCATCACCCACTGATGGATAAAACCTTCGCGCTGATCAGGTTTATTCCAGTCGACGATCTCCGAAGCATGCATGCGAGCGATCGCCAAAGCCTCATCGATTCTCGCCTTGGGTCCCTTTGCCCGGTATGCGAAAACTCGCTGCTCTGCCTGTATTTCCTGCTGCGCGACGTCGAGTGTTATAACCCGCTCGAAGAGTGCCGGAGGGGGCGGTCCATCCTCGATCAAGTCGAGGTTGACCAGTTCACAGCCGCGCATCACACTATTGCGGAGCGCCAAATCAGCTCGAATGCTGGGCGGCTCGGTATGGGCCATTCCGGAGCGATCTTATGCTCAGAGATGGCTCCAACGTCGCCGATAGCGGCGAGCACCTTCTCGTTGCGGAAAACTTTCGAACTTCCGTCGCCAAGCGTGACGGGCCTTTTGCTCTTACAATCGCCGAGCGCGGTGCAACAACGAACGTTGCCAACAGCATGTCTATTTGGGATTGGTAGCTCTCGGGCTTTTCGTCATTGACGGTAAACGATCCGAGATCCCCAAGGCTGAATGCTCCAACGCTTGAGAGCGCGCTGTGTCGCTCCCGAGACGAGAGGGCAACACTACCCAGCCGGCTTAGAATTCCCACCGCGCTTTCAAGATCAGTGTCGGTGATCTCTGGAAACAGCATACGGGCTCGGGTGAGAACTTTCCCCAGGCGAACGTCTATCTCGCCATCTCGAAATACGACCACACCCAAGTTGACACTCTCGCCGCGCGCGTTATCCGGGACGAGGCGGAGAACGGCAAAGTCAAATGTATGTGCCATTTTTCAAGCCCTGCAAAAGCAACTTAGCCCGCGCGTCACGACCACCATCTCGCCATCAGACAACGATTCCGTCTCGGTCGGCTGGTGACAGCCAATCCAGCGGTATCGAGGTTAATATGGCCTCAATTTCGGCGACCGGTAGCTTTGCCAGACGATCAACTGTTTCCGCGGCAGATGCCACGTCTTGTCTGAATGGGGCAACGACAGTCTTAAACCACACTCGCGTGGCAGAGTTGAGAAGAATTAGCGGGTCAAGGCCCGGGATCGCGCGTCCTTGGCCGGTGCGGCCGTGTTGGCACGTGTCCTATGTGCCTATGTTGGCACGGAGAGCCACTCCGGCAACAAGAATTGGGGTGTGACGATCCTGGGCAAGCCGCTTGCGGAGACCGTCGCTCGCCTCGCATAAAGCACTGCCCGCCGGTGACGAACCGGCGGCACTTCCCAATAAGGGAGAACCGATGACCCTGCCGGCAACGATTGATGAAGAACAGGCAGTCCAACACGTCGTGGACTGGCTTGCGTGGGCTCGATCGAACAAGGTCGACATTTTCGACGTGAGCATCGGCTTCGCGAGTGAAGGCGGCGGACGGCGCTTTGCGAAAGAGCAAATGAAGCGTTTCGCAGCGGCTCACGTCGATCACCGCCTTGTAATGATGACGGCCGCCATGGAGGGCGATGGGCTCGCCCAGGACGCTTTGCTGGAGCTCTGGCGAGAGATGGAAAGCAGGCGAGCTGCTGACGAAGCACGCCGCTCAGATTTCGATTGCGCCCCCGCGCCGCAAAAGCCGGTGATAGCCAGCAGACCTATCTCTTCCGCGATATCGCCATTGTCGCCCTTGTGGACGCGCTCTGTAAACCGCCCTTCAACCTTAAGTCGACACGTGGGGCGGCGGTGCGAGCCAAGGGAGGTCCTGCCAGCGCCTGCTCCATCGTTGCAGGCCAATTTGGGCTTGGCGAGGACTCGGTCTGGAAGCGCCTTAAGTCCCATCTCTAACTGTAGGTAAAAGTTCGCCCCCGAAGAATTCCTATGACTGCCCGCGCCTCCGCAGGCATGTTCCGAGCAAATGCAGCGGAAAGGGACTTTTGATGCCTCGCGCCCCGAGCACGTTCAGAAAGAACGACGTCAAGCGAGCGATCGTGGCGGCAACGGCGGCCGGCATGCAGATCGGCTCCGTCATGATCGACAAGAGCGGAAGGATCGTCATACAGCCGGCCGGCACGGCGTCAGGCCTAGATGATCTCGACAAACAGCTAGCGGAGTTCGAGGCGCGACATGGTGCGGGTTGATCTCAAGGTCGCGAGGGCCGTCATCGAACTGATGGCGCATGACCTCCTGCTCCAGCGCGTTCAGCGTGTTATCGACGAGGCAAAGCTGGCTCGCCTGAATGCCTAGGCGCTCGGTCCATTTCACGAGCCGCCGCGTCGGTAAGCATGAAGGTTGGGCAAGCGGGATCGCCGCAGCAGAAAGGCCGGATTTCGCCAGAGGAAAGTAGCGCCTTGAACCGGCGTCGGAGCTGATCCAGTTCACGGACCGTTAGTTCCAGGGCGGTGCGGATGCCGGCATCGCGGATGTGGTGAAGCGAGGGAAGTCGGTGGATTCGGCACCCTCTCGCGTTTGCCATATCCCCGTGCTGAGCACCCGGATTGTGTCGTCGATGGCCTGTTGGAATGCGCGGAGATTGCTCTCTTGTTGAAACGGCATCCGAAACGCCGGTTGATCGACGGCGCGGACGAACATCGACAGGGCCTAGTCGTCATCGACGTCCTGCAACTTATCGACGAAACTGCGCAGCTCGACCTCGCTATCAGGAAATGGAACGCCCTCGACTAGGCGCCGTAGGAGAAATTCGGCTCGAAGCCGCAGATGCTCCTCGAACTCCGCGCCGGACCAGATCACCAGCCCAGTTTCGCGGCTGCCGAGCGAACCTCGTCGCGACGCTGGGCCGAGATACAGCTGCGGCATACAACTTGAAAGCGTCAGGTTTGCCCGTCGCGGCGTTGACCGCTGCCGTCATATCCTTCTCAGCCTTCGCTTGGGTCAGGCTGCCTCGATTGACGCATTGAATCACTGTGCGCTCGCCCGGTTGGTCGTCGAACGGACGTGCACCGATGATGTCGCGCCCTTGGTCGCTTCCCGTCTGGCCGAACCAAGCAAGATCAGTCCAGCCGTCGCAAAGGTGGTAGGCGAACACAAGGCGCTCGAACTCGCTGCCGCCGAAATCCTTGAAATGAATCGGCCGGACCGTTCGAGCTATCGTCACCTGCCTGCCTCCTGGCCTCCAAAGCTACGGAGCGGGTTGATGATCTGAACGCCCTCGAAGTCCTTTTCATTGTCGGTCACGACAACGCAGTCGTTAGCTTCGGCTACGGCGGCAATGATTGTGTCTAGGACGCTTCGCGAACGGCCTTTGGCTTTGCCATTGACCATCAGCCGCGCCCAGACGAGGCCAGCTTTCTCGTCGAACGATAGGACGCGGCCGGCGAACAGGGCTTGCGGGCCTTCGGGGCCGGCGAACCAAGTTTCAAGGCTGCTCCGCTTCTTGCCCTTCGGCTTCTCCAAGATACCTCGACAGATTTCGGCGACGGTAAGCGAAGCAATGAAGAGGTCGTTGTCCTTCTGCGCGCCCATCCAAGCCAGCAGCGAGCCCGACGGCTCCGGCTTTATGACGTTGCTGATGATATTTGTGTCAAGGAGATAGCGGGTCACAGATCGACCTTACGTCCCTCTTCTCGCGGCCGGCCGAGGTCGAGATCCGCGCCAACCAGAGGTGAGCGACGCAAAGCGGCGAGAATCCCGCCCGCTTTCGCAGGCTCGCCCGCCACTGCCTGCTGTATGGTGCGGCGAAGCTGCCCGGCTTCCGGACCTTCCTCCGTCAATTTCCGGGCAAGGGATCGGAGTAGATCGCGGTCGGCGTCGAGCGCCTGGATCTCGAACCGCGCGATGCCGCGCTCAGTCAGACGAGACCGGTAATTCTCGAGGGCTCTCTTCTGCGCACTGTTGCTCATCGCCTGCCTCCGTGCTATATCCAGATATATAGCCACGTTTTCCTTGGAGTGCAAGGCTGGTGGAATTGTTATCGGTGCCGGCAAAGACGGCCTCTCCAAGGTGCTGGGGAGTGCCATCATAGCAAGACGTCCCCCTTTCAAGGGAGGCGATCACAAAATATGATCGCTACGACGGACGGTCGACCCGTGCCTCGCCGCTACGCTGCCACCCTCCAGCATTCGCTCCGTTTCCATTCAAGTCATTGATTTACAAGATCTTTCTATCTTGCCAACGCGCTATCAGTTGGCATCATTGTCACGAAGCGGAGTGTTCCGCACGAGGACAAGGACGCGATCGTGGCGCGACCGAGACGTACAACAGCCGAAAAGCTTCGTGTGGTCGCCGATGCGTCCCACGAACCGCCTGTGCTTGCGTCATCGAAGCCCGATCCACGCCTCGGCCAATCTGGTCCGACTGCTGGCGCCACAGGCCGCGCGGGACTTCGTTCAAGCCGAAGCAGACAGCCGGACGCGAGACCGCCTCTCGGAGTAAGGAGGTCGCCTCATGAAGGTCGCGCTCTATGCCCGCTACTCATCGGACAATCAACGAGACGCCTCGATGGAGGATCAGTTGCGGCTCTGCCGCCTGCATGCCGAGAAGCAAGGCTGGACTGTCGTTGACAGCTGTACCGACCGGGCGATCTCCAGCGCGTCGCTCTTGCGCCCCGGTATTCAAGAGCTGATCGGTGACCAGCTGCGCAATGTAGTCGTGAGCCGCTTCGAACGCCATCTTGCGGATGATCCACTGTCCGTCATGATTGTAGACCTGATCGATTCCGCTTGGTTTTTGCCCAACACACAGCCGCTGAATTTCGTTGTCGTAGCCACAGCGTGACATGATGGTGCGCAAGCTGCGCCTTAAGTCATGCATGGTGAACTTGGCGACGCTCGCTTCCTTGACCAGTCGGTCGACCATCTTGGTGAAGCCGGACATCTGGCCGCCTGTCTTTGGTGACGGGAAGACATAGTCCGAGGTTGCCCGCTCGAAGTGTTTCGCGGCGGTAAGCACCTCGTCAACAAGATGGGTGCGCGGCACGTCGTGGTGTAGGCCCATTTTGGTCCATGCCGCATCGAAGGTGATGCGATCATCCATGATGTGCTTTTGCCACTCGATCATGGTTGGTTCGCTGCGACGCGGGCCACCGAGTAGGCACATGCGTGCCAGGAGCCCAAAAGCCCCGAGTTTGCCGGATGCATGCCAAACCTTGATGATTTCCTCATCGGTCAGCGCGCGACCCTTCGTTCGGCGTCCGACCCTTTGCGCGCGCGTTTCCTTGGGCGCGCGATAGCCAGCGAGTACGTTGTGCTCGACGTACCCTTCGCCCACGCACCATTCGAGGAAGGTATGCACGTGCTTGCGCAAGTCCTTGGCTGCGCCGCGCTTGCCGGTCTTGGCGATCTTGTCGACCGCAGCCATAATCTGCCGTCGCGCCCCCACGCCGCTCTCGGCGTGATCCTTCAGCCCGCGCCGAAGCGCCGACATTGCCGGCCTCCAGTTGACGACTTGACGTTCGGTCAAGGACGTCTGGTAGGGACCATCTTCGACAATGAGCGTCGCGAGCGTGGTGCGCTGTTTCTCGGCTGCCTGTTGCCGCCTCGCCTCGCGCTTCGCGTCGTTCGGGTCCAAGCCCTTGACTACCTCGCCTGCGGCGATGGTAGCGGCCTTGCGCGCGGCCTTTTCATTATATTTGGGCCATGCGCCGAGGGTCTTGCGCGGGGTCCCCCTCACCCCCGGCTTGGTGAAGAGGTAGACCCAGGTCCGGCCGCCGGTGGCGCGCATGCGTAAGGCGAGGCCGGGCAGCTTGTCGTCGTGGAGATAATGCTGCGCCTTACCCGGCGGCAGCGTTGCGTTGCGGATCACCGTATCGGTGAGTGTCAGCTGGTTGGCCGGCTCCGTCATGATTCCTTCACTCTCTCTGCGCCCGGTGTGCCACGCAAGAAGGGCGATCAGCCCTCGATCTCAACTATGGCTGGAATTGGTTAGCTAGGGTCTACGGATTGTGGTTCTTGCTGGGGATGCCTACGATCTTATTGCCTCAGACCGATCACGGTTCGGGGCCGAGGCCATGGGCAGCAAGGAAGAAAAGACTTAAATCGAGGCATTTGGATCGCTAGGTAGTAGGAAAATGCCGCGCGCCACGAAGCGCCATCGCAAGAGCCGTGGCATGCCGCCGCCCGCGACATTCAACATCGACAAGCTGCCGGGCAGCTCCAACTTGACCGCATTAGAGGCGGCCACGGTCATCCGGCGCACGCCCGGTGCACTCGAGCCGGCGCGACCCGAACCAACCGCTGAAATGGCGCTACGTCGATGGCCGGCCACTCTATCGAACAGATGCAGTGCGTGACTATCTGGCCAAGTGCGACAAAACCACTAAGGCCCCTCAGCCGCATAATGCTCACAGAGACGCCCGAGGAGCTCGGCCTTGATCGGCCAATCGGTTCGTCCGCTGCAGGAAACCGCCGACTGCCTGCGCAAGGATGGGGACACGCTGCTGGCTTTCTACGACCTCCTGGCCGAGCATTGGAAACACCTACGCACGACGGATGAGATGGACAAGCGATTTGTTCATGACCGAGATGACGATTGCAGAAATCGCGTACGTCCATTCTTTTGTTCGGCTGCGCCGCGGCCATTCTTCCGTCCCGGCCATCGATCTCGCAGCCGCCGCGCGCAGGGGCGGTCAAGGCTGGCCGCGTTTGCGGCCACCGCAAGGCTTGGCCTTGACGGCCCGAGCACGGCGGCATGCTGGCGTGGAACGGGAATACATTCCTGCCTGGCACTTGCCGTCAGACGGGATTACCCTCGGCGGGCGCGGGCGACCTCGTGGCGAAGCGTGGCGCATCGGCTGCAAGCGCCACCAGGCTGCCCTATTTTGTCTTGCCGACCTGAGGCGCCCGCGCGCCGGTTTTTGGCCGTGGTTTCCATTGCGTCACCAAGCGCTCGTAGCTTTGCTCCGCCTGTGCGGCAATCAACATCTCGCGGTCGCGCAATGCCTTGATGTTGTAGGCATACGCTGGCCCACGTCGGCTGCCTTTCTGTTGCGGATGTCCGGCTTGAAGCTGCATCGCGCGGGTCTTGATGGCGACCAGTGCCGGGCGCGCCCACAGGTAATCCTCGCGCTTCGTCAACAAATGCCAGCAAAGCACGGTGAGCTTCCGGGCCACGGCCACCGCGGCGATCTGATGGCCGCGCCGGGCTCGGATGCGCACGAAAAACGCATGCAGCGGACCGGGCGACTTGGCCGCTGCCCAGGCCGCCTCGACCAGCATGGCGCGCGCGTGACTGCGGCCGATCTTGCTGATGCGGCCGTGATGAGCGGCGCCCAGTCCGGATTGCCGCACCCGCGGGTTCAGCCCAAAATAGCTCACCAGCTTCTGCGGGCTGTTGAACCAGCTTATGTCGCCGATCGCCGCCATGATGCCGGCAGCGACCGCCAAGTTGACGCCGGTGATCGTCATCAATCTGTTGACCGCGGAATCGTCTATGGCGTCCTGCGCGATCTCGCGGTCGAGCAGGGCCAGATCTTCCGCCAGCCGGTCAAGCTCACGCACGTGCCGATCGATCGCTGCGCGCTCATCGTCCGGCAACGGTTGGGCGGCCAACCACGTCCGGCCGCGGCCGTTGAAAAGATCGGCATGCGGGCACTTCGGGATCAGGTGCGCGTGCAGGATCGAATGGACCTCGTTTTTGAGCCGCGTGCGATGCCGCACGACCTGGTAGCGCCGCGCCACCAGCCGACGCTTGCGTTCCGTCTCCGCGTCAGGCGTCCAGATCTGCGGCAGGTACCCGGCCGCCTGCAGACTGGCGAGCGTGCCGGCATCAATCTTGTCGGTCTTGACGTGAGCCTGGGCGATCGCCTTCACTTGCAGCGGATTGGCGATAATCACCCGTGCCACGAACGGAGCCAGAACCCGGGATACCGCCATGCTGTTGCCGGTCGCTTCGACCACCACCTCATCACTGGCAGGGTCTTGCCAAATCCTTCCAATGCAGTCCGCGTCATATCAATGCGGCATGTCGGAGCCTGCCATCCTCCCAAACCACCACCTCCCCGAAAGTTCGGTGGACGTCGATGCCAATCACCCGTCGCATTCGCATCTCCTGCCAATCAGACCACAGAACGGGAGCTACGGGCGACACGACAACTACGGATTCGCGCTCTCAGTGCAACCGGGCGAGTCGCAGAGGCGGCCAGCTACTAACTCGAGCTCGCGGCTCATCGAATGCATCGGCCTGCCCGCACCTTTCGTGCTCCCGGTGCCTCTGTCCCGATGGTCGCACCATACGCTACGATCCTGAATATCGCAGCGGAACATCGGCACCGAGAAACTCTCATACCGGTTACCAACCCCATCGAAAGTACCTTCTCCACTATGTGCCACCGCACCATCCGATCGAAGGGCTGCCTAGCCAACAAGACCGCGCTTGCGATGGTCTTCAAACTGGTCGCGGGCGCACAGAGAAGCTGGCGCCGCCTCGACGGTCATAATCAGTTCTCAGAACCCGTTCTCGGTGTGACATTCAACGACGGGATCGAGGTCATCGACAAGTCACCGACCGTCAGCCCACAACCGCCGCCGCCTAACCGGCTCAGGCCGTCACCGAAATTTGGCGATAGCTCTCTCCCAAGCACAGCGTCGTCGACCTCTACAGCGGTGTTCTCAAGGACGTTTGCTTTGATGACAACGATAGCCCACGCGCGCTGCAACGTCTCGACCTAACCATGTGATCGGAACCGATGTCGTAGTTCGTAAACTGATGGACTGTGATCTTCGCTACAGGGTTATCCCGCGGCCTGATCCTGGGGTTTTAGTCACGAGAGTTCGCCATGAATGACCATCACCCCGATCGGGCGATCCTGGCTACTACGCCTGAATCATGCGTGATCTAAATGATGCTCATAAGGGAACGTCAAGCCGGCTCGCTTCGAAATCGACAGCTTAAGGGGAAATCATTGATCTGTGTGGCACTTTCGACTAAAACAAATGTCTCAACCGGATGGTCGCCTGCTCCCAATCAGGATTGAACGGTACGGCTTTGTTGGCCCGCGGCATTCGTCAGCGATTTAGGCTGAGCTCGCACATTTATTTTAACTGCGCGTGTAGCGAAACATTATCGAGTTCGCCTTCCCACCAGGACACAAACACCGCGGCAATACCGTTCCCGATGACGTTGGTCAGCGCACGCACCTCGCTCATGAACTTATCGATCGAGAATACGATCGCAATGCCAGGGACAAGTTCAGGACTGACCACAGTCAAGGTCGCGGCCAGGGTGACAAAGCCGGCACCGGTAACACCGCTTGCGCCTTTCGAGGTGAGCATCGCCACAATGAGTATCGTGAGCTGCTGGCCGAAATTGAGATCGATCCCGAGCGCTTGCGCGATGAACAAGGTCGCCAACGTCATGTAAATGTTCGTCCCGTCCAAATTGAAAGAATATCCTGTCGGCACCACCAGGCCAACGACCGCCTTCGAACAGCCGAGCCGTTCCAGTTTTTCCATCAACTGCGGCAGCGCGCTTTCGGACGACGATGTTCCGAGCACGATCAGCAGCTCATCCTTGATGTACCTGATGAACTTTAGAATAGAAAAGCCTACCAAGCGCGCGATCAGGCCAAGCACAATGATCACGAAGAGCCCGGCTGTCACATAAAACAGGGCAACCAATCCGAGGAGTTTACCGAGCGCGGACGGTCCGAATTCGCCGATAGTGTAGGCCATGGCGCCGAACGCTCCGATTGGCGCTGCCTTCATTACGATCCTAATGACTCCAAACACCGCTTGTGCGGCATCGTCAACCAGACCGCGCATCCGCTCACCCCCCTCCCCAAGCGCCATCAGCGAGAACCCGAATAGGACGGCAAACAGTAGCACCTGGAGCACGTCACCTCGGGCCAAGGCGCCAACTACACTATCCGGAATGATATTGAGGAGGAAATCGACCGTCTTCTGCGCTTCCGCCGTCTTGACGTAGGTGGCTACGGCCGCGGCATCCCCCTTGGGAGCGAGCCCACGACCGACCTGAGCGAGATTGCCCATCAAAAGACCCAGGATGAGCGCGAAGGTTGACACGATCTCGAAATAAAGTAGCGCCTTGACGCCGACTCGGCCGACCTTTCGTGCATCCTGAACATGCGAAATTCCGGACACAACAGTGCAGAAGATGATCGGCGCGATCACCATCTTGATCAGCTTGATGAAGCCATCACCAAGCGCTTTGACCCAGCTACTCGTCCCGACAGCGGGCCATAGCCAGCCAACGAGAATGCCAATCAGGATCGCTATGAGCACCTGGACATAAAGAACTTTGTACCAGGGCCCAGATTGCCGGAACAGGGCGGCCGGTTTGACAGAGCGGCGCTCGCGCTGATTGTACATCATGCTCGCCCCGGCGCCGTGCTCGCAAAGAGGGCGCTCAATGAAGGTACAACTTCGCTCAGTGTTCCTTCACGGGCGGGCGCAGGGGAATCTGACGGCTCCGAACAGCACAGTCCAGAGCCACGGACTGGCGCCTCTCCCGAATCGGCTTGCCGTCCACGCGGAACGAAGTTCTGAACCGCTTCCGAGAGCAGCGATAGAACGTTGAGAAAGCTTGCTTGAGAGCTGGAAAGCATCAGCGTCACCACCCTTTTCTATCTTTTTCTTTATTCGAAGATGCCATCCAGCATCTTCTAGGACGCCAATCTTAGCAGCCGCCGACCACTCTTCACTTTAGCAGGCACTCTCGCCGCCATCGCGTCGGAGCGATCAACCTTGAGGAAACACTCGCCATAAGAACTCATGGTGGTGCGGCCTCGCCTGCGTCCACCGGCTCGCGCCTCCTGTCCTCACTTCATGTGAATGCCCCGACATTCCCAAGAGGCTTCGATTTCGATCGCAAAACCACGAGGCCGAAAAGACATGCCAAGCAGCATTGCTCACGCTGCCTCCCTTGGCGATCTCGGTTCCGGTTTTTCGAGAGCCGTGTTTTGCGGGCCTGAACAGCATTCCTGAGAGAGCTTCTCACGCCTGTAGCTCGCCAACGCCTGGACAGAGCACTGCACGACGTCCCGTTTCGCTAGATCCGAGGCAGGCGCTGCATCGAGCCACTTCAGCGCCAGCTCGACCAATTCGACCGCGCGGTCCCTCTTACCGGTCTCGTAATAGTACTGAGCGACCGCCCCGTACGACAGGAACTTCGCGCCCTCGCTGCCTCGGGGCGGATTCGCAGCCAGGATGTGTTCGGAGAGCTCCTTGCCCATGGCAAACCGCTCCGCATGTGGAAAATCGGAGTAGTCTTTCGCGGGGTCGAACAGTTGGCGAATCGCGACGCTCATCCAAACCACGGAGTTCTTCTCGATCGCGTCGCGAACTAATTGGCGCAACACCGGTAGGCCAGCCCCCAGGTCGCGTATCTTGTGAAGCAACAATTCCGCGTGAAGCCCACGGAAGGTGACCTCGTCCGGCATCGCCGCGAGGGCCTCCTCGATAGCTGAAAGGGCTGCCGGCCAATCCTTTCTCTTCATGGCGGGCTCAAGTCTGGCAAGGATCGGCTCCACCAGAGCTCTCTTCTGCGATAGTTCACGCTTTCTGCGTCGGCCCGTGTTTATGCTTTCCGCATCCAGCGCTTTGGCGTCATCGCTCATTGCCCAGGATCCGTTCAGAACTTTGGGGAAGGCATGATCGAGCTGCGTCGGATGGCCAATAAAGGCGATGCGGCGGTCACGGTCAACGACGAATGACGTGGGAATCCCGACAGAAAAGCTTGGATCCAGCCAAAGCTTGTTCATTTCGCCGGCGTAGTCGAATGCAATCGCGTAGTTCAGATTTGACAAGCTCTTTGTCAACCAGGCGTCCAAGCTGGCTCGCGCTTCATTTTCCGTCGAAGCTAGTTCGTGAGCCGCGATGCCCACCACCTCAACTCCGTTGTTCCTGTACTTATCTTGCAGGACCACCAGATTTAGCATCGAGGCGATACATGGCCCGCACCACGTCGCCCAAAATTCGAGGATATATACTTTCCCACGTTCGAACTTTCTAACGGGCTGGCCGCGTAGCCAGTTCTCCACTTTGATCGAGGGGGCCCGCGAACCGACGCTCAGCAGGTTCGCCGCACCGACTTGACTTGCGCTCTCAGTCAGACTGGTCATTGCTCAAATTCGCTTTACCTGGCTCTGCGGAGAAAATAGCAAGTCGCATGCCAGCCAGCGCTCATTGCAATTACGCTTTTTTTGTATCATTCCTGTCGTGCTTGCGACGCATGTCGCATATCCGACCAGCTGCTTGGAGCTTCTCAGGCAATCAGTCGGTCGGAGAGGCGGGAAGTCAGGCAGCGCAAGGTCGAGTTCACCACTCCACGTCCTGATCGGCTTCCAGGATGACCATTTCGGCGCTCGGGATCGCGACGTGAACTGACCTGCTTTGGCCCGTCGACTTGCGCTTGAGTGCAATCTGAGACTTCCAATTTAACTCTTTAGCCAAGGGGGATTGAGGGATAGTGTCCTTCCTTTGCCGGCCATTGCTCGAGATTCACCCCGTCCCGCAATGGACGAGGAAAGCCCACCCGAAATGCAGAAGTTGAGCACCTGCTCATTCCGATCGATGGCGGTGTAAACAAAAGCATCCCTAGGCGGCCCGATCTAGGAAGCGCACAAGAGCCGCCTGGGCGACGACCCTCTCGCGCATCCCCGGGCGGTCAGTCGCGGCTTCAAGTCGCTGGAAAATGCTGTCTGAAAGTTGAATCGTTATCTTTCTGGTCCGCTGAGCTTCGCTTGGGCTCAGCTGCGCGTCCACCTCAGCTTCATCGACTTGAGCTCGGTGTTTTCCGGCGCTCGCTGCTAATCTGCATACTCCAGCTTGCTTCTCTCTGCGACTGCACATCGCCCGCACTTGCTCGCGTGGTCGGGATGTCCGGTCGAAACGGCCCTGCTATGCCGCATGACAAACGGGACGAAGAACCGCATGCCGCGTCAACCGCGGGGACATCCTGTGTCGCAGTCTGGCGTACCGAACGAAAGAAACGGCGGACTTCACCGCGCCAGACCTCTCGTAGTCGCGTGCCCCTCTAGACAGTCAGGTCGCCGCAGACGAGCGATTTCGCGGATGGTGCCTGCACCCTTGCTTGAAATCGACAAAGTTGCCGGCCCAGAAACAGGCGCAGGCGCAATCTAGATGGCGCGCTCGCGCCGTGATCGCGCGAACGGGACGCACCGGCGTTGTTCCTGTGGGAGTGATGCGCGTCATACTAAGCGCACCAGCTCATGCGCGCGACCGAATACACCGCGCCTCGCCGAGGTCCGGCATACAACCCCAACGTGCGACAGGACTTACAACGGGTCGCGTGCCGCGCCGTTGAAACGTATCTGCTGGCCCGGTGCGACCACTCACTCATCGGGAACCTCCGCGTGGGAAGATCGCGCTGTTGGGCGCGCTCTCGCCGATGTGGATCTATGCCGCCTACGTTATTGCGGACGTGGCGTCAGCGCTGCGAAGAGGTTATCAAGCTCGCCGAGAATGCGGGAATCGATCTCAAGGCTGCCCATCTCGACCGAGACTTGGGATATCGCCAGTACGATCGCGAACTGCGCGCCCCAATTGCGAGATGCCCAGGAGCGGCCCGAACTTGTCGAGCAGATGCGCATCGACCTGCGGCGGACGGAGATGGGCTTCACCACGCTTGAGTTCATCCGGGTGGCGCTCGCGAAGCACGAGGTGAGCAAGAAGGGCAACAAGAAGCCCATTGCGTTCGCGCCGGGCCTTGCCCGTCCCAACCGCTGGTGCGGCTCGATGGAGTACGAAGCTGAGCAATGGTGGCGCGATCATCAGCTACGTCACGCGTCGCGACATCGCCGAGACCATCCGGTGCATTCCCGAGGCCGAGAATCCGAGCGACGAGGATCTGGCCGGTTTCCGAGCCTATATGAACCCGCCTGACTGTCGAGGCTCCGGCCGGGTGATGGGATCATGAGCGAGAAGCCACCACCAGAAGTCCCGGTTCATTGCTGCGATCGGTGTTGAGATTGACGAGCGAGATCGAAAGAAGATGGTTGAGGATCGTCTTGAAGAAGTCCTCCGCGTGCTTGTTGAGGTCGGTTAGGCCAAGGCGACCGCGGGTCGAGACCTAGTCCGCAACGTCGCTCAGGGCGTCTACGATCTCGCCAATGAAATACCCCCGTGTGAGCATGTGTAGTCCCGCTCTCGATCTCAGCTTCGTCGTGAATCAATATGAGCGCTTAGCGCTCTCAGGCTCGGATCGCGATGGACGACAGGGAAGAGGGAAAGCAATGTCATGCGGTCAGCTCGACAGGGCAGGCTGTGCCGAGTGCGTCGTGCCCTCTGACGGGGGCAGCCATGTCGATCCAGAGGTGATGAAGTTGTATATCTGGAAGGCCTCCGTTTCGCTGGTGCATAGATTCCAGCAGCGCTCACCTTGCCGCCGTATCGCGCTTAGTGATGCGGAGCTCATCATTCAGACTCCACCCATCGACCGGAGTTGCGACCAACCCCTGAAGCCAGGCGCGAATCTGCGTCCCAGAAGTCAATTCACGAGACTGGATGTATCCAATCATGGCGCCGATCGCGTGAGCGGCACCGTGATGGGCAGCTTTGAAACGTTGAACGCCACCAGTCGAGGAATGAGCGCTATAAAGGTACTCGCGGTCATCGCGGGTTGCGCTGGCGGGGATGGGCAGGCGCTTGCATTCGATAGGAACGAGAGACGAATACTGCGAGTATTCGCGGCCTTCGATCCAGATCGTCGCTGCGCTGGGGGCCGGAACCAAGGACCTTTCGCCTACCGACGATTTCGTCAGGCTCCTCGATATGAAACTGGAGAAAATCCCATCCACCAGACTTCCTCGTTGCGCTATTCATATGAGCGCAGAGCCGGGACGTCAGCGATGTCTCGGCGGTTTCGATCGGCCGCTTGGGATCATCACGCCATTTTGGCAGCTCGTCGGCGAATCAAAAGCGGTTCGCGCCTCAGTTTACCCCAGTGAACCACATCATGACATGTCAGCGGATGGTTCGCGGGGAGGGCGGCGACGACGCGTTCGCTCCAGAGCAACAATGACTTGCCGCTCCATCTTGGAGCGGACTCGGCCGCGAAGGCGACGTCAATAGCGGAACTGGCGAGATCCGAGATCAGATGGTCGCTCGCTCCGTCGACCAATTGTCTCTCGACATGGGGAAAGCGCTGCCGATGCTCGAGGAGAGTGGCCCGGAGATTGCCAGCTGAGAGGGAGGTGTGAATGCCGATGATCAACCGACCACTCTCGCCACGCGAGCGGATCTTGAGGCGAGCGGTCATTGCGTCAGTTGCGCCTACGATGCGCCGGGCATCCTCGATGAATTCCTCACCCTCAATGGTTGGTTGCGTGCCGCCGTTCGTGCGCTGGAAGATCTTGCTGCCCAAGGCGTGCTCGAGATTTCGAAGAGAGCGACTAAGCGTCGGCTGCTTGATTCTGAGTGTCTCTGCCGCCTGGCGAAGGCTGCGATGCTGGGATGCGACGATCGCCCAGCGCAGAGCTCGAAATTCCACTGGCACGTCGAACCCTACGGGGGTTGCCTCTGACTAAGAGTTCTCTTGAAAGGAGCCTTGCTTGCACTGCTTCAGCGCCTCCTCGTCCGCGATACTATTCCGATGGCCCCGACGGGGCGGATCAATTGGCAAACCTGCTGCTTGCTGGGATTCCCCGCTCGTCCATGATGGCATAATTTCCACGCGATGATGATGCGTCCGTTGGGAGCCTCGCCTTCTCGTGGCTCGCTCCTTTGGCGCAGAACTATTCGTAACGCTCTAGTCCGAGATCCTCAGCTTCGATGTCGGGTTTTCTTCCCGAGACAAGGTCCGCTATGACCCGAGAGGAGCCGCAGCTCATCGTCCAACCGAGAGTGCCATGCCCGGTGTTCAAGAAGAGATTTCTGATCCTGGTCCCGCCGATGATTGGTGTGCCGTCTGGGGTCATGGGTCGAAGGCCTGACCAGAAGGATGCGCTCTTGGGATCTCCGCCAGGGAACAGATCCATCACGGAACACTCCAGGGTCCGTCGACGCGCTTCGACGAGGTCATTGGTGTAGCCCGAGATTTCAGCCATCCCGCCGACACGAATTCGATCTCCCAGACGGGTAATTGCAATCTTGTATGTCTCATCCATGACCGTCGATTCGGGGGCACGGGAAACGTCGGTGATTGTAATTGTCAGCGAGTATCCTTTGACAGGATAGACTGGCAGCTTGATTCCGATCTTCTTGAGGAGAAGAGGTGAATAGCTCCCTAATGCGACAACTACTGCGTCCGAGCGAATAGTCCCGCGATCGGTGATCACACCACGCACCTGGCCGGCATCGATGTCCAGTCCATTGATGATATGTCCGTAACGGAAGTCAACGCCCAATGCTGAGGCTCTTTGCTCCAGCGCATTGGTGAACTTGAAGCAGTCGCCGGTCTCGTCTTTCGGAGTCAGAAGTCCTCCCACTATGCGGTCGCGAACGTAGCGTAACGCGGGTTCAGCCCGAACACAACCATCGCGATCCAGTACCTGGAAAGGGATGCCGTCTGCCGCAAGAGCCTTCACGTCCTTAGTTGATGCATCGAGCTGCTGCTGAGTTCGGAACAGCTGCAGGGTTCCCTGCATGCGCTCGTCATAGTTCAGGGAGGCCTCCCCTCTCACCTCGGCAAGCGCCATGCGACTGTAGTCGGCTAGGCGCAGCATCCTTCCCTTGTTGAGCGCATATCGGCTCGCCGTGCAGTTGGACAACATGCGGAGGAGCCAGGAGAGCATGGCCGCATCAAGCTTTGGCCGAAGGATTAATGGTGCATGCCGCATGAGCATCCACTTGATGGCCTTCGTTGGGATTCCGGGGGCAGCCCAGGGCGAACAGTAGCCGAAGGAAACCTCCCCCGCGTTCGCGAAACTCGTTTCCAGCGCTGGACCCGGCTGTCTGTCAAGAACAACCACTTCGTGCCCGAACTTTCCAAGTTGAAATGCGGTTGTGACGCCGATAACGCCCGCGCCTAAAACGGTGACTTTCATATCTGCTCCAATGTTCTGCCAGATGATGCTGTTTGACTGGGGACAAGTTCAGCAATGGCTTCTTTGGAAGCGATGACCGAGGCCGGTGAGGATCTCGTAGGAGATCGTGCCGGCGTCAGTCGCCAGCATTTCGAGCGTCTGATGAGGACCGATCACTTCGACCAAGCTTCCGAAATCGAGCGCGCCATCCCGCAAATCGGAGATGTCGACGGTCATGCTGTCCATCGAGACTCGCCCCACGATGGGCAGACGTTGACCGCCGAAGTAGACAGCTCCGCGACCGCTCAAGCTGCGTGGGAGCCCGTCGGCATAGCCGGCGCAAAGTGTGGCAAGCCGGGTGCAGTCGTGGGTTACGTGCGTTCCACTATAGCCGACCATGGCACCACCCGGAACCGTGCGGGTCTGCGCAACTGCGATAGAGAGGCTCACGACGGGCTCCATCGGATTTACAGCGTTTACCTGCGGCGCACCGCCATAGAGCGCGATCCCTGGGCGAACGAGAGAGCCGTGATAGTCCTTTCCCATCAGCACGCCAGCGGAGTTGGCGAAGCAGGACGGTATCGGCCCGAATTCCTTTATCACGATCTGCATCTCTGCGAGCTGCGCGGCGTTTTGCGCTTTGGTAGGCTCATCTGCGGAGGCGAGATGGCTCATGACGTAGAGAATCTCGAGCTCCGGCGATTGCGCTATTTCCATGCGCACCGCAGCGCGCTCGGCGGGCGCCAATCCGAGCCGTGACATGCCAGTGTCGAACTGCAGAACGGCAGGAAGACGCCTACGCTCCATGCGGGCCTGAGCGCGCCATCCGTGAAGCTGGCTTAAGGAGTTGATCACCGGTATGACAGCGGCAGACGCGCAAGCAGCCTCTGCGCCGGGCAATAGACCGTTCAGCACGAAGAGCTGCACGTCCCCCGGAAGATGAGGTCGCAACACAATAGCTTCCGCCGCATGTGCCACGAAGAAGTGCTTGCAGCCGGCTGCAAGCAAAGACCTCGCCACTTGGATGGCACCCAGGCCGTAGGCATCGGCTTTCACCACTCCCGCCACGCGAGCTGGATTCGCGATCGATGCAATGAGCTGAAAATTGCGGCGCAATGCGGCCAAATCGACGGTCATGTAGCCCGGAAGGCCCTGCGCTTTCCCGTCCAACACCGCCCTCGAAGCAGTCCGGCCCAATGTCTCCTGGCTTTCCATGAGGAAAGGGTTAGCGCAATATTCGAGCAAGTGCCGGGCGTTCCTTGCTTGATTATTCGAGGAATGCTACAAATTCAAACAATCTACTAACTTCTCGAATAAATCGTACAGCGCGATGGATAGCATAGATCGCAATATCTTGCGCGCGCTCCGCGTGAACGCCCGGGCGAGCAATGTCAATCTGGCGGAGGAAGTTGGGCTTTCTCCTTCGGCGTGTCTGAGACGGATCAAGCTGCTCGAGAAGGCAGGCGTCATCCGCGGGTACACGGCACTCGTCGAGACGGGTGCCGACTCGCAAGGTCTTGCCGTTCTGATCAACATTACGTTGGAACGGCAGACAGTAGAGTATCTCAATAAATTTGAGGCTGCGGTACGCAAATATCCGGAGATACAAGAGTGCTACCTCATGACCGGGGGAGCGGATTACTTCCTGCGGGTGGAAGCGGCCAATGCTGTCGAGTTTGAGCGGATTCACAAGGAGATCCTCTCGACGCTTCCAGGCATCTCACGTATTCATTCCAGCTTTTCGATTAGAAACGTACTTGCGAACCGGCCAAAGGGCCGACGCTGACATGTGCTTTGCGCGGTAAGGCCGCAATCTTGGCAGCTCCCAATGGCCCAGAAACGGTCGCTCTGTTGCTTTCCGTTCGAGCTTCGTCTTCGGCCATTTGGCGGTAGACTTTTCCGAATGATCTTATCAGTCGTCGTGATCGGCATCTGATCAATGAACCGTACGACCCGGGCACGATCCTCCGACAGGCCGGCATCGACTAATGGCAGAGGTATCGTCCTATGCCTTTGGCACTCCGCGGGATTCCCGGGCGAATGCCTCGTGCAGATGCAGTACTTCTTTTCCCTTGCGTCGAGGCAGGTAAGACGTGGGATATAAGTATTCTGTCGGGGCCAGATTCGTGTGAGTCCCCTCATATGCCTAAAAGGACGCGGGAGTAAAATCGGGTCCGACTTTATCTGTTGGCTTTGACTCTGGGGAAGTTCGTGACCCAATTTCACTCGCAGCCTGCTTTGCTGTTTGGCACTTGCTCTCGCTGCTGCAAATTTAGTCGCACGATCCTTCCACGCAGTCGGAGTGATCCTCCGCGCCCCCTCGATTAGGCGATTTACGGTTCGGCGGCAGTATTGAACTCGAGTTCGGGCGACATTTCGATGACGCCCTCAGAATGCCCGCTCTTTAGCACGAATTTGATGGCTTGGGCGCGGTCCACAAACAGGCCGCCGAACGCGCCGTTCTTCTCTCGAACGACCCAGTTACCTTGCTGATTCCTACCAACAAAGACGATAGACGCGGTAGAGCGACACAGGGGATCGACGAATTCACTCATCACATACCTCTCCTGATGTTGGCAACAGATCGGGTGGGGTGCATGTTCCGGAGCTGCTGGTTGATCACCGCTCTTGGGCTCAAGAACCTGAACGAAAGCTGGGAGTCTCCCGCCTGGATGATGTAGTTGCACGCCCCCCGTTTGATGGGGAAGAAATACGCGGAGACGAACTGTGAAGTCGCGTATGGGTCAAAGTACGAGCGCAACGAACGCCTCGTCGCACCTGAGGCGGCACGCATTCGCGTTGCACGTGGTCCAACATAACAGCCTCTCCTGAATAGCTGAGAGTCCGAATCCACGAACCTATCAACGCTAGTAGTCGCCTGTGCGCGTGACTTGCCTTCGTGGGTCTCGGTTCGGTGCCTCCTCTCCAAAAGTGTGCGCGAGAACGAAAAGCAATCGCGACGGTTAGATCAATTCTCTAACTCTCATCGATCGCCGGGAAGCGCCTATTTCTCAAGTCATGTGCTCGGATTCGGGCCTAGTGGTCCGCGGCCGGAGGTAGAGCGCCTCTATCCCCATCCGCCGCATCAGCGTTGTGGCATGCCGGCGGCCGATCTTGCACCGTTCGGCAGCCAGCAGTTCTCGCAACATTCGCGAACCGGCGAAAGGACATCCAAATGCAGCCGGTCGACGTTGCATGATCGCGAGGTCGGCGGGCGATACCGGACGTGGTAGATAATCGACACTGCCACGGCTGATCTTCAGAACTTCCGCCTGTTTCGTGATTGGCAGGTCGTGCTCACGGCGATCATCGCTTGGCGCTCAGCAAGCTTTGCTGCGGGCGCCTTCTAAAAATCGTACTCCAGCGTCAGCTCCCCAATCTTGCCGTGCCGCGTTGTCACGTCTACGGCAGGCTCGGTCGTTCTGTTGCCTCCTGCAGGGCCAAATACCGCGGCCGCCGCTTCCTGAAGCTGGGGACTTTCACTGCGCGATCTGGTTCGGGTGCACGTCGATGCTCTGCCAGCTGGGCCAGCGTCACGGCTAACACCACGTCGGCCTTGAATGCCGGTGCGTCGTGCCGGCGGGCTCGTTTGCTCATCGTCTCTCCTGATTCGTGGGACAATCCTGCCCGCCGTCAGGCAGAAACTCGACTTATCGCCCTGTCCAGATTTCCGGAGCCAGCTCTAACATCATTCCCGGCTTGGTCGTCTTTTTAGCTGCCTCGATGCACGCCAGACGCGATCCGCGTCCCCATCAACTACTTTGCGAGGGTACCGCTCTGCATTCCTCCTCGAAGGCACTTATTGGTCGGTGCCTCTGACTAAAATGCGCCACCGATCTCCTTAATTAGGGCTTCTGTGGAGACCAAGCGGCTATAAGTTGCACTGACTCGCAAACTGTTCTCGTGGCGCTGCTGGCTGTAAGTGGCACACGCATCTGGCACGAGAGTGACGAGGTAGCCGCGATCGCAGGCATCTCGCGCCGCAGACTCGACACACTCGTCAGTAACGACCCCCGCCAGCACGAGTTGCCTAACCCCTAGATTGCGCAGCAAATAGTCGATTTGAGTGGACACGAACGCACTCGATGACGTTTTCGGCAGTATGATTTCATCATCGCCGGGGGCGATCTGATCAATAACTTTCCCGTCCCATGCTCCCTTCGGCACGTGAAAGCCTAAGATCTTGTAGTTCAGCCCACGATCTCGACCGTCTTTGGTCAAATTTTCGATAGTTGTGTAGAGCACTTCTATGCCCGTTCTACGAAATGCCGCCTGCAACCGCTGCATGTTGGGTACCGCAATGGTACTCAGACGATCGAAATAATAGCCATACTTGGCTGCAAGCTCCGTGTCAGACACATTCTTGAACTCACCGCCATCACGGTGCACGCAAAAGTTTTGCACGTCGATGAACAGTAGCGCAGACTTCCTCGGATCGAGTGGAATCTCTCGCGTGGCCGGGCATTGTGTTTTTGACATACTTCTCATCCTCGCAGTGGTCAAATAGCAGAGATCAAGGTTATCTATTACGCTGTGGCAACGCCGGGAAAGAACCATCGAAACACCCGACAAGTCGTATGTTGGTCCAGCAGACGCCGAGAGCGTGATGGAGCAGATTTGATGCTCGCAAGCGGCAATCGCGCCGGTCCCTTAGCAACTGCATCGCGCGTAGCAGAGGCAAGCCAACAGCGGCTTGACTACAACCCTAACCCCAGATCGGCTTTCTCTTCGGAGACTATGCGGCTTCTCAGCTCGTCGCCGGTGAGCCAAACCAGCCAATCGTCGTCGACAATTCCCTCTTCCACGAGCTGTAGTGCTGAGCCGCCTCTCTCTTGATGCGTATATCCGTATCGTGAGACCACGCCCTTATAGATCGCCCAGTGCGCCACGAGTGCACACACGAAATCAGGAGCCCATATAGCAAAAGACACGCCAAAAGCGAGTCCTGCTAAAATACTTGTCATACCAGCCCCTCGGTAGTCTCTGCGCACCCACACATCTCCGTGGTAGGCGACTTTCCCGGTCATTCTCTTTGCACCTTCTGCAATAGATACGCATTTCGTGAGGATGCGCATGTTGGGTTGGCGACGCGTAAAACGCCTTAAGAGATTCAAGGTGTTCTGCAAGGTTACTGCTTGAAAGGTCGTAAAGCCGAACTGCCTGCAAAACCGCAACTTCGTTGCCCTTGTCACGACCAACGACCCAAAATCCTTCCCCGGATTCAATTGGAGAGCGGTCAGGCCGAAAAACTGGAGATGTAGGCCCCTTGGTCGGAGTCGATTGAGTGATCGAGACGTATTCTCTAAAGTCATCCCCCAGCGAAAGCTTTATGCCTCTTTGGGACGCGGCAACATCATAATGCCGAATGACCCTAGCGACGTGTAGTAGGTCAACCGCGTTCTTCGTTGCATTGCTACGCGCTGTTGCGTTTAACACCGGAGCACCTTTCAGTCGCATGTTGCTAAAGCATTGTTCAGGATCGTTACACTACCTATTTCGATAGGTGGCTCAGCGCGAGGATTGGTGAATTGGCTCTCCTCGAGCTCATCGAGAAAGGCGAGAACGAGGTCCGGATCGAGATTCTTGAAGGGCGAACGTCGCGGGTTTCTTCCGCAAACGGAGGGCGGCAAAGAGGCGCGAAGCGCGCTGCGGTCGCGCATCTGCAGTCCCTCTATAGCCTGTCGGAACGGCGGGCGTGCTCGATCGTGGGCGCGGATCGGAAGATGATCCGCTATCGCTCCATCTGTCCTTCGGACGTGGCTCTCCGTGGCCGGCTGCGTGACCTCGCCAACGAGCAGCTACGTTTTGGCTACCGCCGGCTGTTCATGCTGCTGGGACGGGAGGCCGGAGGACGCGCCGTCGGGGATCAATCAGATCCGGCTATGCGGCGGGCTCGCCGCAGGGCCGGGGAGGCTCGCGCTCCGATCCTGGGTGGAGGCCAAGCCCAACGCACGCTGGTGCTGGACTTTGTTCACACCAGTTCGCCGAGGGCCAGCGCATTCGCATCCTCAGCGTTGTCGACGACGTCACTAAGGAATGCCCGGGCGCCGTTCCGGCGACGTCGATCCCAGGGCGGCGCGTGGACCCGCGAACTGAGGGCAATTGCACAGCAACGCGGCAAGCCGGGAATGATCGAGTCGGACCGTGGCACCGAGTTCACCTCTAACGGCATGCCCCCCGTGCAAGGAGGTAGCCGAGAGTTTCAACCGCCGGATGCGCGACGAAATGCTCAACGAGACCCTGTTCTCCGATCTCAACGACGCCCCCGCCTGGCAATCGCGAGATCGTCGGTGCGATCCCTTCCCCTCCTTTTGCAGCGCGAATTGCTTTCCCCAATGCCGCCTCGCACCAGGCCGCTATGAAAGTGATATTCCGTTCCAGTACCAGCGACGGAGAAGGGCACGGCTGTGAGGCGCGTTTCGATAGTTCTTAAAAAGGACCGCTGTCTGGTTCTCGATCAACTGACAAACACAGCATTGACTGCATCCACCATGCTCTCGACGATGATATCGGCTTCGTGCCTTGTTAAGCACAACGGTGGCGCGAGCCCGAGAATGTCGCCCTGCGGCAAGGCGCGGCCGATGACGCCGCGCTCAAGCAGCGCGGCAGCGACCTGCTCCCCCACTTTTTTGGACGGATCGAAGAAGATGCGGTTATCCCTATCCTCGACAAATTCCACCGCCGCCATGAGCCCGTCGCCGCGCACCTCGCCGACGTTTCGATGATTGCCCAGCGTCTCAGCCAATGCAGACCGGAGATAGGCTCCAGTATCGCGGGCATTCGCGATCAGGCCCATTTCATCGATTAGCTCGAGATTAGCAATGGCAGCCGCTGCGCAGATAGGATGAGCGGAACAAGTCCAGCCATGGCCGATAGTACCGAGTTGGTCGGAGCCTTTCACGACAACTTGCCAAACTTTGTCCGAAACGATGACGCCGGAGAGAGGCGCGTACGCGGAGGTCAGGCCTTTTGAAATTGTGATCAGGTCCGGTCTGATATCGTAGTGATCGGAGCCAAACATCCTCCCTAGGCGGCCGAATCCGGAGACGACTTCATCCGCGATGAGTAGAATGTCGTATTTTTTCAACACGGACTGCACCTTCGACCAGTAGCCGGTGGGCGGCGGAATTATGCCGCCAGCACCTTGGATCGGCTCCCCGATGAACGCCGCGATTGTATTGGCACCCTCGGCTACAATCATGTCCTCAAGCTTGTCGACACAGGCCTGGGCGAACTGCTCCTCGTTCATAGTCGTATCAGCGCGACGAAAATAGTACGGGGCTTCAGTGTGGAGAATCGGCGCGCGCGGTAGATCAAAGGCGTTGTGGTACAGTTCAAGGCCTGTCAGCGAGCCCGTCATGACCGTTGAGCCGTGATAGCCGCGCCAGCGGGAGATAATCTTCTTCTTCTCCGACCGGCCAAGCACATTATTGTAGTACCACGCCAGTTTGATATTTGTCTCGTTCGCGTCCGAGCCTGATAGACCGAAAAAAACGCGACTCATGCCCGCCGGCGCGCGATCGATGATCATCTTGGATAGTGTGATCGGGGCTTCTGTGCCGTGGTCGACAAATGCGTGGTAATAGGCGAGTTCGTTCGCCTGCTTTGCAATCGCTTCCGCGATCTTCCGGCGGCCATATCCGACATTCACACAAAAAAGACCCGCAAAGGCGTCAAGGCTGGTTCTGCCAGACTTATCTGTGATGTAGACTCCTTTACCCCCGGTGATCACGCGCGTTTGGATTTCACCTCGCGCATGGGCGCCAGCTTGCGTAGCTGGGTGGAAGAGGTGATCGCGGTCCCAGGCGCCGAGTTCGTTCGATCTGTCGAACATTCTGTTTCCTCTGCTACTTTGCATGAAAAGGCGTCGAGGCACATTCTATGGCGATAAGTGCCCCACCTGTGGCTCTATGGTGGGCTGCTTGCTGCCGCCGAAAGTTCGGATTCTTGTTGGGCGTTACGTTCGACAATAACGAACTCTGATGTTGCGAAAAGAGGCCCATCCCAGCCAGGGTTGGTAGTTGCGCCACAACGATGGCGCGGTACTCAGCTGAGAGCACGTCGAGCTCGGAGACCCGGCAGCAAACGTGAACGTGCTCGGGCAGGCTGCTCGGCTACACGCTCACTTCTTCTCCCAAGGGCTGGGCAAGGTACGGAGCCGTCTCGTCCAGCAGCCCAAGGGTCGGCACGGGAAAGCTTTCGACCGGTAGCTGCGCGCAAAGCTTGCGGTGATCAGCCAAAAGGGCAAGCTGGTGATGCCCATCCGTTACGCGCTCTCACGCTGGGAGGGGCTGACGCGCTTTATCGGTGCTGGCCACATCGAGCTCGATAGCAACGCAGTCGCGCGCTCAATCCGCCCCGATCACGCTCAACCGGAAGAATACAGTCCTCGCAGGCTCTGACTGCGGCGTCCCGCATCAGCTCTGCCGCCAAGCAGTTCCAGCGCGCGAGCTGTCGCAAAATTGTGGTGACGGCCTGGCTGGTCGGGCTGCGGCGGTTATGAGCTGACGGTCAGTCGGTTTGTCGATGACCTCGATCCCGTCGTTGAATGTCACCCGAGAACGAGTTTTGGAAATTGGTTGTGGCCATCGAGACGGCGCCAGCTTTTCTGCGCGGCTTCAGGCAGTTTGAAGACCATCACGAGCGCCGTCCTGTTGGACAGGCAGTCCCTTCGATCGGATCGTGCGGTGTCGCAGGTAGCGAAGGTGCTTTCAATGGGATTGGTAACCGGTATGAGATTTCTCGGTGGCATCGTTCCGCTGCGGTATTCGACATCGTGGCGTATGGTGCGTGCGACCATCGGGACAGAGGCACCGCAGCACGATGTGCGGGCAGGCCGATACACACGATGAGCCGAGAGCTCAAGTTAGTAGCTGTCCGCCTCTGCGGCTCGCCCGGTTGGGCCGAGAGCGCGAATCCGTAGTTGTCGTGTCGCCCGCCGCTCACGCGTCTGGCAGGAGGTGCAATTGCAAAGGGGTAAGTTGGATTGATGTCTACCGAACCTTCGAGGAGGTGGTATCTTGGGAGAACGGCTGGCTCCGCCATGCCGGCCGAGTTGATATGACGCGGACCGCGCTGAGGGATTTGGCAAGACGCCTGCTGCTGGCCAGTGAAGAGATAGTGCGCGAATGCGACCGGCAACATCATTGCGGTCTCGCGAGTGCTGGCGCCGTTCGTGGCGCGGCTGATTATCCAATCCGTTGCAGCTGAAGGCGATCGCCCAGGCTCACGTCCAGACCGATAAGATCGATGCTGGCACGCTCGCCAGTCTGCAGGCGGCGAGATACCTACGGCAGATATGGACAGACGCGGAGACCGAACGCAAGCGCAGGCTGGTGGCGCGGCGCTACCAGAACGTGCGGCATTACGCGGCTCAAGAACGAGGTGTGTTCGATCCTGCACGCACACCTGATCCCAAAGTTCCCACATGCCGATCCTTTCTACGCTCGCGGCCGGGCGTGGTTGGCTGCTCAACAGCTGCCGGACGATGAGCGAGCGGCCATCGATCGGCACGTCCGCGAGCGGTTGACTGGCTGGCGGAAGGCCTATGCTACTCGACCGGCAGATCGCGCAGGACGCAATCGAGGATTCCGCGGTCAATAGATTGATCACGATAACCGGGTGAATCTGGCGGTCGCTGCCGGCATCCTGGCGGCGATCAGCGACGTCTGCCGCTCCAACAGCCCGCAGAAGCTGGTGAGCTATTGCGGGCTGAACCCGCGGGTGCGGTAGTCCGGGCTGGGAGCGGCCCACCACGGCCGTATCAGCAAGATCGGGCGTAGTCATGCGCGCGCCACGCTGGTCGAGGCGGCCTGGGCGGCGGCCAACGCGCCCGGTTCTCTGCATGCTTTTTTCGTGTGCATCCGCGCCCGGCGGGGCCGTCAGATCGCCGCGGTCGCCGTGGCTCGCAAGCCCACTGTGCTCATTACCTATGGGCGCGCCCAGCGCTGGTCGCCGACAAGACCTGCGTGGTGCAACTTCGAGCCGGAAATCCACAACAAAAAGGTAGCCGTCCCGGCCCAGCCTATGCCTACAACATCAAGGCGCTGCGCGACCGCGACATGTTGATTGCTGCCCAGGCGGAGCAAAGCTACGAGAGACGCCAAAAACCGGCACGCGGGCGCCTCAATCCGGCGGGAGAAAATAGGCAGTCCGGTGACGCTTGCAGCGGACGCGTTACGCTTCGCCATGAGGTCGCTCACGCCGGAGAACCATAATCGCGGCTGACGGCAAGGTCGAGCCACGCCTGGAATGCAGTCCCGTTCCACGCCCGCGTGCCGTCGTGCTCTGGCCGGTCAAGGCCAAGCCCGTGCGGTGGCCGCAAGTGCGATCAGCCTTCACCGCCTGCCCGCGGCGGCTGCGAGATCGGTCGCCGGGACGGAAGAATGGCCCGCAGCGCGACCGAACAAAAGAATGGACTAGCAGCGACTTTCGCAGTCCTCGGCTCGGCAGAGAAATCGCTTGTCCATCTCATCCGTCGTCCGCAGGTGTTTCCGGTGCTCGGCCGGGAAGTCGTAGAACGCCAGTAGCGTGTGCCGATCCTTGCTTAGGCAGTCGGCCGCCTTCTCGTATTTCGGCGTGTAGCTCTCGATGAACGCGTCGAACGCCAGCTCGGCCGCGGCCTTAATCTTGGCCATCCAGATCTCCTGCAACGCGCGTTTGGCCTTCGGTTGCTGGCTCGTCGGCAACGTGGCGATCGCATTCGCGGTCTTGTCTACCCAGCAACGCTGCTCGCACGTTTTTCGGCCAGAAATGTACTCATCTGATTCCGCACCAGTCGATTATTCCGGCGGCCAGAGTTTTCGTTGTCTCCTCCAACGAGGCGATGACTACGTACTCGTCACTACTGTGAAGACCGTCGCCAGAGGCGCCGTAGATCATGCTGTCCACCCCCGCGCCGGCGTAATGCGCGCAGTCGGCGACAGCGATGAATCCGGTGATCTTCGGCTTGCCGCCGAGTTGGGCTCGGCGCCTGAGAAGCGACTGTGCAATCGGATGATCGGATGGCGTATTCATCGGCGGGAAATGCAGGCCGCTGAGTTCCCACTGGACCTTGATCGGGTTATGCTGGAGCCAGAGGTCCTGCTGACAGAAGTGGTGCACAAAAGCTTCAAACTCGGACCGCACATCTTCCTTCGTTTGGTTTGGAAGAAATTTGTAGTCGAGGTCGATGACCGCGACGTCCGGGATAATTGCAGGATTCGTCATGACGAGCGGCAACCCATCCAGCCCGAGGCCCGCACCGGCGCGCATCGCGCCTACGTTTATTGTGTTCATGCCCGGCGGCAATAGCGGATGCTGGCGATAGCGACATCGCGAGCTTTCGAAGTGTCTAAGAGCGTCCAGAAATCGTGCAGCAATATCGATCGCATTTACAGCTCGCGCCGACCGATCAGGCTCGTCGCGCTGCGGCCAAATTTCATTGTAGCGCCAAGCGGAATGGCCTTGTCGACCCATAATGGTAACGCGGATCCATTCTAAGCCACCCTCACAAATCAGGATATTGCCCCAGCTTGGCTCGGTAATGATGGCTGCTTTGGCAAGATGACCCCGCTCCACCGCATCAATGGCGCCGAAGCCGCCAGCTTCCTCATCGATGACGGAATGGATGGAAACGCGACCATCAAGTTCGATACCGGCGGCCTTGATGCCTCGGACCGCGGCTATGGCGGCTGCTACACCGCTCTTCATGTCAATGGCGCCGCGGCCGTAAAGTCTACCGTCTTTAATTTCGCCCCCGAACGGATCCATCGTCCATGCGCTTCGCTCGCCGATCGGCACCACGTCGATGTGGCCGCATAAGAGTAGGCTGCGCTCCTCAGAGCCGGCTAGCTGACCAACGACATTCGGTCTGCCCGCGAACACGTCCCATCGGTCGATCGCCATTCCAAGTGACTTTAGCGTCGATTCGATCAAGTCTTGAGCCGCGTCCTCGCGATTCTGGATCGGGTCCTTCAGAAACTTTGGATTCACCGATGGAATCCGAACAAGCTTTCGAGTGAGTTCCGTCACATAACTCCGCTCACGATCGATCGCCGCCCAGGCAGCTGTGACTGCAGCTTCGAGAGTTTCCATAGGGCCTTGTTTCTCAGCGTTGCGGTTGATAGCGACCTCAGGGTGATCAGGCTAATGCTACGCGCCCGGATAAGTCCCCGCCGGTCATGCGCCGAGCTCTCGGGCGGCAGAGCTTAACGCGCGGTACCCGATCCCAGAGCCTTCAAGGAAGTGCCACGCCGGTCAGCCTGGCAAACTCTGCGATCATCCGCTCCTGGAATTCCGGACGGGTCGCCTCGTTGGCAGGCGCTTCTTGCCTAAGTCGGTGCCAATAGCCGCCGCTGACCTTGGCTGCTGGCTCGTCGCTCACGGCGAGCCAGCTCTGTGTGCGCTGACCGGTGTCGACGTCTACCGGGGCGGCGAGGCCGCCCATCTTCGTGCGCGCCCAGCCCGGATCGACGGCATGGCTCAACACCTGTGGCCACCGTCGCGACAGCGCGAGGGCGAGCGCGACGACGTGAAGCTTGCTTTCCGCGTAGGCTCTCGCCCAATCCCAAGGTCGCTTGGTCCAGTTGAGATCGCCGAGTGAACCTTCGCCGCCATGATGCAAACCGCTGCTGAGGTAAACCAGCCGAGCCGGGCGCTCGATCAAAGCCGTCAGCATGTATGGCGCCAGGGAATTGACGGCAAGCGTGTTCGGATGCCCCTCAGGGGTCGAGCCACGGGTTCGTTCGGTGTAGACGCCGGCATTATGAATAACTGCATCCATGCGACCGATCGCGTTCACTTGATCGGCGATGCTTTTGACCTCTCGCGCGCTGCAGAGATCGCCAACCGCAAAACCCGCGGCGCGCGAAGCAAAGTCGCCCATGGCAGGAATGCGGTCCTTTAACCTGGCATGGAGCAACACTCTGTGCCCTTCGCTCAGCAAGGTCTCGGCCGCCGCGCGTCCAAGACCGTCTGCACTTCCCGTAATGAAAACAATAGCCACTCGCTCATCCTCTCCGATCCTAACGGCGCAAACACATATCTCGGTCTGGCTTAAGTGAGACCCCGAGCTCTACAGCCAGCCCGCACCGCCCGTGTTTAGTGTTTACCCCGGGCTCGCCGAATGAGATTGTGCAACTGGCGCGCATAGAGATCGCCCTCCGGGTGGTACGAGATATGAAAGATACCATTCTTCTCCGCCGCGAAGATGCGGATGCCCGGTTCGTCGAACCAGCCGAGATCAACCGGATGAGCGGCAAACGGGTTGGTGAAGAGACGAAGCCTATCGGCCAGGCTCTCTTTGTCTTTCTTTTGCGCCAGAGTGCGGGTCGATCCTGCCGAAAATTTGGGTATGTGGGCCTTTAGTAGGCGCCGCGCGTGCGATATCGATGTAGTCATCGAAATTGATTGCTATCGAGAGCCGTAAGCCTTTTTCCAAGGCGTCGACGTCATACGACTGAAGGAAACGCGATACATGCAAGGGATTAAAGAGGCCAGTCATTGCTACACCCTCGTCCTGTCGCGATGAGGAACATCATCTGCTGCGAGACAACTTTCCGGTACAACATGGAAGGACGACTGAGACACTACTAGTCTTGGTGGGTCGCTGGCCGGGTGATAATTGATCGGTACCGCGGAGGAGAGAACATTCCGGAACAAGGACGACATCATTTCGGTTTCAGGGAGCGACTAATCACCACCATCGGACCGTCGCATGGGTCCAAATGGCCTTATGTCGCCTTAGGCCTTGCAATCGGTTCGAGCCGAAGATGTCGGCAATTGAAAGCTTCCCGGAGGGGTACCGTTTACCGACGACACCATTACCAGGATCATCAACAGCCACCCAGGTAGCAGCATCGGCGAGCTAGGTCGCCAGCCTATTGCCCTCATGACTCAAGACGTTGGTTAAAAAAGACGCATCGGTCGCTTTCAAATTTCAAGCTGCCGCACAGGAGCTGCGGACTCAGAAGTTGTAGCCATCTAAAATGTCTCTTTTAATGGCGATAGCAGCGCTCTTTGGATCGTGCACGACAATCGCGTCATAAACTTCCTTGTGCCGTCGGGCAGCGCTTTGGAATAACGCTTCGTTCGGGACGGACTGCCTGATGGAGGGGCCGATGTGCATCCAAAGCGGTTCCAGAAGGGTACGGACGAACGCGAGCCGGCTCATATCGGCAACTAGCATGTGAAAGTGGTAATTCGCCTCTAAGAAGAGATCGATGCTGTTTGTTTCCGCTGAGCGGTCAATGTCCCTGACGAATACGGCGAGTGACGCTAGTTCATCGTCCGATCGCAGCATAGCTGCACGCTCCGCCGTGGTCGTCTCCAGGACGATACGTAGCGTGCAGATATCCTGAAGCTGCTTAGGGCTGAATTGAGGGACTGCCATCGTCCGATTGGCTGTTGAAACGACGCAGCCGGTACTTTCGAGACGCTGCAGTGCGTCCCGAACGGGCATCAGGCTTGTTCCTAAACTCTTCGCGAGCGTTCTCAGCGGTAGCTTCTGTCCAGGCGTGAACCGGCCCATCATCAGATTCCGCTTCAGACGGTCGTAGATTTGCTCGTGAAGCATGTCCCGCGAGACCGGAGTGAGGACCGGCCCCTGTACAGCTTCAGGAAGGAGGTCGTTTTCTGGGCGCATTGCTCAACTCCGTTTAGATTTTTTTGTTATAACACTAGACAATCCTGTTGACATCAAAATTTAGGAAGCGCAGATTTCATTCTGTTATAACACTAGACGGATTATGGGATGAGCGTCACGCTGAACTGCGATATGGGGGAAGGCTACGGAAATTGGCGCTTTGGGAACGATGCCGGCATCATGCCCTTCATCGATTGCGCCAATATCGCGTGCGGTTTTCACGCCGGCGACCCCATGACCATGATGCGGGCGGTCGAGCTGGCCGCTTGCGAGGGAAAAAGGATTGGGGCCCATCCCTCACTGCCAGATCGTGAAGGCTTTGGTCGGCGTGAGCTGCGCTTGTCCCCCGAGGAATTGCGCGCAGCATTCATCTATCAGATTGGTGCTCTTGCTGGTGTTGCTCGCGCCGTCGGGAAAAGCCTGAACCATGTGAAACCACACGGCATCATCTACGGTATGGCCGCGCGCGACATGGCGCTTGCCACCGCAATGGCGGAGGCCGCGAAGACATTCGACCTTCCGCTCTTCGGAATGGCAGGCACTTTTCACGAGAGCGCGGCCAGGGCGGTGGGGACGCATTTCGTAGCGGAGTTTTTCGCTGATCTTTCCTACGGCGCGGCCGGCGAACTGATCATTCCGCGGACCCAGTCGGCGGTCGATATCGAAAAGACGGCCGCTCGTCTCGAGCGGGCGGTGCGAGAGGGGAAAGTCGAAGCGGTCGACGGTACTCTCCTCGACGTCTCGTTCCAAACTGTCTGCATTCACTCGGACCCGCCCAATGCGCGGGACGTCGCGGCTGCCATGCGCCGCGTGCTCGATACCGCTCAGCGGTAAAACAATCGGGCGGAAGACCCGAACAACAACAGAACGCACTCTTTCAGGAAGAAATGAACATGAGAGGACTGATGAGGACGAGCGTGCTTGCGGCTTTGGCCAGCTGCGCCTTTGTGGGAAGCGCGCAAAGCCAGCAGCCGGTTACGAGCTTCCCTGTGCAGCTTGTTGACGGGGATAAGAAGACCGATGCCGACTGGAAGCTCTTGGGCGGGGAGGAAGTGACGAAGCCCTGGAACATCTGTGTACTCTTTCCGCATCTCAAGGACAGCTATTGGGTTGCCGCGAACTATGGCGTCGCGGCTGAGATTCATCGTGCTGGAAGCGCAATGACGCTTTACGAGGCCGGAGGGTATACGAACCTTTCAACCCAGCTCAGCCAGATGGACAACTGCATCGCGCAGAAATTCGACGGCATCATTCTGGGTGCGATCAGCGCTGACGGTGTTGGGCCTCTGGTCAAGAAGGCGACGGATGCTGGCATTCCGGTGATCGATTTCGTCAATGGCGTCAAAGAGCCGAGCGTTTCCGGTCACGCCCTCGTCAGCTTCTACGACCTCGCCTACCAGACCGGAAAATACATCGTCGAGCAGTCTGGCGGAAAGTCCACGGTAGTTGGCTTCTTTCCGGGCCCGCAGGGAGCGGGCTGGTCCGATGACGCGGTGCGCGGCTTCAACGACGCAATCAACGAATCGAAGGTCGAGATTGCGGTGACGCGGCGCGGCGATACCGGCCTGAATGTTCAGCTCGACATGATCAACAACGCGCTACAGACGTACGACAAGCTCAATTGGCTGGTCGGCGTCGACATTGCCGCGCAGGCCGCTGCGGTTGCAGTTCGCAACGCCAATTTAGGAGGGAAGGTCAGCGTCGCAGCGTTCGATATTATCCCGCCGGTGTACGACGATATCGCCGCTGGAGCCACGAAAGCTTCGCCCACCGACTTTACTGTTCTTCAAGGGCGCCTCGCTGTGGACATGGTTCTGCGACTGCTGCAGGGCCAGAAGTTGCTGGCCAAGCGTGCGGGGCCGAAGCCCCAGATGGTGACCGCGGATACGATCAAATCGGTTAGCAAGACCGACATGTTTGCACCAGCGGGATACAAGGTCGAATTTTCGGTCGAAGCGACCAAGAAATGACCATCGTTAGCGACTTTCAGGAGGGCGAAGTATTTGCCTCGCTCTCCGGCGTATCCAAATTCTATGGGAGTTTCGCCGCATTGAAGGACGTGAGCATTACGCTTCGGTGCGGCGAGGTTCATATGCTTCTTGGAGAGAATGGGGCGGGCAAGTCAACGCTTGTTTCGTTACTTATTGGAGCAAATAGGCCCAATGAAGGCGCCCGCATTCTGTGCGGGCGCGCCTGCCCGGATCTTACTCCGTTGGAAGCGCGCGAGAGTGGAGTCAACGCCGTTCTGCAAGACTTTGGCCTGGCGCCCTCGATGACGGCGGTGGAAAATTACGCTCTTGGCCGAGAAAAAACACGAGGCGGGATTCTAGACAAGGCCGCAATGCGCGCCGGGATGATGAGGTCGATGGAGAAACTCGGCGTCGCCATCGACCCCGACGCACGCGTCGACACTCTAACGCGCGCTGAACAACAGCTCCTGGAAATCGTACGTGCACTTGGCGGAAAACCAGGTGCGTTGATCCTGGATGAGCCAACCGCAACCCTCAGCCACGACGAATCCGAGCATTTGTTTTCCACCGTGGAGGTGTTGAAAAAAGAGGGGTGGGCGATCCTCTACATCAGCCATCGTATGGAGGAGATCCAGCGCCTCGGCGACGTTGTGACAATCCTGCGAGATGGATGCTTTGTGAGCTTTCATCGGCTGGCAGACGTGACGAACGAGCAGATGATCGCTGAGATGGTCGGCCGGGAGATAGCGAATTTCTATCCCCAGATTCCGCATACTCCTCGCCATGCTGTCTTGGAGGTGAAAGGGCTTTGCTCCGGGCACAAGATCAAGAACGTCTCATTTGAGGTCAGGGCCGGCGAGATTGTCGGGCTTGGCGGGCTCGTTGGTTGCGGTAAGGCGGAGGTCGCCCGCGCGATCTTCGGATTGCAGGCGATTGACGCAGGGGAAATTGTGCTCGTCGGCGAGAGCATCAAGGCTCATTCGCCGACCGCCATGCTCAAACGCGGGTTGGTTTACCTGCCGCAGGACCGCCGGGGTGAGGCGCTCGCGCTGAACCGTCCGATAGCAGAAAACATCGCAATTGAGGTGCTCGGGGAAGCTGGGTCGGCGTACGCCGGCTTCGTGCGAACGACTGTCCTCGCGAAGATTGTGAACGGTCTGCTCGCAAGGCTGAAAGTTCAACCCGCTGAGCCCAATAAAGCAGTTCAGGAGCTTTCAGGCGGCAATCAGCAAAAGGTGGTGCTCGGCCGAGCGCTGAGCCGAAAGCGGAACCTCTATATGTTCGATGAGCCGACGGCTGGCATCGATGTTGGTGCCCGCCTTGACTTCTACCATCAACTCCAACGGCTGTGCGCCGAAGGTGCTGCAATCCTCCTCATCACTTCCGACCTCCAGGAATTGGTTCATCTTTCTCATCGTGTCCACGTCATGCATGAGGGCTCGTGCACGGCGAGCTTGGAAGGAGACGGGATCAACGAGGAAGCCGTCATCGCGTACGCCTTTGGCGATACGCCACAAAAGGATCTTCAATGACTCTGATACGCTCCCAGGCGGGTATCAAGCCTTCAGCAAGCGTCAATGCCGTATCGACACTCTTGACGTTCGGTGCGCTGCCGGTCGTCTTGGTTGTCTGCGTCGTCGTGTTCCAGTTTGGAAATCCGCGCTTTCTCAGCTCGGCCAATATGCTCAACATACTGCAGCAAGGCGTGTTCCTGATGCTGATCGCATTCGGGCAGATGCTCGTTCTGCTCGCTGGCGGATTCGATCTGTCGGTAGGATCAGTCGTTGCGCTGACTTCCATCATATCGGCGCAGGTCATGGTTGCCGTTTCGCTGGCCTATCCCGAAGCGCCCAGTCTTGCTATTGGCGCAGGTTTCCTCGCGACTGTCATCGTGGGTTTGATTTGCGGGCTAGTAAACGGGCTTGGTGTCGCGGTGCTGAAGGTGAACGCCTTCATTGTGACACTGGCGACGGCCTCGATCTTCCGCGGCGTGACGCTTGTTATCTCGCAGGGCCTGCAGGTAAGCGGCCTGCCGCGTGAATTCGTCTATGGCATCGGATCTGGTTTCTTCCTCGGCCTGCCTGTCTCGTTCTTCTTCGCACTTCCAGCACTGCTCGCCGTCTTTCTACTGGTCCGGCAAATGCGCTTCGGCCGCTACATCTATGCCATCGGCTCCAACATCCGCTCTGCTATGGTGGCTGGCGTCCACATCAACCGCTATCTTATCGCTTGCTATATGCTGTGTGCGACGATCACCGCCTTCGCAGGCTGGCTTTTGACCGCACGGGTGTCCTCAGGCGAGCCATTGCTCGGCGGTGAATTTCCACTCAACTCGATCGCAGCAGCGGTCATCGGCGGATGCTCCCTTCGTGGCGGTGAGGGCTCGCCGACGGGTGTCTTTTTGGGCGTGATCTTCATCACCGTGCTGGCGAATGGTATGGACCTTCTACGGATAGGATCGAACTATCAGATGATCGTGCTGGGGGTCGTGCTCGTTGGTGCGGTCGTGCTGGATCGCTATCGGCTCGCGGATGCAACGAAGCGCTGACGAATGCCGGGAGCAGTCTGTTTTGATGCGCCGCTTCCGTTATAACGAAACACCACCCGTAGGGTTTTTATATCCGAGGTCCGCGACATGCGCGATCTCGGGATGCCCATAGTAAGGACTACATGATGCTCAAACAGCTTTCGAATTCCCTCGCTCATACCGACGTCTCCACAACGTTACACCCCTATACCGATGCGCGGGCCCATGAGCGGGAAGGCCCGGTCATCATCGATCGCGGTAAAGGGATCTACGTCTACGACGATGCTGGCAAGGAATATATCGAGGGTCTTGCAGGTCTGTGGTCCGTGGCTGTCGGGTTTGATGAACCTCGCCTTGTGCAAGTCGCGAGTGCGCAGATGGCCAAGCTTCCCTACTACCACACGTTCAGCCACAAGGCTCAGGAGCCTTCGATCCGGTTGGCTGAAAAACTTGTCGGAATGACGCCCGCTCCCCTGAACCGCGTCTTCTTCACGAGCTCGGGCTCCGAAGCAAACGACACCATGATTAAAATGGTGTGGTACATGAACAATGCATCGGGGCGACCCAAAAAAAAGAAGTTCCTTGCGCGCAATCGCGCCTATCACGGTGTTACCGTGGCTTCGGGCAGTTTGACCGGTCTGACTAATAACCACACCGATTTTGACCTGCCGGTCATTCCGGTCCGTCACCTAACTTGCCCGCATTTTTATCGTTTCGCTCAACCCGACGAAACAGAAACTGGATTTGCTGCGCGCTTGGTCGCGGAGGCCGAAGCGGTGATTCTACAGGAAGGCCCAGAAACGGTCGCGGCTTTCGTTGGTGAGCCGCTGATGGCTGCCGGCGGTGTGATGCCGCCTCCTGCCGGGTACTGGAAGGGAATTGAAGCACTGTGCCGCAAGTATGACATCCTTCTGGTCGCCGACGAGGTGATTTGTGGCTTCGGACGGCTGGGTGCGACGTTTGGCTGCGAAGTTTACGATTTTACGCCCGATATCATGATTGTCTCGAAACAACTCACTTCATCTTACATGCCGCTTGCTGCGGTGATCTTTTCGCAAAAGGTGTACGACGCCATCGCCGACAACACGGCGAAGATCGGTACCTTCGGTCACGGATTTACTGCATCGGGCCATCCTGTCGCGACCAGAGTAGCTTTGGAAAACCTCAAAATCATCGAAGAGCGCGATCTCGTCGGAAACGCCGCGCGTATGGGGCGGATCCTTCAGGCTCGCCTTGGCGAGCTTGCCGATCATTCGCTTGTCGGCGAGGTGCGAGGAGCGGGGCTAATTGCCGGGATTGAACTTGTCTCCGACAAGGAAACACGTCGTCCCTTTGCGGCCGCGAGCAAGGTTGGAGCAGCGGCTTTTGCTGCGGCCCAAAAGCACGGTCTCATCGTGCGCGCGATCGGCGATACGATCGCCCTGTGCCCTCCGCTCATCATCAATGAGGATCAAGTGCACGACTTGGTTGCCCGTCTGAGCGATGCGCTCGACGATGTAGCCCAATGGCGATCCGCCGAGAACCTTAGTTGACGTCAGCGAGGAGGCGTATGTGATTTACGAACAGCCAAAGTTCTTGCCTGCTGGCGACCGATATCTGCTGATTGAGTTTGGGAACGAGATGAATCTCGATCTCAACTTCACGGCACAGGGCCTGGCGTCAGCGGCTGCGGAGGCAAACGTACACGGCGTCATCGAGACGGCGCCTTGCTTTGCTTCGCTGCTCGTTCACTACGAGCCGACGCTGATCGGCTATGATGATGTGGTCCGCGAGTTCTCTCGGCTTTCGGACTCTCTGGGCTCGTCGGAGGATATCGAACTGGAAAGCCGGCTGTTCTACCTGCCGACGCTTTACCTCGATCCATGGACGAAGGCTTGTGTCGAAGACTACTGCGCGAAGATCGCGAGGAAGGTGCCAGATCCCGAGCTGTTGGTGCAGCAAAATGGCCTTGAGGATGTCAACCATCTAGTTCGGCTTCACTCGTCCTCGGAGTATTGGGTTGCGTCCCTGGGCTTCTGGCCGGGGCTGCCCTTCTTGATGGCGCTCGACCCGCGGGCGCGTCTGACCGCGCCCAAATACAACCCTCCGCGGACGGACACGCCGGAGGGGGCAGTTGGGTTGGGCGGCGCCGCAAACTCCATCTATCCTGTCGCCACGCCCGGCGGCTACCAAATCTTTGCCCGCACGCCAGTGCCAATTTGGGATCCAACTGGCAAACGCCCGGCTTTCGAGGGAAGTCTGTGTCTCTTTCGTCCAGGAGATCGCATCAAGTTCGTTCCAGTCACGCGCGAGGAATATGACGACGCGGAGCTAGCGGTGAAGGAGGAGCGCTACGACTACACGATCGTGGAGTACCAGAAGTTCGCGGTCCGCAACTACAACAACTGGGTCTCGAAAGTGAGCGGGGCCAACAAGGCGCATGTACCGACATGATCAAGGTATTGAAAGCCGGACTTGAAACATCGATCCAAGACTACCCGGGGCGCATCGGATATTGGAATCAGGGCTTTCCGCCCTCTGGCCCCATGGATAGCTGGTCATTCCGCTTGGCGAACGTACTCGTCGGTAATCAGCCAGGTGCTGCGGGGCTCGAATGCCAGTTCCTGGGGCCTACACTTTCCTTCGATGCTGACACGGTAGTCGCCGTTACTGGTGCAGACATGCGCCCGGCGCTTGACGGCGAGCCATTCCCCATGTGGCAGTCGCTCGCCGTAAGAGCCGGCCAAACACTAGCCCTAGGGGCAGCTCGTGTCGGTGGTCGTGCTTACATCGCGGTCGCTGGTGCGTTCGCGAATGAGGAGCGGCTTGGTTCGCGCTCCACCTTTAACAAAGCCGGTGTCGGCGGCATGGACGGCCATTCCATCAAGGCCGGCCAGGATTTGCCTGTTGGGGAAGCGAGAGCGACCCCCGGCCTCCTGGTGCCCAATAACCATAGGCCTGACATCCGCACAGACCGGACGTGGACCATCGAGGTCTGCGCGGGTCCAAACGATGACTGGATCGACGAGGCCGCCAAGGAAAGATTTCTGAGCTCCGCGTGGACACTTTCCGCTAAGTCGGATCGCACCGGCTTCCGGCTGCAAGGCCCCGAATGGACGTTCACGGAAAAGGCTTACAACAAGCCGAAAGAACATGGATCGTTACCGTCGAACATTATCGATCACGGTTATCCCATGGGAGCGATTAATCTCGCCGGCCAGACGCCGATCATTCTGGTGAATGACGGTCCCTCGATGGGAGGCTTCATCAACCCCTATACGGTTCCCTCAGCTGCATTCTGGAAATTGGGCCAAGCAAAGCCCG
Source organism: Bradyrhizobium sp. Kon58 (assembly GCF_055807455.1). Lineage (NCBI taxonomy): Bacteria > Pseudomonadati > Pseudomonadota > Alphaproteobacteria > Hyphomicrobiales > Nitrobacteraceae > Bradyrhizobium > Bradyrhizobium sp. Kon58. The sequence continues at coordinate 161,788 of NZ_JBVVOT010000013.1, forward strand.
GGGAGCACCTGCACTTCCGGCTCGTCAGCGTTGCGGAAGCTCAAGGCATGGCTAGGCAAATCGCAGAACGTTGCGTGCGCGAGATTCTTGTAAACGCCTGATCGAGAGAAGAGGAAATGTCCGACATGGTCAAACAAATTTTGGCGCCCCTACCGGGCCTTTTCTATCGCAAATCTTCCCCGGACGACGCTCCGTTCAAGCAAGAAGGTGATCCCGTCGTGGCCGGCGAAACGATCGGGCTAATCGAAGCCATGAAATCCTTCTTCCCCGTTGAGGCGGGAGTTGCCGGCACGCTCGCTCGGTTTCTGGTGCAGGATGGCGAGACCGTCGACGCCGATCAAGCCATTGCAGAATTGGAGTAGGTGGGAATGGCTATCAAGTCGCTCTTCATCGCCAATCGCGGCGAAATTGCCGTGCGAATTAATAAAGCGGCAAAGGCGTTGGGTATTCGGACCATTCAGGCCGCCAGCCAGGCCGACACGGATTCGCTCGCCTGTCGTATGGCCGACGAGGTGGTTGTGATCGGTCCACCGCAAGCCGCAAAGTCTTACCTGGACGTGCAGGCGATCGTTCAGGCAATCAAGGCAAGTGGCTCCGACGCGGTGCATCCGGGCTACGGCTTCCTGTCCGAGAACCCGCGGTTCGTCTCAGCTGTAGAGGCGGCGGGGATCGCATTTGTCGGTCCGGACGCGGCAACGATCGCGAAGATGGGCGATAAAGCAATGGCGCGCGCTGAGGCGGTGGCAGCTGGGGTTCCCGTCGTTCCAGGCAGTGAAGGCCGGATCGGTGACCTCGACGATGCGCGCCGACAAGCCGCCCGCATCGGCTATCCTGTAATGATCAAAGCCAGCGCGGGAGGAGGCGGGCGCGGCATCCGTGTCGTGGAGGACGAGGCAAGCCTGGAAAGGCTGGTGCCGCAGGCCATGGCGGAAGCGCGTGCTTCCTTCGGCGATGACGGTTTGTACATGGAGCGGTACATCCAGCATGCGCGTCATATCGAGGTGCAGGTGCTGGGGGACGGGACCGACGTCGTGCATCTGTTCGAGCGGGAATGCTCGCTTCAGCGCAAGCGCCAGAAGGTGTGGGAGGAGGCACCTGCGGCCATGCTTTCGAAAGCGGTCCGCGATGCCCTTTGTGATTCAGCTGTTTCACTGGCAAGGCGGGTGAACTACCGCAATGCCGGTACGCTCGAATACCTCTATGACAGCAAGACTCAGGAATTCTTCTTCATCGAAATGAACACGCGGATCCAGGTGGAACACCCGGTGACTGAGGCAATTACGGGAATTGATGTTGTGCAGGCGCAGCTCAGGATCGCCGGGGGTGAACGATTGTGGTTCGCGCAGCGCGACATCACTCAAACCGGTCACGCGATTGAAGTGCGTATCAACGCCGAGAATCCGGCCAAGATGTTCATGCCATCGCCTGGTTTGGTGACAACATATAGTTCACCGGAAGGCGACAATATCCGCTTCGATACGCTGCTGTTCGAAGGCTATCGGATAGTGCCCTATTACGACTCTCTTGTAGGTAAGCTGATTGTTTGGGCACCCGATCGTCGCGCCGCGATCGTCACCCTGCAGACCGCGTTGAACAGCCTGAAAGTGGAAGGGATCCACACGACAGTGCCACTGCATCGGGCGCTTGCCACGGATATTGAAGTGGGTGAGGGAGCTTTCCACACAGCTTGGCTGGAGAGCTGGATGGCCGCCCGTGAGCTGGAGGCGAGCCGCGCGTAAAGCATTCGAATGCAAGCTTTTTCGGTTTGCGCGACGGATCGAATTCGAAAGCGCGACAGCTCAGAGCATCGGCGGCGTTCCTGGAAAAGACAGACGAACTTCATCACTGCCGCGGTACTTGCGGCCCTCCAATAAGACGACCGGAGTTATGGACATGAAGCATAAAAGTTATGGCAATCTGTTCGTTCAGGCTGCCCTGATTGACGGTAAGTGGGTCGGCGCAGTTACAGGAAACACGATTGCGGTCATGAATCCGGCCACTCGGGAGGCCGTCGGTACCGTCCCAGATATGGCTCGCGCTGAAACGCGGTCTGCGATCGAAGCCGCCGAACGAGCCTTCGGACCGTGGAAGAGGAAAACACATGCCGAGCGCGCGGGCCTGCTGGACTCCTGGCACAGGCTCATGATCGAGAATCTGGAGGATCTCGCGCACCTTCTCACTTTGGAGCAAGGCAAGCCGCTGGACGAAGCACGGAGCGAAATCCGCTACGGTGCCTCCTTTGTGAAATGGTTCGCGGAAGAGGCTCGGCGCATTGGAGGTCATACGATTCCGTCTCCGACAGCCGATCGCCGTATTGTGGTGCTGAAGGAGCCGATCGGGGTTTGCGGCATCATCACTCCGTGGAATTTTCCAAACGCCATGATCACGAGAAAGGTTGCCCCCGCGCTGGCAGCAGGCTGTACTGTCGTCATCAAGCCGTCTGAATTCACTCCCTACTCCGCAATCGCGCTTGGTTTATTGGCGGAGCGAGCCGGAATACCAGCGGGCGTCGTCAACATTGTCACAGGCATGCCGACGGAAATTGGTAACGAGCTGCTGCAGAACGAGACGGTTCGTAAGATCTCGTTCACCGGATCGACACGCGTCGGATCCGTACTGATGCGGGGTGCAGCCGATAGTGTGAAGCGGCTCTCTCTCGAGCTCGGCGGCAATGCACCCTTCATCGTATTCGATGACGCCGATCTCGAGGCGGCGGTTGAGGGAGCCATCGTTTCCAAATTTCGCAATGGTGGTCAAACCTGCGTGTGCGCGAACCGCATTCTGGTCCAGGCCGGCATCTATGATGCGTTCGCGGAAAAGTTGAGCGCCCGCGTAGACATGATGACAGTCGGTGACGGCACACAGCCTGGCGTCTCGATCGGTCCAATGATCAACGAAGCGGCCGTGCTCAAGATCAATCGGCATCTTCAAGATGCATTCGCGAAGGGCGCGAAAGTCATCACGAAGCGGCACGTTCTGCCGCCGGGCACGCAATATGTCGCACCTGTCGTCTTGACCAGCGCAACAACGCAGATGCAACTTGCAAGTGAGGAAACCTTCGGTCCGGTCGCACCGCTCTTTCGTTTCGAGACGGAAGATGAAGCAATCGCCATTGCCAATGGAACGCCTTTCGGATTGGCCGCCTATTTTTATACCGAGAGCCTCAAGCGCGCTTGGCGCGTCGGCGAGGCGCTCGAATTCGGCATGATCGGCCTGAACACGGGGCTGATCTCGACGGAAGTCGCACCCTTCGGCGGAGTAAAGCAGTCCGGGCTTGGTCGAGAGGGGGGCCAGGTCGGAATCGAGGAATATCTTGAAATGAAGAGCTTCCATATCGGGGGACTCAACTGAAGCGGCCTCTTCGATGCGTCATTTCTCGGATTTCGATCTGGGCAGCTACATTGCAGTACTCGTGCCGGCGCGGCATCAGATTTCGAAAAACCGACTCGCAATCTCGTGTCGCAATGAGCAGCCGTAACCGGTATCTCAGCGATGAAGACCGAGGGCGGGCCATCGCCATCCGGTCGTGGAGTGCCCGCTGTAAGGCCGCTACGCCGCCCCGCAGCACTGTGCGTGGTGGCCTATGTCGGTTCGACGAGGCTTATCGACAACGTGCTACTTCAGCCAACTCCGTAGGGCGACAGGGGAGAAGGAATCGTCTTGATTGAAGCTGCCCGACGCGAAGCGCCTCCCGCAAGCCGTCTTCACCCTTGCGGGGCGGCTGAAGAGATCATCTTCGAACAAGTGCAGCTTCGGCGCGCGCACCGTCAGGTCCTTGTCATTCCCGGGCTTTGCTTGGCTGAGCGCCGGATCGGCCTGATTGGTGACAATGGTTCGGGCAAGAGCACGATGCTGCGGCTTATGAACGGGTTGCTTCCGCCAACACGTGGCCGCGTCGAGGTGGCGGGGCTCGATACCGTACGGCATCGCAAAGACCTTCCGGCCAAGGTCGGCTTTCTGTTTCAGAACCCCGACCACCAGCTCATCTTCCCCACGGTTGTTGAGGAGGTCGCTTTTGGGCCTGCGGAGCGGGGAAAGCCAGCGCCACAGGCGCGCCAACAGGCGATGGCACTGCTGGAGCGGCACGGCTGCGCGCAATGGGCGGAACGCAACGTCAATGAGCTATCCGGCGGTCAGAAGCAGCTTGTCTGCATCCTGGCGCTGCTCGCAACGGAGCCGTCGATCCTGCTAATGGACGAGCCGTTCTCCAGTCTCGACTTGCCGACACGATTGTTGTTGTACGGCAGGATCATGGCGCTGCCGGAGCAGGTGGTGATGGCGTCTCATGATTTTGAGCTGCTCGCCGCGTTCGATCGCGTGATCTGGCTGGATGAGGGCCGCATCCGTCTCGACGGCCGACCTGTCGAAGTCCTGGCTGCCTACCGGGCCCATGCAACGATCGTTGGTCAGGGGACGCCCTAACGTCATGATGACCGGCGGCCTCGCCCCACAGACCTGGTTGCACCGCGTACCGGCTGGCATCAAGCTTGCGGGGCTCGCTCTCCTCAGCGTACTTCTGCTGCCGGTCGGCGACTGGCGAATTCTGGCGGGCACCTTGGCGATGATTGCCGGGGTCTATGCTGGCTTCGGCCGCGTCGGCATGGCGCGCATCAGCTTGCTGCGGCCATTGCTGCCGTTGCTTGTGGTCGTTGGCGGCGTGCAGACCGCATCGGTTGGTTGGAATGCCGGCGCCGTCGTCACCATGCGGCTCCTAGCGATGCTTCTGCTTGCCGATCTCGTCAGCATGACCACCACGATGAGCGCGTTGATGGATGTGCTGACGCCGGTGCTCCGCTTGCTGCGCCCGCTTGGGGTCAATCCTCGCAAGATGGCGCTCGCAGTCGCTCTTGTCCTGCGTTTCGTGCCCGTCCTGATGACGCGGTGGCGCGCGCGCGAGGAGGCCTGGAAGGCACGCACGTGCCGGCGAGTTCCGCTGCGACTGGTGGCCGCTTTCGTCGCCGACATTCTGCAACTGGCCGACCGCGTCGCGGAAGCACTCGATGCCCGCGGTTTCGACCGGTCGACCGTCGATCGTCAGTCAGCCCCGTTGTAGGAGAAAATCCCGTGGAGTCGCGCGCCATCGTTCGTATCGCCTTGCTAGCCGCCGTCATCGCAGCGCTTGGCATGGTGCCCAGCATCGTCTTACCGATCGCCGTGGGGGTGCCGATCACGGCCCAGACGCTCGGCGTCATGCTGGCCGGGATCGTCCTCGGCCCTCGCCATGGCGCGCTGGCGGTGCTGCTGTTTTTGTTCGTGGTGCTTCTCGGAGCGCCGCTGCTGTCCGGCGGACGCGGTGGGCTCGGCGTGCTGTTCGGACCCTCCGTCGGCTTCCTGCTGGGTTGGGCTCCCGCGGCCTTCGTGTCGGGTCTCGTGATGGCCCGGCTGAGGACTGTGCCGGTGCTCGCGGCGGCGCTCGTTGCCGCGACGATGGGCGGTATCGTCGTGGAGTATGCCTGCGGCATTCTCGGCCTAATGGGGATGGCAAGGATGAGCTTGCCGCAGGCCTTGGTTGCAATCGCGGTGTTCGTGCCGGGCGATCTCTTGAAGGCGCTGGCGTCGGGCTTCGTCGCGGAGGCGGCGCACCGGAGCTATCCGGCCGCAATCGTCAGCCGTTCATGATCGCGGCCGCCACCATCACTGCAACGCTATCGCGGCATGCGCGCAAAACGCCGGACCGACCGGCCGTCGTTTGTGACAATTTTGCAGTGAGTTGGAAAGACCTCGATCAGGCGGTGAATCGTCTAGCCGGACATCTGGCGAAGGTGGTGCCGGCCGGCCGCGGCGTCGCCTTGCACCTACCGAACGGGCCGGCATTCGTGTTGCTGTTTTTCGCAGCCTGCCGCGCAGGTCGGGAAGCGCAAATTCTCGATCCGTCCTGGCCGACGGAGACGGCGCGGCTTGCGATCACGGCGCTGGCGCCTGGGATCGTCGTCAGTGGCGATGCAGGATTGGCCAGAGACACAGAGGTGTTTGCGGTTGTCGATCCTCACGGCCCGTTCGAGTCCGTCGCGGATGCCATTGGCGCCGGTCCGTCGCCCGCGGCAATTGCCGAGCCAGATCCGCTGACGCCGTTCTATGTCGGCTTTACCTCGGGATCGACTGGAATGCCGAAAGGATATCGCCGCCACCATCAATCGTGGATCGAGAGTTTTCGGGCGGGGGACCGCGAGTTCGATATCGGCGCCGGCGACATCGTTCTCGCACCGGGCGCGCTGACGCATTCGCTATTTCTCTACGGTCTTGCGCATGGGCTCTATGTCGGGGCAACCGTCATTCTGTGCCGCCAGTTCCGGCCAAATCTCGTCAACCGCCTGATCGCGGCCCACCAGGTCAGCGTGATTTACGGCGTGCCGACCCAGCTCGAAATGATGATTGAGGCCGCCATGCGTGACGGCCTGCCGCCGTTCCCAAACGTGCGGTGGATGCTGTCGTCAGGTGCCAAATGGCAAGGTCGCGCGCTGGTCGAACTGCGACGGCAATTTCCCGCGACGGGGTTTTCCGAGTTCTACGGCGCCTCCGAGTTGAGCTTTGTGACCGTGGCGAAGGACGACGAGGACGTCCCATCGGACTCCGTCGGGCGTTCGTTCGCAGCCGTCAGTCTCACCATTCGCGACCATCTCGGGCGATGCCTTCCACCCGGGGAGCCCGGTCAAGTGTTCGTGGCAAGTCCTTTCCTCTTCATGGAGTATGCCTGCGGAAGCGAAACGGTGCTGCCACGTCATGGCGACGCGGTGTCGGTCGGTGACATCGGCATGCTGGACGAGCGTGGTTTCCTGCGACTCGCTGGCCGTGCCAGCCGCATGATCATCACTGCCGGCAAGAACGTCCATCCAGAGGAGATCGAGCATGTACTCGAAGGACATCCCGCCGTGGCCGCGGCGGGGGTTCTTGGCGCCGTCGACCAACTTCGGGGCGAGCGGCTGGTGGCTTTGCTGAGACTGAGTCTGGATGGGCGCGTAGCGTCTTCCGATCTGATCAGCCATGCGCGCCTGAGCCTGCCGCTCTACAAGGTCCCGCGCCGGTTTGCCGTGCCACCGCACTGGCCCATGACCTCGTCCGGCAAGACTGATTTCCATGCGCTGCGGCGACTGTGGGAATCCGGCGCCTGCGAGGTGCTGCGATGAGCGCCGCCTATCTCGTCGCCGCACGGCGGACGGCGGTCGCTCCTCGAGGCGGCGCGTTCAAGGCGGTGGAGGTCGACGAACTCGGCGCGGCGCCAATTCGGGCCGTGCTGGCCGACACCGGCATCGCGCCGGAGGCGATCGACGACGTCATCTTCGGCAATGCATTATGCGGCGGCGGAAACCCGGCACGGCTCGCCGCGCTCCGAGCAGGTCTTCCGGATCACGTCCCGGCCTTGACCATCGATAGCCAATGCTGCGGAGGCCTCGACGCGATCATGCTAGCCGCCGAGCGTATCGGGAGCGGACGAGCAGACGCCGTCATGGCCGGCGGTGTCGAGAGCTTCAGCCGTGCGCCGTTGCGCGCGGTGCGGCCGCGCCATGCGGACGAGGCGCCGCAGCCCTACGAACGTCCTCCGTTCGCGCCATGGCCGGAGCGGGACCCTGACATGATTGCCGCCGCCGCGACGCTGGCTGAAAGATACGGCATTTCGCGTGCACGGCAGGATGAATTCGCCGTCGCAAGCCATCGCAAAGCGCTGCAAAATCCACTCGGCGCGGCCGAGATCACGCCGCTTGCCGACCTGTCGCACGATCCCTTTCCCCGTGCCCTGACGGGGGCGACCTGCACACGCCTTGCACCACTTGCGGGCGACACTGAATTCGGCGTGACGCGCGCGACGGTGGCGGTCGAAGCTGACGCGGCAGCAGCCCTGCTGGTGGTCTCCCAGACGATGGCCCGACGACTCAACGCGAGGCGGCCCTTGCGGATCATATCGGCGACCCGCCGCGGCGGCGACCCGGCCATGCCCGGTACGGCGCCGATTGCGGCGGCTGAGCGCCTCCTTGCAGCGGAACGGATCGCGCCTGCTCGGATTGCCGTGGCCGAGATCATGGAGGCCTTTGCGGCCCAAGTGATTGCCTGTATCGACGGCATCGGGGTGTTGGAGTCTTCGCTCAATCGCTGCGGCGGCGGACTAGCGCGGGGGCATCCGATCGGTGCATCCGGCGCGATCCTAGCCGTACGCCTCTGGCACGAGATGCAATCGGAATCATCCGGTGCGATCGGGCTGGCGGCGATCGCGGCTGCGGGCGGGCTCGGCAGCGCTCTGCTTGCGACAGTTTGAAGAAGGACGGGCCGCGATGATTCAAATGCCACCACGCTCCGAACCACCGACACACGCGGGCGCACTTCGCGTTGCGCGCGCGGTCGATCTTGCAGCCTTTGTGGGCACCGAGCTTGCTCCCGGCCGCTGGCGATCGGTGACGCAGGATGAGGTCGATCGTTTCGTCGCGCTGACGGATGATCGGAACTGGCTTCATTCCGATGCGGAGCGTGCCAGGCGCGAACTGGACGGAGGTACGACAATCGTGCCGGGCCAGTTGCTGCTGGCGCTCGTTCCAGCTCTTTTGCAGGAGGCGTATGTGGTCACCGGTGCCGCGCAAGGCCGAGCGGTGAGCCTCCGTGCGGTTCGGTTTCGCCATCCGGTATGTCCCGGCGCTGTGTTCCGGCTACAGGCGCGATTGACGCTCGTGAAGCACCGGCCGCGTTTCGTGCAAGTCGACGCATCGTGCGACCTCGAGCTGGCCTCCGGACAGCGGGCTCTAACCTCACACCGCACTGATGTCTTTTTCGACTGAGGCACGCACGCGACCCGAGAAATCAACAGCTACAGGATGATTTTCGCTTCGGAACGCTGCATGCAGGAGTGGTTCGACGCCGGAGCTTGCGACGGCTTCATGTTGCAGGTGCCATTAGGTGCTGGTCGACGAGTTGGTGCCCGAGCTGCAGCGTCGCGGCTTATTCCGCACGGAGTATGACGGCTCGACCTTGCGGGATTCGCTTCAGCTGGCCCGCCCGGCCGGCTAAGGGGCGCCCTCGGCCGATTCGACGTTCTGCTCTTCAGCATCGTCATGGCGCCCTTTTCATCCTCATGCTGTTCCCGCTGAGCACTCTTTGGCGCCGGTACGAACGCAAGGAGGCGGCCTAATGACCGCAACATCCACCGATAGGAAGCTGATTGGCTTCGTGGACTCGGAGATCAAGAGCTACGGCTTGTCAGTGCTTGTGACGGTCCATCTCACTAAGGAGCGCATGGAGAAAGTCGCTGGCATGGTCATAGTGTGCCCTGCCGTTGGTGAGCTGCCGGGTGCAGGGGCCGATTATGTCGCCCACGATCTCCGGCCCGAGCACCTCAGTGCGATCCGACCAAAGCTCAAGCAAATTGTCGGGAATGTCTTGGCTCGAGCCGAACAGCTTCAACAGAGATCGTTCCCCGTCGGGCTCTTTGTCGTGGTGAGCCTTGGCCGCGTAAAAGGCAAACAGCCCACGGAATGCGTCGCGAGTAACAGCGGGCTTCGCCATCACCACTTCCTCGTAATAATTGAATTTCCAATGCGAGGAAGTCTGAAGCTCCCGTTTAGGAAAAGCCAGCAAAAAGTGAGACTACTGCGCTCTGGAAAAGAGACAGCAAAACTCACCAATTCATCGGGGCACCACGCAAAAAAAGGCTAAGCCATCAAACGTTGCGTTCGTCATAGCACGCCTGAGGAGCTTTATTCCTCATGCTGCAAGCCATTCTCATATTGCTGACGTCAGGGACCCTTCTGCTGATCGCGTTCTGGGGATTGCACAAACACGTCTGAGCTGATTTGCGCCCAGCCGCTACCGAGTATCCAGGACGGCCGGGCGATCTGATTGAAGTTTGTTTCGAAGAGCGTTGGCTAATCTCTCGAGCTCTGATCGCTCTTCGCTCAAGCGCTTTTCGATAAACTTGCGCTCAAATTCGGTCAGGCGGGTTCGCAACAAACGGCGGTATCGTTGGATGTTGTTGTGACAAGCTTGTGTTCGAGCCGATTGCTCTGCTTCCATCATCGGCATCTCACACTGGCCTCTTTCATGCACTTCGAAGGCTCAATGCTGCCCCATGCCTCACCGGATCAGTGGCCTCGCCGCAAACGATCTGGTCACAAACTTGCGCCGCCCGGCTCGAAATACGGCGTCCTAGCGGCGTTTATTTCAGCCGGGCCCCTGAAATCCCCGGCAGAGTGAGCCTAGCAGGCCAACGGTGACGGAGGTGTGAAGCAGTTCACAAAGCGCCGAGACAACGATTAAGGTCCGCTATCGCGGGTGCTTCAGCTTGATTCAATGCTTCTGACGCGCGCCACGGCTGGGGCCGATCGCGATGTTTGACACAATCCCCGCCAGCGGGTCCGGCAGGCGGATGCGTCAGGACTCCTCCGTCCCTGGGGCAGCCTTTTTGTTTCGTCGTTTTCCATAGCTATGGTGTACCTTTTTCTCAGAACGTCCAGGTGCCGCTGACATGAAAAAGGCCCCAGGATCTGAGTGGATCCTGCGGCCTGTCCGGGAAAATTGATTGTTTACGGAATGAGCACTTCCAGCCCGGTTACCAGTGATGATTCCAGAACTTGGTTCGGGGGGTGAGTCCAAAAGCAACTGTTCCGAGGCGGAACATGAAGAGCTGTTGCGCAAGTGCAACGTCTTTACGTCACAGGCGAATAGGAACCCAATTTTTCTCGCAACATCGATTCAGAGCCCCGCCGGATGGAGCATGGTCAGGTGGGGAAGCGTAAATCCTTGCATGTTTGAATGTTGATGGTCCACCGGCAACTCAATATATCCGAGCGTCTATCCGTCACCAAGGACGTGTTCGCTAGGACCGACAAGCATATTGAGCAAGGTGACGCGCTCGGCGCCATTAGGCCCGCCGACTTCGAGCGGCGGTCCTATCGGATCAGCGCGCAAAGGCGGCGCCTCGATCTGGTCCCTTGTCACACGATCCGATGCCGGGAATGGTGACGATGTCCGACCAGAACAAATCGACATGAAGATCATCGATTGAATTTGCGTCGAACAACGGGCGAGCATAAGAAATCGGCGTGTTCCTCGGTGAGGTCTTCGTTGACGAGGAAACGACGCTCGATTGGTTGAGCAATATTACGGAACGGTGTGCGGCACGATCTGATTGCCCGGTGGGCCGCGCGCGCATTGGCCGGCGCGAAGTCGGGCTCGTGGTGTCTGCCACCGCATCGGCCACTTTCGACTGAACGCGCCGAATCATACGTCTGCGGCGCGGGTTAAAGCGTGCAGGTTGCTCCCTCACTCATCGCGAGCCCACGCGCACCTCACCCCGCTCCCACCTTGACCTCCGTGAGCGGCCCCACCGGCATCGGCATTGTCACATAATCCTTCGGCAGATTCACCGGGCGATATTTCGGCTCCACCGCCATCCGCTTCAGCACGCTCTCATGCACATGCGCGCCTTCGGGAATGAATCGGGGTTCGCAATCGGGGATGTAGAAGCCGAGCACCACCTTCCGGTACGGCCATTCCTTGTAGCTCGCGCTCTTCGGCAGAAATTCCAGCACGCGCCAGGCCGCACTCATGGAATCGTGCAGCTCGCCCGTCTTGCCGGTGAAGGCGGGCGCGACATAACTGAACGGGCTGTTCTTGCGCTGGATGCCCCAGGCGAGCTGATTCACCGTGCGCGGGTTGAAATTGAGGCCGGCCTTGGTCGCCTCCTCGATCATCCAGAGCAGCGGATATTTCGAGTCCCCGCTCTCGGCCTCCGGATAGCCGCCCCCGACGTCGCAATGCACGCCGGCGAACCACACCTGGAGAATGTCCTGCGGCACCTTTTTTTCGTCGGGCACGTAGCGGTGGCTCCAGAACTCCTGCGGCTCCTCATACGCTTTCAGGCGGAACATGCAGCGCCGCTCGTCGATCGCGATCGCCTGCCGGAAGATGTTGACGCTGGGATTGCGCAGCGTGAAGGCGAGCTCCTCCAGGCTGAACAGATAGAAGAGATTGTCACGCCGCGGCAGGATCAGGCTCGCCACCGTGTCCCAGACGCCGATGAAATGGATGGTCGGCCAGCGCGTCGAGGTGATGCGCGCGAATTGCGCGGCGAGGTCGAACTGGTCCTTCGGCAGCGGCCCGGATCGTAGAACACCTTCTGCGTCGGGTGGGTGTTGTCCGTCTTGCGCAGGCAGCGATAGACCTTGAGGACGTTGGAAATGTTCTCGGAGATCTCGTTGCCGGTGCCGTCACAGCAGATAACGAGGTTGTTGCCGTAACCGTTCATGTCGCCTCACGGACAGCTTTCGCGCCAGAACCGCTATTTGCCGCCATCGTGCTTCTTCCAGACGTCGCGAGCGATGCCGATCGAGTCGATCTTGTCATTGAACACGCGATAGTACACGTCCTCGCCTTCCTCGAGATCCTGGAAACCCTGATCGCCGCCTTTGACGGAGCCGGCTGTGAAAATGATCCGCTCCCCATTTTCCTTCTTGATGACCCCAATACCCAGCTGACGGTAGATCGCCTCGACGGTGCCATATCCGTTCATGAGGCTTCTCCTGCATGTTCCGGCGACGAGAGCGTTGCTTGATTGTGATCCCTCAGCCGCCAGCGACGTCCATCCCGGAACCGGGCAGCATGATCTCCTCATGGGAGAAATGCGCCTTGCGGCCCTCGAGAACCTGCTCCAGCCGTCGCTCGACCTTGCCGTCCGGAACGAGCCTGTGACCCAGCACGAAATACTCGAAGTCTCCTTTCACCACCACGTCGACTTTAGCCTTGTGCACAATCCAGGGAGCCGAGAAGGTAAAGTGGGGGAGTGACGACGGCACGACGGAATCGTATCGCATTCTCAGCGTCACCATAGTGCCGATCTTGGCCGCGAGCCCTGCGGGAAGACGGAATCTCCGCAGCAGCCAGGGGGCTGATGTCCTGGTGGTCGTCGGCCAATTGAACTCGTCTCCTTGCAGCACGACGTTATCGATGCTGATTGAAAGCCGGGGAAAGAACGTCGACCAGACCGCCTCATCGTCCTCATTCCTGAGGGTGGAGTCGATGGATTGCCGGAGCGCAGTCTGCTCGGCTTGCGGCAGCAGATCCAGTCCGACCTGGTGAATGTAGACCGGCGCCGGCTGGCGGGCCCAGAGCTCGGCGGAGGCGGCAAACGAGATGCCGAAGTCGATGAAGTCGCTGCCGAGGATGAAGGGGTATTCGCAGATCGTGGTACACGTTCCGTAGGCTGCCAGCGCACCGCTCCTCGGAGTGCTCTTGCGCGAATCGATCTTCGTGAAGAACACGAGATCCTTACTGACGCGGCCAAATCGACTGGCCCAGGTGTCCTGGCTTGCCCTCCAGACACGATCCAGCACGTCGGGGTCCGTTCGGCGCGCGATCTGCAGAAAGCTCTTGGCCTCCAAGTATCGCCTATCGTTGGCGGCCGCAGGCTTGACCAGTTGGATGTGATCGTATTGCAGGGGCTTCCAATCGATCTCACCATAGACCCCCTTGCCCGAGGCCTCGCTCACCGCGATATCGTTGTTGCCGGTCACGACCCGAACGGCAAGCCACATGCGCTGGTCGCCGGCCTCTTCGTGACCGCCATTGACGACCCGCAGCGCCCATTGATCGAAAAGGCGCGTGAGAAACTCACTCCCGGTCTCAAGGTCCACGAACTGTTGCTGGCTTTTCCGGAACAGGTCAATGGCATGACCGATGACTGGAATCTTCAGGCCGACTCCATAACCAACCAGCCTTGCGACCTTGAGGAGATCGCTGCCTGTGGTCGGCGTTCCGTACAACGGAGCCCGCTGATCGGAGGAGGCCCGTCCGGGCGCTGCAGCCTGTCAATGATATATTGCATGCACACCAGACCACCCATGCTGTGCGCAATGAAGACGATGCTGTCGTAGTGCCTTGGCAGGCTCGACACCGCGCTGTCGAGGTCCTTGGCGGCGTGGTCGATCGGCGGCCCGCGGTATTTTTTGGTGTAATATCCGAACGCATAGACGTCGTAGTCCTGCAGCGCGACATCGGCGAGGATGAGCTCGACAAAGCCGGCCTTGAGCTCCTTGCTTTGCCAGGTCTTGACGATATCGCCGGTCACGCCATGGACGAATATAACGCATCGTGTATTGTTGTCGTGCCCTACGCGTGGGTACCAGATGAGTTGATCCTGCACGATATGAGTGCCGATGATCTCGGCAGGCTTTGTCTCAAGGGGCATAATCACAACCCTTTTCTGTACAAGGCGGCCGACTCAGGCTGTCGGCGACAGTATGCTCGCTATAACTTTAGATTATATCAATCCTAGATAGCATACCTGTTTGGAGATGTCAGCACGACGGGGCGGCCATAATGGATGAGCACCCGAGCTGCGCGTGTTGTGACTGCGTCGGCGTAGCGGTGCTGGCATGATGGGCACAAATCTCCACGGCTGCGGGTTTTTTTTGCGCAGCAGCTTATACCTTTCAGCTGAATTGCGGCGGGCCAGGGACCCCCGCCCGGGCTGGCTTGGATACACGGGACATATGATCCGATCGATGAGGTTGATCGAGCAGCGCTCCTCGTCGAGTTGGCGCATGCGAAACCTAGGGAAGACCTTAAGGTCGGCTTGTTATCTGCCTCGCCTAGACGGTGCAAACGGACCTGGGGGGCGGCGAATTGCGTCGGTTCGCCGCGAGCACTCAGCTGGCGCCACTGGTGCTCAGCAGCTCATTTCCGCCGACGGTGATTCAATGCGCGGTCGCCGTGTCGTCTTGCTGCGTTCAAAGCTTTGACCGGCTCGAATTGCGATCGTTAGCGGTTGCGATTTGAGAGTGAATCCACTAACAGTCGTATCGTATATTTGTCGTTTGATTCAGGTCTCACACGGTGGCGCTTAGCCAAGCCTCCAAGGATAGTGTTGAATTCGGTGCATGGAAGGAGCGTGCACGCGCGCTTGCGACAACGCATGCCACCGTTAACGATTTCAGCGCCGAGAACCTTCGGCGCGTTCTTGTCCAACTGAATGGACTGTTTCTGAGTTCGACGGGGCCCGTCCTCAAGGCTTATCGTGCCATGGCTGACGGAAGGATCGCGGGCCGGGAGAGGAAATTCTCGGATGCTCTCGCGACGGGATCGATTGCTTGGACGCTGCCCGACGGGCTGGAAGAGATCGCGGAGACGATCGGTGGTTTGATCCGAGCGGTCGATTGGACACTGGCCCAGTACCGCTCTCAATGGCCGAAGGAGCCGTCGCAATGGATCGTGGATAACTGTTACGTCATCCCGCGAGACAGCGTAAGCACGGCGAGGTCGCTATCACAAACGCAACCATATCAACGGCGTGGCTTGGTCTTCCATCGCATCATCCCCAAGGAGATCGATGGATACGCCGTTGAGGTTTTCAATGGCCGAACCCTACATCTTTCTGCGGCGGATAAAAGCAACTGGAAGATGGGCGCGTGCCTTTTCGAGGAGTTGAAGCTCGATCCAGACTTCTCTGAACATCTCGGAGAGAAACGCTTCGTCGTAAGGGGCGCGAATTCTCCTTATGCGGATGCGGTCGTCGAAGATCAGATCACGAAGTGTTTGGACGAAGAGTGCGTTGCCGTGGTCTGGCCTGAACTGGCTGTACCTCCAAAGCTACGCGGTCGGATTAAGGCTCTTCTTCAAGATCGTGACGTGGCCGATGATCGGTTGCCACCCGAAGTCGTAGTTGCGGGGACCTGGCACGAAAGCACGAAAGAGGGGGTCGTCAATCGCGCGCTCGTTTTCGACGGCTACGGGATCGAGCGGCTGGTTTACGATAAGATTGCTCCCTTCTCGGGTGGGGGCTGGGGCAAGGAAGACATCACGCCGGGTACCAAGTTGTGCATTCTCGCCACGGAGGCCGCAATAATCGGCTTCGCGATCTGTTTGGACTTCTGCGACGCAGATGCCGAGACGAACCCGTTCACCAAAATGGATATCGACCTGATGCTCATTCCCTCGATGGGGAACGATCAAACCATGGAGGGACATCAGACGACTGCGGTCCAAATGGGAGTGAAGTTCGGCACCCGAACCTTCGTCGTTCAACACATGACGGACACCGAGTTCAAAGACGGGCGCATAGGTGCTATATTACCTATGCCCAAGCGCCCCAATAAGGTTCCCGTTGAGCAACTGGGTCAAAAAACCGTTTGGAAGTCTTATCGCTGGCCTCAGACCACCTAGATTCAAGAGGCAAAATCACGGTAAAGCGTACTAAAGCGTTATTAACCGTTATGATGTATGGACATGGTCATGGATGCCGCGCTCGAAAGAATCGAATTAGGCGACGCTTCGGCTTCGGAAGCTAGGCTTGCCGTGTCTGCGCTCCTGAAGGAGGGGTCCGAGGCAAGTTACGGACGCCTGTATTCTGCGCTTGGCGCTTGGCTCTGGAAGGCGCTTGACGGAAGGCGCCGCGACGACGAGTTGCGTCAGTGGTTTGATATCTTTCGCCGTTCGAGCGCCGCCCTCTTGACGAAGAACGCGGCCTATGCGGAGCGTTTGCGTGCGTTCTACGATCTATTGGAGATGTCGATTGCGACATCCAAAGTCGCGAACGTCAGCGAAATTCTCAGTCGGCAACACGTCCTAGCGATACTAAGGCTTCTTCGCTCCGCTGACGGGAAGCCTCTGGAAAAGGCCGCGATCGCTCGAAAACTCGGACTCAAACCGGCCAATCTGAGCCGGATACTGCACATGATGGCGAATGCCCGTCTTGTGGAGCGGACGACTTATGGGAAAGAAGCTCATTTTTGCATGACGCGAGATGGCGCGATTGCGCTTTCAAAAAAGGAAGCTTCTGCCGCGCGTCCTGCACGACCCATTAACGCTGCGCAACCCGCTCGCGCTGTGCAATCCCCGCGCGCCGTGCAGCCAGCTCGTCCGGCGCTGTTCGGCCGTCATGTGCAGCCTCTTCTCCCGCATGCACCGGCCCAGATCGCTGCGGACGCCGGAGAACTGTATCTCAACCTTCTCAGAAAGGCAGTTCATGATCCGGTATTGAAGTCAGATTATGATCACCTGGTGCAGATCGGAGGCTTGCCGTTCAATAGACCTCCCCGACTAAACATGTTTGACGTGCTGCAAATGCTGGCAAATCATGAGCCGCCGACGATGGCGCCACCCGCGCCCGTGCCGGCGCAAGCGCATCATGTGAAGGTAGTAGGGAAGCGCTCCTATCGAGGTGCCCAGGTGGTAACGGCAAACGAAAAGAAGTCGGAAGCGCAAAGAACGCACATGCTCGTCGAGCCGGTGCAGCCAAAAGTGTCGCACTTTATAATGCACGCCTACAACGAGGAAAGCGAAAATCATGTCGACTGAGGATCAGTCTGCTCTAACGCCGACCGAAGGCCTCACCGAGGAAACGCTCGTTCTCTATAGCCAATCGGTAGTCGATCGTGTCATCTATGTTCCCTCTACCTACACCACATTGCTCACTTGCATGGGCAAAGTAAGTCAGGACGCGCCCGATGTGCTTGTCCCTTTGGTAGACGTGAGGCTAAATGGTCCGCTTGTGGAAGATGCAGCAGTTTCAAGCCCACTATTCTATCAATTGATGACGCTTGAGAACCTGACGTTTGTCCTGGAAGACATGACAAGCGACTTGGTCAAGGTTTGTCAGCATTTGGGCGCTGCCAGTTCTGGACGAGCCAAGCCGGATGTCGGTCAACTTTCTTCCATGAGGTCCTATCTCTCTCAAGCAAAGGCCAATCTGGAAAAGTGCCTTTCTGAGCTGGAGCCGATCGCGTAGTCGCTGAAGACGGCTCGTGAACCGTCGCTCCGGACGCAAAGTCTGAGGAGCAGCAAGTCGTAGGCTACTTCCTTGCTAGACAATGAGGATTAATCAGCGGGCTTCTGCGCGACAGGATACTCGATCTGATGGATCACCGCACATTTTGCGCGACCTCCGAGGAAGAACCCTGCGGCTTCCGCCCACTTCCGGGCGGCGGGATCGCAGCGGATCGCCCTCGCAGACCAGGCAGATGTAGCGCGACCGGCCGGGCCCGACGTCGTCGAGCACGGCCGTCATCGGCTTACTGTACTTCGGGCACAGCTTCCGGCTGAGCGAGAGCCGAGTCATGTTGTTTGCCTGCTGGGAGCAGCTTAGTTCCCCTCGTGCCGCGAGCCCAAGTAAGTCGCCGAAAATTGTTCTCATGTACCAGGCCGCTTGATCGGAGCAATTTTATAGGGGCTTCGCGCACAGCGGGCGCGCGATCTGGCGGAGAACGCGGACCCGTTCACCAAGCGGCGGCTACTCGAGCTAGCCCAACGATACGATCTCAAGAGCAGACCGGGAGCCCCGGGCGGTCGGACCCTCCCGCCTCCGCGCGCGGCGCCACCGACGGTGCTGTTTTGCGGCTCCGGCGAAGCTTAAGAGTAGCCGGAGCGACGGCCCGGTCGTCGGTTTTCTATGTGTTCATCGACCGGTCTGGGTGTCGCCGCGCGCGGTCGTGGTGCTCGCGTTAGTACAAGCTGGCTTTACGGCACTGAACCGCGCTGACTGCGGCGCGAGGAGTCATCGCCTGCGCCGCGCGATCTCGTCAGCGATCATGCCCTCCGCCCGCACCAGCCGTTCATGCAGAGTCTCGAACATATCGAGGACGCATCATTGGGTTCATTCTTGCCCTGCTCGATGGATTCGGCGAGGAGCTCATCGAGGGGCGTCTCCTTCAATTGGCTTTTGAGTGGGATGGTGCGAACAACCCAACGACTTAGCTTTGTTTGCTTCTCGTCAGCCTCGCCGTTGTCCGCACTTCCAATTGCAGGGAGCTCAGTGCCGGCATGGGCTTGGCGATTTCAGCGAGCAAACGAGCGGTGGCTGAGGATCCCTCCGGATGGCCGTGGCAGAACGAAAGGAATTTGGCCTTGCCTACCTGAGAAGTGAATGTCACACTCTACCTGTAGTTTAGGCATTTGACCTTGCACCGAGGATGTTTACCGTGGTTGGCCGGCCGGCGTCCGCTGGGCGGATTCCCCCCGTCCCTTCGATCTGACCTGAGTTTTTTAGGAGCATCCCTTGGATTACGAATTGCCCACCGATTTGTATTCTTCCGAAGATCTTCTGCGCGGCTACGATCCAAGTTCGAAGATGGGACTGGCGGAGGCGTGGGATTTCCGGCTCTTCCGGCAATATGTCGCTGACGGCGCTGACAACCCGGCGACTCTGGACGTGCGGAGGAAGCAGGCCGACCACGATGCCAACATCTCTGACGCGCTCAGACGGTTCCTGACGCAGGAGACGCCAAAGCTCGTCGGCATTATGGGTGGGCACGAGCTGTCGAGGGCGGAACCGGCCTATGCGACGCTAGCAAGGCTGGCGCGTCAACTGACTGAACAGGGCTTTATGATCGTTACGGGCGGCGGCCCCGGTGCGATGGAGGCCGCTCACGTCGGCGCAACTTTCGCGGGCGCCGACGATGCGGCCTTCTCGGCGGCGCTGTTCATCCTCGGGAAGGAGCCCCTGCTTCCTGTGCTGGATCAGCTCGTGACCAGCGACGGAGGGGTCGCGCCGGGCCACGAGACCCAATTCGACGACGCGAGGCGCTGGATCAACGCCGCTCTGGACGCCAGGACGCGTGCACCGGCCAAGCCGAGCCTCAGCCTCGGTGTGCCCACCTGGCTCTATGGTCAGGAGCCGACCACGCCCTTTGCGACGCATTACGCTAAGTTCTTCCTCAATAGCATTCGCGAGGAGACACTCATCACCAACTCGCGCGCCGGCATCGTCTACGCCCGGGGTAGCGGCGGCACGATGCGCGAAATCTTCGAAGACGCCGAGCGAAACTGCTACGTCCCTGACGCAAAATCGTTCACGCCAATGATTTTCTTCGACGAAGACCGCTACTGGCAACGCGATGCCGAATACGATGCGAATGGTGATCCCATTCCGTCGAAGAAGGGCGTCAAGGTCGACGACACCGTCCGCAACCTGTTCACCTTGGCGAGAGCTCGCAAGAAAGATGGCGCGGCCTGTCTGCTCAAGGTCAGATTCACGGTAGACGCGAAGGAGATAGGCGATGTGCTGCGGCTTCATTCTGGCATAGCGCTGCAGAACTTGATGTTTGCGCTGGCCGACGAGCCGATGAAGGTGTCGACCAGCTTCCTGAGCCGAGCCTGACGGACAAAGGGTCACATGCCCATCGAGGGGAGGAGGCATCGCCATGCCGGTTGCGGTTTCGAATACGGTCAATGGAACTCAGATACGAGCAACTGCCTATCATGATTGCGACGATGTCCAGCTCTTTTGGCGCGTCTCCAGCGGTGGTGCTTCGGACGTACCGATCCCCGGATGCCTGGGCTTCATGATTGAGCGCCAGCGCCAGGTGGGTGGGAATTGGTCGCCCACGGAGATCCTGCGCAATCGCGTGGGCTTTACCGATCAGCCGGCCGCTGATGGCGCTGATGACACAAATAGCTCAAGGCCGTCGAATGTATGGCCTTTCCAAAGATACGAATGGACGGATCACGGCGCCAACAACGGCCAGACGGTCCGCTATCGGATCAATGCGGTAGGATCGTCCGGGGAGGGCATTGTCGGAGAAAGCACGCTGGTGTCCTTGGCGGATTCCGGCTGGACCGAAGCCATCGACGTGAATGGCCAAGCCGGCAACGGCATAGAGGCGTATTTTAATCGCGGCTTCGTCATGTCTCAATTCGTCGCACGCATCGCGCGTGAGAAGAACTGGAAGCCGCGCGACATCAAGGATCACATAGCCGACCTCGAAGAGCCTTTGAGGCGATTTCTCTCGGGTGAACTTCGGTTGGCGCTCCTGCGCTTGCTCGATGAAGTCATCGGGGATCCCAGGCTGGAGCTTTATCTGGCGATTTACGAGCTCTCGGATGAGGAACTGATCGCGCGGCTGAAGCTTTTGAAGCGTCGCGCGCACCTGGTGCTCTCGAATGGCTCCGACAAGGGGGGCGACGGCAACGCGGATGCCCGCGAGGAGCTGAAGGCGGCCGGCGTTGACGTCCACGACAGGATCCTCGGCTCAAAGGGCCTGGGTCACAACAAGTTCGTCGTCGTTGTGTCCACCAAAGGCGACGTCGCAACGAAGGTGTGGACCGGAAGCACGAATTGGGCGCCGACCGGCCTCTGCACGCAGGCCAACAATGGAATTCTGTTTGTCGACCCAAAGATCGCCGGATTGTATTTCGAGCAGTGGGGCCGCCTGAGAGATGCTGGCAGCGACTTCACGCCGGATCTCGTGGGCGACAACGCCAAATCGCCGCGTCCGGCGAACGGGACAGACGTCTGGTTCACCCGGGTCCGAAGCAAGTCGAAGAAGAACGTCGGGAAAGGTATCGACATCGAGGCGCTCATTGAGCTCGTGACGGGCGCCAAGGACATGATCCTCTATGTGATGTTCCAGCCCGGTCCCGATCCACTCGCTGATATTGTCGCAAGGGCCTCAGAGATCTACGTCAGGGGTGTCGTCAGCACCGTCACGTCGGATAACCGCGAAAAATTCTCGCTGAGAGGTGTAGATACGGAGTCCCATGAGTTTGAGACGGCTCTGGTGCAGCCCGAAGGCGTCGTGAAGTCCTTTTCGGACTGGATTGGGGAAGTGACGCGCAGCCAGTTTCTGTTTCCCAACCAGAACCCGGGCATCGGCCATGCGATCACGCACTCAAAGATGATCGTGATCGACCCCTTTTCAGACGACTGCAAGGTGGTCACCGGATCCCACAATTTTTCCGGCTCCGCCAGCGAGCAGAACGACGACAATTTTGTCGTGGTGCACGGCAATCGATCTCTGGCGGAGGCGTACAGTGTCGCCTGTCTTGCCACCTATGAGCACTATTCCTGGCGTGCCTACGTCAAGCGGCAGTTCGATCAGGGCAAGGTACCGTGGTCGCACTTGTCGGACGATCCCGCGTGGCAGGGCCGCTATCTATCCGCTTCGCGCAAGAAGCACTTGGCAGTATGGTGTCCACAGTAGCGTTCAATAAGGCACTGCGACGGTGAGTGGTGCGATATCCTTTCACTAGCGAATGGTTTCACGAATGGAATTGGATGCAAAGCCGCCCGTCGAAGGCAGGAATTTCCGTTTCACGATCCTGGGTGGCATCGGCGTGACCCGCATTACCGTCCGGCTGAGCGGGAAGGTGGTGCACGAGAGCGATTGTCCCGACCCGCCGTGTCACGAAGAAATGCGGATGCCGCAGGGCGCGGGCGGCGCGGAATTGGTCGTGATCGCCAAGGATTCGACCGGAAAGGTCCTGGAACGGAAATTCATTGTCGGCAGAACGGAAGGTCAGGCGGGCGGAGCCATGTCAGCCTGAGATCCTCTCCATGAGCGCGCTTCAAGAGTTTTTTCAAGAGCTGTCCAAGCTGCAGCCAACTACGTTGACGGCCGTAACAGCCGTCGTAGGTGCGACCGGCGCCGTGATCGTTGGCGTCATTACAGGGGTGATCACCAAGTTCGTCATAGGCGCGCGCGACAGGCAAGATAGAGAAGTCGAATGGCGTAAGCATGCAATCGAGCTCACCAAGCTCGACCTTGACCGGAAGCTCAAAACTCGCGCGCCGGCAGACACACGGCCACTGAGGCCGAGCATCCTGGATTTCTTGGCCAACTATCGCGATCTGCAGGATCTCGATAAGGCCTCGCCGCGTGATCTTTATGCGACTATCCTGGCGATGCGGATCAAGAAGCAATATGCAACAGCGCCCGAATCGTCGCCCAAAGAGCCGCCCGCGGCTACCGAGTACGAAGATTGATGCATCGTTCCCGCGCAAGTAACTTTCTGACTAAGGCCAAAGGTGGTTCACGATCTCGGCGAGACGGGCTCCCGCCTTGGCAAGCTGCTGCCGCTTGATAGTATCCGCCGACTGAAGGTACGCGGCTCGATCCGAGAAGGAGATCGTCCACTTCCTGGGACCTATCTTGGTGTAGGTCACATTCGACATCGCCTGTTTCGCGACCGCGATCGTGTCCGTGGCCCAAATTGCTGACCAGTTCTCGATGCGGTCCGTATCGGCCGGAACGGCCTTTGCGACGTTCACCAAAGCCAGCGGGGCGGTGTCTCCCAGTCCCAGGCATGATGGAACGCGTCGTTTCCGACCGTGATGGCTTTATCGTGGATCCAGTTGCCGCCCGCGGTTTCGGTCGACGGATCAATCGTGTGCGTGACGTCCGGATCGGCCAGGCTTCCGTTGGGATCGAGGTACGGCGCAGTGACGTGAAGGGGCTGTGCCATGTCGCCCACCAGATGAGCGACTATCAACAGAGCCTCCTTCTTGTCTTTGATGTCGAAGGGTGGCGGCGCCGGCCTGCCAAGCAGCACGGCGATCGCGGCGTTGGTAGCTGCGACCAGATCATGATCATTGGTACCCGCATCGTTTCGATCGAACTTGTCGCGCTGAACGGCCACGTCGTCGAAGTGGTACGTATTGTGACAGCCAAGATTGGCGGTCGCACTCGCTCCTTCCGGATAGACGCAATCGATCCAGTTTCGGCCGGCGTAATCGACCATAGCCTTGCGGTCGTTCGCGAAGGGGGTGCATGGAGGTTCGTATTGAGGATCCACAACGTAGGCGAGGCTGCCATCGTTTTGCCTGTGCACGCTCTTCACGCAATCGAGCCATGGCCCGGCTTGCCGTAGATCGACGCCCAGCAAGGTCTTCACCTGCTGCTTGGCATTCGGGGTCAGGAGCTGGTCAGCAATGGACCCGACCAAGCGGTGTCCGTCGGGTCCCCAAGCGGATGCGGGCTTTGCCAAGAAGAGGCTCAAGAGCACAACTGCGCTGGCGGTAATTTTAGCCATGACGGATCCTCGGGTGGGGAAAAGTTCAACACTTCGTTCCATTCATGAGCCCACGGTCGCGGCGATCGCGATCGTGTTGGCGAGCGCCTCTGCCATCCGGCGGGCGCTCCAGTCACTGTGGTGGAGGCGGTCGGGATCGGTGGGATCGACCATCCGGTCAAAGGAGATCCGTTCTGCCTCATGCCACTGCTTCATCAATGCGAAGCGGCGGAACACGTTGACCGGGAAGCCGGCCCGGCTGGCTGCCGTCTCAATCAATGCCACCATCCGGTGTGCTCGCTCCTCCATTGCCGGAGTGAGCACGGCCGGCACGTACTGAAGATCCATGAGCACGACGTCCATCAATTCATTTGCGAACATCGCGAGACCGCGCTGGATCGCGCCGGCGGTGGCGTCGAGATCCTGGCTCTTCCAAACCGCGTTGGTACCAACCTGCCAGACCACGACCGATGGCCTCTCGCCGAGTACGTCGCCTTGAATCCTTCGTAGCTCGTCTGGAGCTTCTTCACCGCCGACGCCGCGGTTGAGAATATCGAAGTTCCTGCCCGGAAAGCTTGCGCGCAGCGCCCGCTCGAGACGCTGCGGATAGGGCACGATGTCGCCTTCACCCGCCGTGGTGGACGAGCCGATCGCGACGATCTTGATCGCTCCGGCGCCGGCCAAGCGTCCCGACAGCCACCGCATGTGGTGCTGAAACCGCATCGGTTGGGCCGGAATGGCGCTCTGATCGACTGCGGGCATGAGGTTCACCTACGCGCTCGAGAGTTTCGATGGAGTTTGGTGCCGAAATGTGACAGGGCGATTACGCTATCGCAGTTGCATTCGACTATTATCAAGCCGTGTTGGATCTCGATCGCGGATACGCGGCTAGTAGAAATCTTAACCACTCAAATTTACGGCGGCTTTGCCGGAGGCGGCGGAACTGGTACTGGGCTGGGCGCGACGCTTGTAACGGGGCTCGAAGGTGACGGCATTACATCGTGCAGAGTGTGGACACCGGCGGCAACGAGAGCTCCGATCAACAGTCCATAGACCACAAGCAGTACGCCGCGGGTCTCCCGATAGTTCTTCATCGCTTGTTCGATCGGCGTTTCAGCGATTTCTTCCCGCTCGCGAACGGAGATGTAACTAAAAAGACTTTGCATCCAGCTCCGTCGGGACGAGGCTTGGCTTTGGAAGAACGCGCCATTGATCCGCCACTGCAACGCGAACGACAGACCGATGAATACGGCGGCCGCAAAGTAGAATAAGGAAGAGATGAGAGGACCCGGTGTCTTGGCCGCATCTCCCAGGATCTTCAGTATAAAAGGCGCAGCCGAGACGGCCAGGTCGCGCCAGAGCGTAGCCGCAAGATCCTGCGCCCGTTGCGCTACCTTCTGAGTTTCATCAATCACGGTCTTGCGGAGATCGGCGAGCGCCTTCAGAGTCTCGCGGCTCGATGATTGGACGTGAGCTTCATAGGCAGCTTTGGCCGCCTCAAGCGCCTGCTCCAATGTCGTGGCGAGATCTTGCTGAGGACGGCTCGCCCGAGCCAACTCACCGGAAAAGAGCAGGTGGCGTGCCTCGACATCTGTCCCCGAAAGAAAAACCCAGTTGGCGGATTCAGTCAATCGAGAACGAGCGCCGGGCAGGGCAGGATCATCGGCTCTAATGCGATAGATCGGAGGCGTCGCCGCCGCTTGCAGCCAGACCTGGCCATCCTCGAGCCAGGCGCGGGAGACGAGACCGCCCAACAGTCTGCGGGCAGAAACCGTTTCCCAAGCTTGATACGCCGGCGATGAAACCGCTGGCGCGGCCAATAATAGCCAGGGATTGAGATCGGTAACGATTTCACGGTCGGGGACGAAGTCACGAACATAGCGAGTGGGGTCGATAGACCCAAGCAAAGGCTCGGGTCGCGGTGGCGTTTGCGCGAAATCCCATGAAGCGAACTCCAATCCTCGTGCGCGAAATGCCTGAGTGGAATTGAAGTCGGCGATCGCAAGGCGCGGAAGAACAGTTCGCTGCGCCAAATATTGTGGGATGTCGGACTGGAAGATAAAGAAGGCGCAGCCGTCGGCAGTTGGCTTTCCGAGCGTGATCACGATCTCGCGGGTCGAATCAAAGATATCAGCCCCAACGAGATCACCACCCAGACCCGGATTATAGACTTGCAAGGACGAGAACGGCGGTGGGACGTCGTCGACGAAGCCGAGCCAGGCGACCTGCGCATCGACCGACGGTAGCCGGCCTCGCAACACGAGGGCGTCAATACGTTCGTCCGCCACGGCGCCGTTCGCGACAAGCTCACGTACGCGTTCGACCAGATGTGTTGATCTCGAAGTCATCGAGTGTGATCTTGTCCCTGATGATAATCTCGCCCCTGTCGCGGTTCACCGAAATGACTGAAGACATCAAACCGACAGGGAAGGTCAATTTGACCCCGCTTGCCGTCTCAACGCGACGGTTCTTGGGAGCCTGAATTGCGTTCTTTTGGAGCACGAACGATTCGCCCGCCATTCCTTCCCGCTTCAGCTTTGCTTTGAAGTCGGTCAGCACGGGGCTATCATCAGGCAGCGGCCCGAAAATGCTCTTCAGCCAATTTTCAGCACTTTCGCCGTCGACAGAACCGCCTGACTGGCTGGCGTCGTAGAGGCGTTGCGCCAGATTTTTCATCGTGTCCTGCGGAAGTATGTCTTTGTGCTTGTGCGCAATGTTGCGCGTGACCTCGACGATTGTCCTTGTCAGCTCCTCTTCCGTTCGCTGGCGTCGCACGAGCAAGAACTGTTCGAAATAGGCCGCAGGCCGTTGCGGATTTTGACGATCGACAACGCAGATTTCGTCGCGCTCTTTGCCCAGCTTGATGAGCGCGGCCTTCTGTAGGGCGTTGCGGTTCTGGACAAAAGTCCGTTCAATCTCGCCGAAGGTCGGCTTCGGCTTGCCCGAACGCCCGCGGCTGACGTCGTAGTCGTAGCTGAGAACCTTTTCGTCCTCGAATTTCAGAAGTGCATATAACCGGCCACCTGAACAAGACAGCGAGAAGATCAAGAAGGCACCGACAGCCGTGCTGCCTCCGTGAGCCTCATTGAACGCTGTCGCGAGTTTCTCGCTTTCCTCCTGGAAAGTTGCCCTATCCCGGCTGATCCGCGCCAGTTGCGCCCTCACCGGCGCGTCCGCGAGAAACTCGTATCGGTTTCCGCTGTTGACCGATCGGACGCGGCCCAGGAAAAAAGCTGCGTGTCGACCGGCATCGAACGCAGCCAGTAGCTGAAAATGTTCCTCTCCCGGGCCGACAATATGAAAAACGCTCTGATCGATGCGCAGGCTTTCGAGTTCCTGCTCAGTAAGGAAGGCCATTTATCACCATAGAACAAAAAGAGAACGAGCGCAATCGCGCCGCTCTTTTATTCCAAAATTTGCGTCGTGTTCCGTTAAGAATCTTGCATCTTGTTAAGAATTCCACCCCCAACGAGTGGCCACGCGCCGGTCTGTTGAACAGTGAACGAGGCCGCCACGCGCCGCTAAATGCCTTGCTGGTTCTCTCAAAAGCATTCCTTGGGTGGGACCGAGGGAGAACTCCAACGTCTTCGCGAGGACATTTCACATTTACCGTGTTGTGTGAGTGTTTTTCACGGTGTAAAAGGTTTTTGCGGCTCGAAGGCCGAGTTGAGAGTGAAATTCACGATCGAGAACGTTTTTCACGGATCTGGGACAATGCAGACAAAGTTTTCAGGACCAGTGTCTGTTATTCATGACCGGCGGCTGCCGGAGATCGCAACTCCTGTTGGCTATGCTGCGCTGGTTGACGCCTACAGCCTATCCGTCCCGGTCCCGCGCGTGCTTTCCGCAATCGGAACAAAGCACCGGATCATTGAGCAGGAGGGGTGGCGCATCTACACGCCGCGCCATGCGCCGGACGCGACGCTTGAGGGGCATCTCACCTTCGCTCTCAAGAATGAAGGACTAGACCTTGCAATCCTGAAACGGCTTTTCCTCACTGTGAACGAGGATGAGATTGCGGATCTTGTGAGACAGAAGCCGACCGGTCTGTATACGCGTCGTATCTGGTTTCTGCATGAATGGCTGTTGGGCCGCCAATTCAACCTGCCTGCGGCAGATAAAGTCTCTTACGTCGACGCCGTCGATACCGAGCTTCAACATGCGACCTCCGGGCAGAATTCGGCACGACACCGCGTCCGGAACAATTTGCCAGGAACGCCGGAATTTTGTCCGCTTGTTTTCAAGACTGCAGCGCTGAGCGAATTTATTGCGCAGGATCTCAAGGAGCGCGCCCGTGTCGTGGTGAGCCAGGTTCCGAAGGATCTGCTGGCGCGAACCGCCGCCTTCCTTCTTCTCAAGGATTCAAGGTCAAGCTACGTCATTGAAGGAGAGAGACCGCCACAGGACCGTATCCAGCGATGGGGCCGGGTCATCGGTGAAGCGGGACGGGCACCGCTCGACGAGGCGGAGTTTCTACGCCTGCAGCGCATCGTGATCGGCGATGAGCGCTTCGTGAAACTTGGCTTCCGTAACGAAGGTGGTTTCGTCGGCGAGCATGACCGCGAGACGCAGCGACCTATCCCGGATCATATCAGCGCGCGTCACGAAGATATCCCCTCCCTCGTGCGCGGACTGATCGCGTTCGATCATGCGGCGGAAAACGAGCTTGATCCCGTCGTCGCTGCCGCCGTGCTCGCCTTCGGGTTCGTTTATATCCACCCGTTCGAGGACGGCAACGGACGCATTCACAGATACCTGATGCACCATGTTCTGGCACGGCGCGGATTCAATCCCGCCGGGATCCACTTTCCGGTTTCCGCCGCGATTCTCGAGAAGATCAGCGAATACAAGACCGTTTTGGAAAGCTATTCGACTAGATTGTTTCCATGTGTTGAATGGGAGTCGACCCCACAGGGTAACGTCAAGGTCTTGAACGATACCGGTGATTTTTATCGTTTCTTCGACGCGACGCCCCACGCCGAGTTTCTGTACGAATGCGTGCAGAGGACCATCGAACAAGATCTTCCAAAGGAAACGCAGTTTTTGCGGAGCTTTGATACCTTCCGCGCGGGCATCGAGAACATGATCGAAATGCCGGAGCGGACGCTCAATAAGCTCTTCGGATTCCTGCAACAGAATGGAGGACAACTCTCAAAGCGTGCCCGCGATAACGAATTCTCCGAACTAAC
Source organism: Bradyrhizobium sp. Kon58 (assembly GCF_055807455.1). Classification (NCBI taxonomy): domain Bacteria; kingdom Pseudomonadati; phylum Pseudomonadota; class Alphaproteobacteria; order Hyphomicrobiales; family Nitrobacteraceae; genus Bradyrhizobium; species Bradyrhizobium sp. Kon58. Next base: position 190,674 of record NZ_JBVVOT010000013.1, read on the forward strand.
GCCGGATGAAGTCACGAGGATTGAGGAGCTTTATCAAGCGTCCTTCTCGAAAGACTCTGGAAGCGCGAGTTGAGTATGTCCGTGCGGCCGGCACTTCGATGGCTCGCGATCGATGGCGAAGTTCATTTTGCGTAATTTGCCGCATTGCGACGGACGGTCTGCAAGCAACATGGACGCCAGGTCAGACAGCATTGCATCACCTGTGTCGGCCCGACCAACGGTCAAAAGAAGTATCACCGAGCGCGAACGTCATATCTGGAGAGCCCCTTTAGGTGTGGGCGACGGTTCGGCTGAACTCGGGGGCCTTGATTGCGACTGCATCACAAGACGAGTCACAAAGCCTAGGCCTGTTGCTCCAATTCGGGCTCCAACGTGGTTGTCTTGATTCTCTCGACAATGAATTCGAGATCAAGCGGGCGTACGGCGTGGTCGGCTTCGACGAACTCCTTGTCTTTATCGACAATTTTACCTCAGCTTGCCCTCATTTGGGAGGCAGCGAGCCAAAACTCGCGCGCGTTGCATATTTACAACCCGCGCTGCCATTCGAGATACTAAGTTCCTTCATCGAGCCGACCAGAATATATTTCATGCGTCTTCAATATGATCGCGGGGGCGAAATGTATGATGTCTATCGCAGCAGCAAGCGCGACTTGCTCGTTCTGAGTACAGGCTCTGCCGTACCCCTGCTTTACTCTGCACACAAGTGGCGCAAGAGAAGAGCAAGAGTTCTCAAGGTCAGCGACGAAATCAAATCAGCCGTTCGGGCACAAGGGTACTACGTGCGCAGTCTGCACGCGAATCCGAACCGCGTTTTCTTCCCACATTCCGGGGAGAAGGCTCTAGACATTCATCTCCAGCCTAGCCGCGTAGAGGATCTGCACACCAAGATGGGAAGGAGATGATCCGCTTAGGACCGAAGCGGCGATAAGTGTAGTTCCCAAGAAGTTCTTAGCCATCGCTTCTCGGTACGGAGCGCCAGTTCACAAAATCATATTCGTCCCGCCACCGGTGCACGTTGGTTTTGCAGAATGCGCACCTGAAGTGACCAGGCTCTCGGACTTCCCGGCGGATTTGGTCAGCTACGAAGGCACCTGCGCATTTAGGGCACAAGAAAATAACTTTGGTCACAATTCACATCGATTCTTTAGTCGTCCGTTAAGAAGCCGAATTGAGCGGGAGCGGACAGGCAAGCGTATGCGATAGCTGGATCGGGAAGAGGCACAAGAGTTCTCTGAGCCAGGCGAGGATACGGCGGAAGTTGTGTCCGACTGCTGAGAGCACGACGTTGGCGGCGTCGCCGGCGCGGCCTTTGAGGTAGCAGCGACCGAGGTGACCTTCGGCCTTCAGATGTCCGATGATGGGCTCGATGGCGGAGCGGCGGCGCAGCTCGCGCTTGATGACGCCGAAGACGCCGCGCTTTTGGCCGGAGATGAAGACGCGACGTGGATTTTGAGCATCGTGGCCGCGGTATCCCTTGTCGACATAGGCCCGCTCGATCGGACATCCGGTGAGCGTCTCGGTCCGGTCGATGACGTTCCGCAAGGTGTGACCGTCGTAGGGATTTTCGGGCAGCGAGCTGGCATGCAGTACGAACAGGCCGCCGGGAGCTCGGCGATTGTTGGTGACGATGGAGGCCTTCACGCCGAACTCGTAAGGGGCTGAGGCCTTGCCTTTGCCGATGCACTCCACCTCTGGGGCATGAAAGGAATAGAGCTTCCAGCCGCGCTGGCGCTGCTGCTGGGAGCGGATCTGGCTGGCTCGGCCAAGCGGAAGGGCGAATGCCTCCTCGAGGGCTGGCTGGCCCTCGATCTTGCGACGGATGTCGCGGATGATCCGGCCCAGCCGGCTGCGCAGGATACGCAACTGCCTTGCCGCCCGAACTGTTTGGCATGGGCGTAGCGGCCCGCCATCATCGCAGCGGCCTTGGCCACGCGAGAATAGGATTGCCGGAGCCTGACGCTGTGCCTTCTCGCCAGGCGGTTGAGGCCCTGGATGGCCGCATGAAGCAGCTTGGCGTCGGTCGGGAAGGTGATGGCCTTCGGCTGCACCGTGGTGTCGACCGTGACGCGCTTGAGGTCCTGGCTGCGTAAGGCGCCGGCTTCGTGCGCCACCCGCAGGCTCTCGGCCAGCAGCAGCTCCAGCTTGTCGCCGAGCCGCTTGCGCCAATGGCTCAGGTCCGAGCGTTCGTGCGGGAAAGCGTGCCGGAAAAACTCTTCGCCGGTGAAGAACTGGAAATACGGGTCGTGAACCCAGCGCTCGCAAACGCCCTCATCGGACAGCCCGTAAGTGTGCTT
>NZ_JBVVOT010000014.1:0-178251 GCF_055807455.1 Bradyrhizobium sp. Kon58
CCAGCCGGCACCCGGCCTTCCCTGCGCCCTCTTGGCTTTGAGGGTGGAGTGACGAAGCAAAGCTCGGGCGAAATGCGTCGCGAGGCTGCGAAGGCGTGTCTACAATTCAAGATGCGAGCTGGAAGAGTGGCGCTACTGCCTCATGCTCCGTCATTGCGAGTGCAGCGAAGCAATCCAGTCTGCCGCCGCGGGAAGATTCTGGATTGCTTCGCTCAGTTCGCAAAGACGCTTTGAGAGAGTGCGCGCCACACGCCACCCTTGCGTCTCCGGTGCGTAGCGCAGAGGCCTTTGCAGCGCGTAGGGCACGCGCGGGGAGATGATGAAGGCGGCGACTCACCCTGGCTGCGCCTCGTCGTCGCGCCGAAGTTGCGGCGCAGGCACGTACTTGAAGCCTGAAGTTGCGGATTGTCCTCCTGCCGGGGGTATCGCAGTAAGCTCCAATCGTGTCCTGCCGGCCACGATTGTGCCGTCCGTGCAACACCTGTCACGGATTTAACCATCATCTCTGTCCGTTCGCATCGACGCCGCTTTTTGGCCACACCCGGACATGAATAAAATCACTCAAATGTTTTAGCGGCAGCGGTGGTCCTGGAAGGCGACGGGAAATCCCCAAGGTCGATTCAAAAGGTCGATTAAAATCTTGGCTCTGATTTTTCGGGTCTGAAAGGGTTGGCCGGGGAAACTGGTTGGCGATGGACGCGAAGAGCAACATCAAGCAGAGGCTGCCGAGCCGTCACGTGACGGAAGGCCCTGCGCGCGCGCCCCATCGGTCCTACCTCTACGCCATGGGTCTGACCACCGACCAGATCCACCAGCCCTTCGTCGGCGTCGCCTCATGCTGGAATGAGGCCGCGCCCTGCAACATCTCCCTGATGCGCCAGGCGCAGGCGGTGAAGAAGGGTGTCGCATCCGCCGGCGGCACGCCGCGGGAATTCTGCACCATCACCGTGACCGACGGCATCGCCATGGGCCATGACGGCATGCGCTCCTCGCTGCCGTCGCGCGAATGCATCGCCGATTCCGTCGAACTGACGATCCGCGGCCACGCCTATGACGCCCTCGTTGGCCTGGCCGGCTGCGACAAGTCGCTGCCGGGCATGATGATGGCGATGGTCCGCCTCAACGTGCCCTCGATCTTCATCTATGGCGGCTCGATCCTGCCCGGCAATTTCCGGGGCCAGCAAGTCACCGTGCAGGACATGTTCGAAGCCGTCGGCAAGCACTCGGTCGGTGCGATGTCGGACGAGGACCTCGACGAGATCGAGCGCGTGGCGTGCCCTTCGGCGGGTGCCTGCGGCGCCCAGTTCACAGCCAACACGATGGCGACGGTCTCCGAGGCGATCGGCCTGGCGCTGCCGTACTCGGCCGGTGCTCCGGCACCCTATGAAATTCGCGACGCCTTCTGCATGACCGCGGGCGAGCAGATCATGGAGCTGATCGCCCAAAACATCCGGCCGCGCGACATCGTCACCCTCAAGGCGCTGGAGAATGCTGCCGCCGTGGTCGCCGCGTCGGGTGGCTCAACCAATGCTGCACTGCACCTGCCGGCAATCGCGCACGAGTGCGGCATCAAGTTCGACCTGTTCGACGTCGCCGAAATCTTCAAAAAGACACCGTACGTCGCGGATTTGAAGCCGGGCGGCCGTTATGTCGCCAAAGACATGTTTGAAGTAGGTGGCATACCGCTTCTGATGAAGACGCTGCTCGACAACGGATTTCTCCACGGTGACTGCATGACCGTCACCGGTCGAACGATCGCCGAAAACCTCAAAAGCGTGAAGTGGAATCCGCACCAGGACGTGGTGCACCCGGCAGACAAGCCCATCACCGTCACCGGCGGTGTGGTTGGTCTGAAGGGCAATCTGGCGCCAGAAGGTGCGATCGTGAAAGTCGCGGGAATGTCCAACCTCAGGTTCACCGGTCCGGCCAGGTGCTTCGACCGTGAGGAGGATGCTTTCGAGGCCGTCCAGAAGCGCACCTACCGCGAAGGCGAAGTCATCGTGATCCGCTACGAGGGGCCCAAGGGCGGTCCCGGCATGCGGGAAATGCTCCAGACCACCGCGGCGCTGACCGGCCAGGGCATGGGCGGCAAGATCGCGCTTATCACCGACGGCCGCTTCTCCGGCGCCACCCGCGGCTTCTGCATCGGCCATGTCGGGCCGGAAGCCGCCATCGGCGGCCCGATTGGACTGCTCGAGGACGGCGATATCATCGAGATCGACGCGGTCGCCGGTACCCTTAACGTAAAATTGAGCGACCAGGAGCTTGCCCAGCGCAAGACCAAATGGACCGCTCGCGCGACTAACCACACGACGGGCGCGCTCTGGAAATATGCTCAGCAGGTTGGACCAGCGGTCGGTGGGGCAGTGACCCATCCGGGCGGCGCGCACGAGAAACAGTGCTATGCGGACATCTAGGCGTACCATCGTTGCGTTTGTGTTGGGGGCTACCGCGCTGGCCGCGCCGGCGCTCGCCTTTGACGGCGCACCCGTCAGCCAGAAGGATGCGACCATCCCGGTGGTCACGACCTTGCCGGGCGCAGCAGGCAAGGTGCGCAATGTACCGCCAGTCGTGCCCCAGGAAACCTCGCTCAGCGCCCTGCAATATGCCGCGGAGGGTGGTCATCCCATCGCGCAGTGGAAGCTCGGCCGCATGTACGCCAATGGCGACGGCGTCGCCCAGGACGATGTGCGTGCGTTCGAGTATTTCACCCGGATCGCCAACGCGCATGCGGAAGACAGCCCGTCGGCGCCGCAGGCGCAGATCGTCGCCAACGCCTTTGTAGCGCTCGGTCGCTATTATCTCAGCGGCATCCCGAATTCGAAGGTCAAGCCGGACCAGGAGCGGGCGCGGGAGATGTTCTCCTATGCCGCGTCCTATTTCGGCAATGCGGATGCGCAATACGATCTCGCCCGCCTGTACCTGAAGACACCGGACGCTTCGCGCGAGGATTTCCGCTACGGCGCACGCTGGCTTGGGCTTGCCGCGCAGAAGGGCCAGCACGAGGCCCAGGCGCTGCTCGGCCAGATGCTGTTCAACGGTGACCGCCTGCCGCGGCAGGCCGCGCGCGGCCTGATGTGGCTGACGCTGGCGCGCGACAGCGCAGGCAGCGACGAGATCTGGATCAAGGAAAACTACAACCGCGCCTTCGCAAAGGCCTCCGACGATGATCGCGCCATGTGCCTGCAGATGCTGGAGCAGTGGGTGCAGGGCCGCCGGGAGTAAGTGGTTGAGGCGGCCTCACGCCGCCTCAAGATCGAGATCCGCCCACACCGGCACGTGGTCCGACGGCTTCTCCCAGCTGCGCACATAGCTGTCGATGCCGACATTGGCGAGCCGGTCGCTGGCCTGTGGCGACAGCAGCAGATGGTCGATCCGCAGGCCATGGTTCTTCTGCCAGGCGCCGGCCTGGTAATCCCAGAACGTGTAGAGCCCGGGCTCGTCGGTGACGGCCCGAAGCGCATCGGTCAGGCCGAGGCCGAGCAGGGACTGAAAACTCTCCCGCGTCTCGGGCTTGAACAGGGCGTCCTCGGTCCAGGCGGCGGGATTATGGACGTCCCGGGCATGCGGAATGACGTTGAAGTCGCCTGCGAGGATCAGCGGCTCTTCGGTCTTGAGGCGCTCCTTCGAATACTCAAGAAGCCGCGACATCCATTTGAGCTTATAGGGATATTTCTCGGTCCCGACCGGATTGCCGTTGGGCAGATAGAGGCAGGCGATGCGCAGCACGCCGGACTTGAGCGTCACCACGCCTTCGAGGAAGCGGGCATGGGCGTCCTCGTCGTCGCCGGCCAGCCCCGATTTGGTCTCGTCGAACCTGAGCTTCGAGAGCAGGGCGACACCGTTGAACGTCTTCTGCCCGTGGGTGACCACGTTGTAGCCGAGCGCCTCGATCTCCAGCCGCGGAAAGGCCTCGTCGACGCATTTGATCTCCTGGAGGCAGACGATGTCCGGCTGGCACTCCTTCAGCCAGGTCAGCAGCAGGTCGATCCGCTGCCGGACCGAGTTCACGTTCCAGGTGGCTATTCTGATGGGCATCTTGGTGGCTCCGGGCAGGGGCCATGGTTAGAACAAAATGCAAACGCGGCAGTCAAGGACGCTGCGAAATCTCCCACAAAATTAACCCGGCTTAAGTCGGGCCCGGGCCATTGATCGTGAAAAGGTTTTTCGAATGGGACGGCCGGACAAATCCATGATGCGAACCGAGCCCCGCGACGGCTTGATCGGCGCGTTCCTGTACTGGCTCGGCGGCTACGAGATCGAGGACGGCCTGACCGCCGGTCTCAGCGAGCGCGAGCTGAGCCGCATCCGCGCCAAGCAGATCGACGCGGTGATACGGCTGATCCCGGTGACGATGGCCGTCACCATGCTCAACGTCGCGGTTGTGCTGGTCCTGTTCTGGGGCAGGGGCTGGAACGACTTTCTCGCGATCTGGGGCATGACCCTCGCGACCGCCGCCTCGCTCGCGGTGCGCGCGTGGCGGCGCTCCCACCAAAGCCCGCCACAGGAAGCCTCGCCCCGCGCCGCGCGGCAGATGTTGCGGCAGGCGTTTTTCCTCGCCGCAATCTGGGGCACGCTGCCGGTCGCGCTGTTCAGCCGCATCGGGCCGACCAGCCAGCTCGTCCTGGCCTGCCTGATGGTCGGCATGATGTCCGGCGGTGCCTTCACACTGTCGACCTTCCCGCGCGCGGGCCTCGTCTATCTCGCGACGACGACGATCGCCTGCGTCGCGGCGCTGCTGTTGTGCGGCACCGGGCCGTATCTCGTGACCGCGGTGTTTCTGCTGCTGTTCGCGTTCTTCATGGCGCGCAACATCGTCTCGCAAGGCAATCTGTTCCTCGGCAATCTCAAGGCCCAGCTCGAACTCGAGCGGCAGACCGAGATCATTTCGCTGTTGCTGAAGGATTTTCAGGAGAATGCCAGCGACTGGCTGTGGCAGACCGACGCCGAAGGGCATCTGGTCGACGTGCCCGAGCGCTTCGCCGCGGTCGCACAGCTGCCACTGCCGCTGCTGAAGGGCGCGCATTTCGCCGACGTGCTCGACATGCTGTGTCCCGAAGACAAGAGCGCGGCCTACAACGTCGTCGGCCTGATGGAGCACGCCGAACCGCTGCACGAGATGAACCTCAAGGTGGTCGCAGGCGGCGAGGCGCGGCTGTGGTCGCTCACTGCGAAGCCGGCCTACGACCGCGACGGTCAATTCCTCGGCTATCGCGGCTTTGGCCGTGACGTGACCGAGCGCTGGCGCGCGGAAAAGGCCGAGGCCGAGAGCCGCGCCAAATCGGATTTCCTCGCCGTCATGAGCCACGAGATCCGCACGCCGATGAACGGCGTGCTCGGGCTTGCCAGCATGCTGCTGGAGACAAAGCTCGATCCGGAGCAGCACGAGGTTGTCACGTCGATCCGCGAATCCGGCGACAACCTCCAGCGCATCCTCAATGACATCCTCGACCTCTCCAAGCTCGAGGCCGGGCGCTTCGCGTTCGAGGTGATCGACTTCGCGCCGCAGGCGCTGGTCGAGGCAGTGGCGACCGTCGTGCGCGCGAGCGCCAAGAGCAAGGGGCTCGCGGTCAGGGTCGAGCTCGATCCCAACCTGCCGCCGACGCTGCGCGGCGATGTCGCGCGTATCCGCCAGGTTCTGCTCAATCTCGCCGCCAACGCGGTAAAGTTCACCGACGAAGGCGAAGTCACGATCACGGCCGTCTGTCAGGCCCGCCGCGATCTGCTCGCCACCGTCGAATGGAGCGTGACCGACAGCGGCATCGGCATCGCCCCCGAGAAGCTCGGCCAGCTCTTCTCCGACTTCGCCCAGGCTGACGCCTCGATCAGCCGCCGCTTCGGCGGCACCGGGCTGGGCCTAGCGATCTCCCGGCGCATCATCGAGCAGATGGGCGGCACCATCGGCGTCACTTCGACGCCGGGCGAAGGCTCGACCTTCCGCTTCACGCTGGTGCTGCCGTGGAGCCAGATGCAAACGTCCGATCACGACGCAGGCCGCGAGGAAGCCGACGATCTCAAGGCGCGCATCGCGGGCCTCGACCGACCGCTGAAGGTGCTGGTCGCCGAGGACGACGCCGTCAACCGCATGGTCGTGAGCAAGATGCTCGGTGCCTTCGATGTCGAGTTGCGCGTCGTGACCGACGGTGTCGAGGCCGTCGCGGCCGTGTCCGAAGGCGATTACGATATCGTGCTGATGGACGTGCGCATGCCCGAGATGGACGGCCTTGCCGCGACCCGCGCGATTCGCGCCGAGGGCGGACGCTTCGCGGCCTTGCCGATCATCGCGCTGACCGCCAATGCCTTCCCCGAGGACGTCAAGATCTGCCGCGAGGCGGGGATGTCCGACTTCCTCGCCAAACCGCTGCGCAAGCCGGCGCTGGTCACGTCGCTGCTGCGTGCGCTGGACGGCCAATGGGTGTCGGAGGACGCACCGCTTCAGCCCGAGCAGATGCCGGTCGAAGCGGACTGGACGGACGAGGAAAGGCAGATCACCGGCGCTTAGCCGGCGACGTCAGATCGAGAAGCTGGTCCCGCAGCCGCAGGACGCCGTGGCGTTGGGATTGTTGACCCGGAACGAGGCGCCGATCAGATCGTCGACGAAATCGACCTGCGACCCCGCCAGGAACGGCTGCGAGGCGGAATCGACCAGCACCACCGCATTGTCCTGCTCGATCACGAGATCGTCTTCGGTGCGGGCACGGTCAATGTCGAACTTGTATTGGAAGCCGGAACAGCCGCCGCCCTCGACCGAGATCCGCAGCATCGCGCCAGACCCTTCGCCCTTGAGGATCTCCCCAATCCGGCGTGCGGCCTTGTCACTGATGGTCACGTCAGTCGTCATCGTTCGTCTCCGATAGGCCCGCGGTTACACCAAAGTCACCTGAGGGGCGCTTGCCCAATTCAGTTGGTATCCCGCGTCCGGCATAGTTAAGTGCCACCATACGCAGAATCAAATGGATAGGGACTAAATTCGCCGTGTCCGTCGGAATGGCTGCCCCCCACGCGCCCTATGCCTGCGACCCCGAACGCAGTCGCGGCCGGCTGGTTGCGGAACCGCCGAGCCGGACCCGCAGCCCGTTCCGGCGGGATTGCGACCGGGTGATCCATTCCACCGCGTTCCGCCGGCTGAAGTACAAGACCCAGGTGTTCGTGTTCCACGAGGGCGATCACTACCGCACCCGGCTGACCCATTCGCTGGAGGTGGCGCAGATCGCCCGGGCGCTGGCGCGGCAGCTCGGGCTGGACGAGGACCTCACGGAAACCCTGGCGCTCGCCCACGATCTTGGCCATCCGCCGTTCGGGCACGCCGGCGAGCGGGCGCTGGACGCCTGCCTGAAGGATTTTGGCGGCTTCGACCACAACGCCCAGACGCTCCGCGTCGTTGCAGCGCTGGAACACCGCTATCCCGAATTCGACGGGCTCAACCTGACCTGGGAATCGCTGGAGGGCATCGTCAAGCACAACGGCCCGCTGACCGATCGCAGCGGTGAGCCGGTTGGGCGTTATCGCGAGCACGGCATTCCCGTCGGCATCGCCGACTACATCAAGACCTACGATCTCGAATTGTGGAGTTTCGCCTCGCTGGAGGCACAGGTCGCCGCGATCGCCGACGACATCGCCTATGATGCCCACGACATCGACGACGGCCTGCGCGCCGGCCTGTTTCACCTCGACGACCTCAAGGTGATGCCGCTGACCGCGGAGATCATCGCCGAAACTTCTGCGCACTACCCCGATCTCGAAGACGTCAGGCGCGGCGCCGAACTGGTGCGCGAGCTGATCTCACACTTGATCGGTGCCGTGTTCGCCGAGGCGCAGACAAACCTTGCCGCCGTGAAACCGCAATCCGCTCAGGACGTGCGCCAGCAGAGCCGGGCATTGATCGCGTTCCCCGCCGCGGTCGCCGAGGAGGAGGCCGCCATCAAGCGCTTTCTCTATCAACACATGTACCGCCACAAGCGGGTCATGCGGGTGATGAGCGAGGCGGAACAGATCCTGTTCGACCTGTTCGCAAAATACCTCACATCGCCCGGCGAGCTGCCGCCGGAATGGCTGGTCGGGGCGGACGTGGACAATGACGGCGACCGGGCCCGCCGGATCGGCAATTTCATTGCCGGAATGACCGACCGTTTCGCCCTGACCGAGCACCAGCGGCTCTTTGACTCGACCCCGGATTTGCGTTAGGCGGCGCCCATGCCCGACACATCCTCAGCACTGCACCTGTTCGCCGACGTGCTCGCGCGCGTGCACGTCGTCTGCCGCGCGCTCGCGGCGGAATCCAACTGGCCCGAGGGCATCGATGTCTCGCGCGTGGTGGTCGAGCCGCCGCGCGATGCCTCCCATGGCGACATGGCGACCAACGCGGCCATGGTGCTTGCGAAAGAGGCAAAGGCAAAGCCGCGCGACCTCGCCGAGCAGATCGCCGAACGGCTGCGCGCGGACCCGCTGATCACGAAGGTCGACGTCGCCGGTCCCGGCTTCATCAACCTGACGCTGAAGCCGGCCGCATGGGCCGAGGCACTGCGGACCGTGCTGCGCGAGGGCGCCGATTACGGCCGCGCCCGCGGCGGCTCCAAGGTCAACGTCGAATATGTCTCCGCCAACCCGACCGGACCGATGCATGTCGGCCATTGCCGCGGCGCCGTGTTCGGCGACGCGCTGGCAAGCCTGCTCGAGTTTGGTGGCCGTGACGTCACCCGCGAATATTATATCAACGACGCCGGTGCCCAGGTCGACGTGCTCGCACGCTCCGCGTTCCTCAGATATCGCGAAGCGCTGGGCGAAGACATCGGCGCGATTCCGGAAGGCCTTTACCCCGGCGACTATCTGAAGCCCGTCGGGCAGGCGCTGGCCAAAGAGCACGGCGACAAGCTCCTCGCCATGAGCGAGGGCGCGTGGCTGCCGGCGGTACGCGCCAAGGCGATCGCGATGATGATGGACGAGATCAAGGACGATCTTGCCGCGCTCAACATCCGCCACGACGTGTTCTTCTCCGAGCGCTCGCTGCTGGACGCCGGCAACAACAAGGTCGCCGAGACCATCGATTTCCTGCGTGCCAAGGGCGACATCTACCAGGGCCGTCTGCCGCCGCCAAAGGGGGCCCCGGCCGAGGATTGGGAAGACCGCGAGCAGTTGCTGTTCAAGGCGACCGCCTATGGCGACGACGTCGATCGCCCGCTGATCAAGTCGGATAATTCCTACACCTACTTCGCCGCCGACATCGCCTACCACAAGAACAAGTTCGACCGTGGTTTTGCGGAGATGATCGACGTCTGGGGCGCCGACCATGGCGGCTATATCAAGCGCATGCAGGCGGCGGTGAAGGCGACGACCTCCGGCAAGGGGGCGCTCGACGTCAAGATCGTCCAGCTCGTGAAGTTGCTGCGTAACGGCGAGCCGGTGAAAATGTCCAAGCGGAGCGGGGACTTCGTCACCTTGCGTGAGGTGGTGGATGAAGTCGGCCAGGACGCCGTCCGCTTCATGATGCTCTACCGCAAGAACGACGCGGTGCTCGACTTCGACCTCGCCAAGGTCATGGAACAGTCGCGCGACAACCCGGTGTTCTACGTGCAGTATGGCCACGCCCGCGGCCATTCGATCTTCCGCAACGCCCGGGCCGAGGTGTTCCCGGAACTCCCGGAGGAAACGGAAAAGCGCATCGCTTGGCTCGGTGAGTCGGCGGTGGAACGGCTGTCGGACCCGGCTGAGCTCGAGCTTCTTAAGCGGCTCGCAATTTTTCCGCGCATGCTCGAAGCGGCAGCAAGCGCCCACGAGCCGCACCGAATTGCCTTCTATCTCTATGACTTAGCGAGCGAATTTCACGCACTTTGGACGAAGGGGCGCGATTTGCCCTATTTACGCTTCATTATCAATAATGATGCAGATCTAACGAAGGCGCGGCTGGCCATGGTCCAGGGCGTCGTCTCTGTCCTGGCATCGGGCCTCGCCATCCTCGGCGTCCATGCTCCGGACGAGATGCGGTAGTTTGGGGCGAACTACTTAAGGGGAATTTGTGGGGGTAACCGGCAGAAGCCGGATCGCTTAGACTTGGTTGAAAGCCTTGTGGGTCGAAAGCCGTGCCTTGGTCGAGGGGCGCGCGGCTTTCCCGAAGGGACGCATCATCACGATGGCCGAACGATATCAGGACAGACCGTTTCCTTCCGATGACTATGGTCGCGGTGGCGATCAGCATGGGGGCGGCGATCCCTTGGCCGAACTTGCCCGCTTGATCGGGCAGACCGATCCGTTCGCAGCGCAAGGGCGGCCGGGCGTGCACCCGCCTGCAGCACCTGCGCCTGCCCAGAGCTATCAGGACGACGGCTATCGCCAGGACGACTATCGCCACGACGATGACCAGCAGGACTATGCTGAGCAGGCCCCACCGCCGCCGCCCGGGCCACCCTCATGGATGCGGCGCGCCAATGTGCAGCCGCAGACGGCGCCAGCTGAGCCTGCCTATCCCGCGTCCGTAAACCCGGTTCATCCCCTGCATCGGTATTCAGCCCAGCCGACTGCGCCCGAGCCCGAACCTGACTTTCGTCAGCCGCAGGCCTATCCGGATCAGGCCTATCAAGCTCCTGCTTATCAAGCTCCTGCCTATCAGGATCAGGCCTACCAGCAGCACGATCAGGCTTACCAAGAGCAAGCCTATCAGCAGCCCGATCCGGCGCGCTACGACGACGCGCTCTACGGACGGCTGGAGGCGGGCGAGCAGGACTACCAGCGCGATCCCGCCTATCCCGACGATCCTTACGCGTTCCAGAGCGACTATCCCGAGGCCGATCTCGACGAGCCGAAGAAGCAGCGCGGCGGCATGATGACCGTGGCGGCGATCCTGGCTCTTGCCGTGGTCGGGACCGGCGCTGCGTTCGCCTACAAGACCTATGTGGGCTCGCCCCGCAGCGGCGAGCCGCCGATCATCAAGGCCGACAACACGCCGACCAAAATCGTTCCGGCGCCGTCGGACTCCTCGGCCAAGGTGCCGGACCGCATGGTCACTGGTGATGGTACCGAGAAGATCGTGCCGCGCGAGGAGGCGCCTGTCGACGTCAACGCCAAGGCGGGAGGTCCCCGCGTGGTGTTCCCGCCGCTGAACCAGAACGCGAACCCGCCGCCGGTCGCAAGCGTGTCGCCGTCCAGCATTCCGTTGTCGAGTGCGGGACCGAATCCGAGCAACGGCACGCTGCCGAACAATTCGCCGCGCGCGATCAGGACCGTGGCCGTGAAGGGCGATCAGACCGACGCCACGGCGTCGCAAGCCGCCGCCGTCGCGAAGCCGGCAGCTCCACCGAAGCCCGTTGCGGCACCCGCTGCGCCGCGCACGCCGCCGACCTCGGCCAATGCCAGTGCCAATCAGCCGCTCTCGCTGGCGCCGCAATCGGCGCCGGCTGCGGAGCCGCCGCAGCGGATGGCTGCGACCAATCCGACGCAAATTGCGCCCGCGAGCAGCGGTGGCGGCGGCTACGTCGTGCAGGTCTCCTCGCAGCAGACCGAGGATAGCGCTCACGCCTCCTACCGGGTGCTTCAGGGCAAGTACGGCAGCGTGCTCGGCTCTCGCGCACCGGTGGTCAAGCGGGTCGACCTGACCGACAAGGGTAAGGGAATCGTCTACCGCGCCTTCGCTGGGCCCTACGGCTCGCTCGAAGAGGCCAACCAGGCCTGCAACAGTCTGAAATCCGCGGGCCTGTCTGCCTGCTTCGTCCAGAGGAATTAACGGCCGTTTCCTTGACCCTCTCGCGGGTCGGGGTTAATCGGCCGTATGAGCACGCGGGCCTTCATTACCGGCGTTTCCGGAACGGAACTAACCGCCGCCGAGCGGGAGTTTATCCGCAGCGAACGCCCATGGGGTTTCATCCTCTTCAAGCGCAACGTCGAGACGCCGGCTCAAGTTGCTGCACTCGTTGCGGAATTGCGGGCGGTCGCGGGCTCTCCTGATGCCCCTGTCCTGATCGACCAGGAGGGCGGCCGGGTGCAGCGGCTGGGCCCGCCGCATTGGCCGCTCTATCCGCCGGGCGCTATTTTCGCGGATCTCTACGATACTGATTCGGCGCTCGGGCTGACCGCGGCGCGCCTCAGCGCCCGGCTGATCGCGGCCGATCTCGCAGATCTCGGCATTACCGTGGATTGCTTGCCGCTGGCCGACGTGCCGGTGGCTGGCGCCAACGCCGTCATCGGGAACAGGGCTTACGGCACCGAACCGGGAAAGGTCGCCGCGATCGCCCGCGCGGTCACCGACGGCCTGGAACAGGGGGGCGTGTTGCCGGTCCTCAAGCACATCCCCGGCCATGGCCGAGCTACGGCCGATACGCATTTCAATCTGCCGAATGTCGACACGCCGCGAGACGAGCTGGATCGCACCGACTTCGCGGCGTTCAAGCCTTTGGCGGATTTGCCGATGGCCATGACTGCACATGTTGTGTTTAGCGCGGTCGACCCCGCCCATCCGGCGACGACATCTGCGACAATGATCGCTGAGGTGATTCGCGGCACAATCGGGTTCCAGGGTTTGTTAATGAGTGATGACGTGTCGATGAATGCGCTGTCGGGCAATATCGCCGAGCGGACCCGCGCGATTTTTGCGGCCGGTTGCGACATGGCCCTGCATTGCAACGGCAACATCGAGGAAATGCGTGAGGTCGCCGGCCAGACACCCGAACTGGCGGGCAGGGCGCTGGAGCGGGCGAATGCCGCGCTCGCGGCGCGCAAGGGACCGCAGCCGTTCGATCGCGCGGCCGCACGCGCCGAACTGGACGCATTGATCGCACGGGCAAACACGGCATCGGCATGACCGCAGAAATCCTATCGTTTGAAACCGGGCGGCCCGCAGAGCTCGCCGAGGGTGAGCCGGCGTTGGTGGTGGACGTCGAGGGTTATGAAGGTCCGCTCGACCTGCTGCTCGCGCTGGCGCGGCAGCAGAAGGTCGATCTCGCCAAGATTTCGATCTTGGCGCTGGCCGACCAGTATCTCCACTTCATCGAAGCCGCGCGAAAGATCCGCCTCGAGCTTGCCGCCGACTATCTCGTGATGGCGGCCTGGCTCGCCTTCCTGAAATCGCGCCTGCTGCTGCCGGAGCCGCCGAGCGCGGAAGGCCCGAGCGCCGAGCAGATGGCGACGGCGCTCGCCAACCGCCTGCGTCGGCTGGAGGCTATTCGTGAAGCCGCCAACCGGCTGATGAATAGGCAGCAATTGCTGCGCGACATCTTCCCGCGCGGAGAGCCCGAGCAGATCGCCGAGATCAAGCATCCGAAATACACCGCAACGCTCTATGACCTGCTCACCGCCTATGCCGCGCAGCGCCAGTCGCGCGTGCTGGCGAGCGTGCATCTGGCCAAGCGCACGGTGTGGTCGCTCGCCGAGGCGCGCGCCACGCTGGAGCGGCTGGTCGGCAGCATCAGCGAGCAGGACGATTGGGGCGTTCTCGACGATTTTCTGCTGCAGCACGTCGCCGATCCGACGCAGCGCGCGACGGTGCTCGCCTCGAGTTTCGCGGCTGCGCTCGAGCTGGTGCGCGAAGGTCAGCTCGAGCTGAATCAGAAAGAGGCGTTTGCGCCCATCTATTTCCGGAAGGGGCGCCCCAAGCCGGTCATGGACGCAGCTCCTGCGCCCGATGCGCCGGTCGCTTAAGTGCAACAAGGAGAATCTGCCATGGCAAGCCTGGCTGAAGTGCGGGTAGAAGAGGCCGAGCCGATGGAGAACGAGTCCCAGGCACGTCCCGAAGAATTGCGGCTGCTGGAAGCGCTGCTGTTCGCTTCGAATGAACCGCTGGATACCGCGACGCTGGCCAAGCGCATGCCCGAGGGCGTGGACGTGAAGGTCGCGCTCGAGCAGTTGCAGGCCGACTATTCCCTGCGCGGCGTGAATCTCGTGCGGGTTGCCAACAAATGGACCTTCCGCACCGCGGGTGATCTCGCCTGGCTGATGACCCGCGAGAGCACCGAGACCCGCCGACTGTCGCGCGCCGCGATCGAAGTGCTGGCGATCATCGCCTATCACCAGCCGGTGACGCGCGCCGAGATCGAGGAGATCCGTGGCGTCGTCACTTCGAAGGGCACGCTGGACGTGCTGCTGGAAACCGGCTGGATCAAGCCGCGGGGGCGTCGCAAGACGCCGGGCCGTCCCTTGACCTTCGGAACCACCGAGGACTTCCTGTCGCAGTTCACGCTGGAACAGCTCGGCGATCTGCCGGGTCTGGAGGAGCTGAAGGGCACGGGCCTGCTGGATTCGCGCCTGCCGACCGGATTCAGCGTGCCGACGCCGTCGGATGACCCGACTTTGCGTGAGGACGAGGATCCGCTGGAGCCGGGCGAGGACCTTGATCTCGCGCTGGCGCCTGCTGTCGAGCCCGAGACGCCGCCGGAAGGCGGCCATGAGAGTGGCGAGGGCGGCAGCGAGGACTGACGTCCGGGCCTTTTGGTGGCCCCCTGCGACCAGTTAACACTAGCAAAATTACGTAGCGCCAACAGCGAATTGGCGCTGCCTTGGTCCTTGTTTTTGACACCTGCCAAGCCTAGGTTTCGGTGAAGATCGGCCGGTCCCGGCCATGCGCGTTTGGAGGGTTGCAGGATGGGTTCACTCAGCATTTGGCACTGGGTCCTGGTGATCGCAGTGGTCCTGCTGCTGTTCGGTCGCGGCAAGATTTCGGATCTGATGGGCGACGTGGCGCAGGGCATCAAGGCGTTCAAGAAGGGCATGCAGGACGACGACAAGGTCGCCGACAAGCCCGAGCCGGCCAAGTCCATCGAGCACAACAATGCCGCGCCGACCGCGGCACGGTCCGACGTCGGCAGCAAGGCCGTCTAAGCCAGAGAGCACGCGAGACGCGGGTAGCGGCCCCGATCCTGCGCGCGAGGGATTGGGCCGGCTGCGGCTGGCGTGAACGGAAGACCTCATGTTCGACATCGGGTGGAGTGAACTGGTCCTGATCGGGGTCGTGGCCCTGATCGCCATCGGCCCGAAAGAGCTGCCGGGCGTGCTGCGCATGGTCGGGCAGTGGATGGGCAAGGCGCGCAAGATGGCCGCCGAATTCCAGGGCCAGTTCCAGGAAGCGATGCGCGAGGCCGAAATGGCCGACCTCAAGAAGAGCTTCGATGAGGTCAAGGAAGCGGCTTCCGGCTTCGCCGGCAACAATCTGATGACCTCGCTCCAGAAGGACGTCAGCGACGCGCTCCGCGTCGATGCGCTGGACAAGCCGGCCGAGACCTCCGCCGCTGTCGAACCGCCGGCGACTTCAAGCGAAGCGCTTGCGACTTCAAGCGACGCGCTGATGACGCCCACCACGCCGGAAGCACCGACGCCCGAGACCTTCGTGGAAGCTGAGGCACATGCGGCCGTGAACGAGCCGCTCGCCATCACCCGTGAGGTCGAGCAGGCGCAGGTCGCTCAAGGTTCGGTCACGCAAGATTCGGTCGTCCAGGACACTGCGCCGGCCGAGGCGATCAAGGACGCCAAAGCGTCATGAGCGCCGCCGATATCGAGGCCAGCAAAGCTCCCCTGATGGACCATTTGATCGAGCTGCGTTCGCGGCTGATCAAGGCGCTCCTTGGCTTCGGCATTGCCTTCATCTTCTGCTTCTTCTTCGCCAAGCAGATCTACAACGTGCTGGTCTGGCCGTTCGTGTGGGTCGCGGGTCCCGAGAACTCGAAATTCATCTACACCGCGTTGCTGGAATATTTCATCACCCAGCTCAAGCTCGCGCTGTTCGGCGCCGGCTTCATCTCGTTCCCGATCGTCGCGACGCAGATCTACAAGTTCGTCGCTCCGGGTCTCTACAAACATGAGAAGCAGGCGTTCCTGCCGTATCTGGTCGCGACCCCGTTCTTCTTCGTGCTGGGCGCAGCACTGGTTTATTTCGTCGTGCTGCCGATGCTGGTCCGCTTCTCGCTCGGCATGCAGCAGGCCGGCAGTGACGAGACCGCGCAGATCCAGCTGCTGCCCAAGGTCGGCGAATATCTGTCGCTGATGATGTCGCTGATCTTCGCCTTCGGCATCGCCTTCCAGCTTCCGGTGATCCTGACGCTGCTCGGGCGCATCGGCATCGTCACGTCAAAAATGCTGCGCGAGAAGCGCCGCTATTTCATCGTCGTCGCCTTCGTCATCGCTGCCGTTCTGACCCCGCCCGACGTGCTCAGCCAGTGCTCGCTCGCGATCCCCTTGCTCGCGCTTTACGAGGGCTCGATCATCGCGGTGGGAATTGTGGAGAAGAAGGCGGCGGCGTCAAAGGTTACCACAGGCACGGACGTGTCGACGCCGGCCAATCCGGCGGAGTAGGGCGCTTCGACCTCCGCTGTCATTCCCCGCCTTGTGCGCAATTGCGCATTGGAGCGGGGAATCCAGTACGCCGCGGCCTCTCGGGGGAATCACTGACGTCTCTGGAATACTGGATCATCCGCCTTCGCGGATGATGACAGCCGTGCTAGGAGACGCGCTGATGTAAACTGACAACGTTCGCCGTTGTATGTTTACGCGCTGCCCCAGGACCTCGGCCATGCACGACATCAAATCGATCCGCGACAACCCGCAAGCCTTCGACGCCGGCCTCGCACGACGCGGCCTGAAGCCCTTGTCGGCTTCGCTGCTTGCGATCGACGAGACCCGGCGTGCGGCGATCCTGGCTTCCGAGCAGGCGCAGGCGCGGCGCAATGCGGCCTCCAAGGAAATCGGCGATGCCAAGAAGGCGAAGGACGAGGCGCGCGCGGCGAAGCTGATGGCGGAAGTTACCGAGCTCAAGACCACGATGCCGGAGCTCGAGGCGACCGCGAAGGCTGCCGACGAGGAGCTGACGAAAGAGCTGTCCGCGATTCCGAACATCCCGTTAGACGAAGTGCCCGATGGCGTCGACGAGCACGGCAACGTTCAGCACCATGTGTTCGGCAACAAGCGCAATTACGGCTTCGCGCCGAAGCTGCACGACGATCTCGGGACCGCTCTCGGCTACATGGATTTCGAGGCAGCGGCAAAACTCTCGGGTGCGCGCTTCGTCGTGCTCAAGAAAGGGTTGGCGAGACTGGAGCGCGCGCTCGGCCAGTTCATGCTCGACCTGCATACCAACGAGCACGGCTACACCGAGATAAACCCGCCGCTGCTGGTGCGCAACGAGGTGATGTTCGGCACCGGGCAGTTGCCGAAATTCGAGGACGATCAGTTCTGGGCGATCAGGGGTGAGCTCCTGGCCGCGCCGGACCCGGAGCGGCTGATGACCGAGCGCCTCGGCCTCATCCCGACCGCCGAGGTTGCCCTCACCAACCTCGTCCGCGAATCCATTCTCGACGAAAAGCAGCTGCCGATGCGCCTGACCGCGCTGACGCCGTGCTTTCGCGCCGAGGCGGGCGCCGCTGGGCGCGACACCCGCGGCATGATCCGGCAGCACCAATTCACCAAGGTCGAACTCGTCTCGATCACGACGCCGGAGACGAGCAAGGACGAGCACGAGCGCATGCTCGCCTGTGCTGAGGAAGTGCTGCGGCGGCTCGAGCTGCATTACCGCGTGATGACGCTGTGCACCGGGGATATGGGTTTCTCGTCGCAAAAAACCTATGACATCGAGGTCTGGATGCCGGGCCAGGGCGACGGCGGGGCATTCCGCGAGATCTCGAGCTGCTCGGTGTGCGGCGATTTCCAGGCCCGCCGGATGGACGCGCGCTCGCGCGGCCCCGATGGCAAGCCGCGGTTCGTGCACACGCTCAACGGCTCCGGCACCGCGCTCGGTCGCGCGCTGATCGCCGTGATGGAGACCTATCAGCAGGAGGACGGCTCGATTGCGGTCCCCAGCGTGCTCCAGCCCTATATGGGCGGGCTGAAGGTGGTCGCACGCGACTAGGCGTGCCGCCCATCTGAAATGGAGAAACGTTTGGTTGCGAAGATCGGGCGGCCGGTTATCCTGCTGGCCACCCGACAACGCGAACCCATCGTTCATGGCCTTGCACCGCGACATCTTCTGGGTCGGCAGACAATGGGCGGTGACGGGTGCCGGCATCCAGGCTGTCGATCAGCGGCTGCGTGGCGTGCTCGACATCGCGGTCACGCGGCTCTGGGACGATCATCTCGTCCAGAGCCGGCGAGCCAAACCCGGTGTGAATGCCGCGGATTTCGACCAGGCACTGACGCTGGCACGCGAACGCTTCCCGCAGGCGCCGGTGGCGGACCCGTTCGTCGCACAGCTGGAGGCGCTCGGCGTCATCGAGGGGCCGATCGTGACCCCGGTCGTGCCGGCGATGAAATTGCATGCGGAGGGCCGGCTGGCGCGCTTTCTGCCGCAATGGCGCGTTCGCCGATAGCCGGCCACGCCGGCAACCGGGTGCCGGCCCCAGTCGGCCGGTTTGCCTGATCGGCCCCGGCCGGATAAGACGGCTCAGACCCGCTTCAGGAATCGACTTTTCCCATGCGCATTCTCTGCACCAATGACGACGGCATCCACGCCCCCGGCCTCAAGGTTCTGGAGGAGATCGCGCGCGCATTGTCCGATGACGTCTGGGTTGTCGCGCCTGAGCTCGACCAGTCCGGCGTGTCGCATTCGTTGTCGCTGAACGATCCGCTGCGCCTGCGCGAGGTCGGCCCGCGGCATTTCGCGGTGCGCGGCACGCCGACCGACTGCGTCATCATGGGCGCGCGCCACATCCTCGGCGCCAAGCTGCCCGATGTCGTGCTGTCCGGCGTCAACAAGGGCCGCAACGTCGCCGAGGACGTGGTCTATTCCGGCACCATCGCCGGCGCGCTGGAGGGTACTATCCTGGGGCTGCCATCGTTCGCCCTGTCACAGGAATTCAGCGTCGAGACCCGCGACCGGCCGCTGTGGGACACTGCGCGTAAATTCGGGCCCGACATCCTGCGCAAGGTGATCGCCGCCGGCATCCCGAAGGACACCGTCATCAACGTCAACTTCCCGGCCCTCGCGCCGGAGGATGTGCTCGGCATTCGCGTGACGCGGCAGGGCAAGCGCAATCTCGGCTTTCTCAAGATCGACGAGCGCAGGGACGGTCGTGGCAATCCCTATTTCTGGATCGGATTCGAGCGCACCGCGATGATGGATACGCCGGCCGACGGCACCGATCTCGCGGCGCTGCGCGAACGCTACGTCTCCGTCACGCCGCTCAGGCTCGACCGGACCAACGAGGCGTTTTCCGACGCGCTGAGTGCGACGCTGAAGTAAGTCCGACCTGGAACGGGGCCTAGTCTAGCCGCCGCGAAGCGCGGCTTCGATGGTCTTGCCGAGGGCGTCGAGCTGAAATGGCTTCTGAAGCGCCGGCCGATCGCGGTACTGCTCGGGCAGGCCGGAGGAGCCGTATCCGGTGGCGAAGATGAACGGGCAGCCCTTCGCCTTGATGACATCGGCGACCGGCGAGATGACCTTGCCGTTGACGTTGACGTCGAGAATGGCGATGTCGAACTCGGTTGCCTGGGCGAGCCGCATGGCTTCGGTGATGTCGCCAGCCTCGGCTGCGATCTTGTAGCCAAGCTCTTCGAGCATGTCCGCGACCATCATCCTGATCATCACCTCGTCTTCGACGAGGAATACAGAGCGGCCGGTAAGCCCCGTCGAGGTCATGGTCGAGTCCTTGCCCATTGCCAAAAACGTTCGCAGATAACATGAATCGACGCAATGCGCGTTTCGACGAACGGATGCATCAAAATGGCCGTCGAGGCTCGCCCGTTGCAAGCCAATTTATGGTCAACTACGCCATCCGAAGCCTATCATGGGTTCCCTGAGCCGGAACAGGAATCCCCCGCCCCAGGGTTGGCGTCCCGGACCCCAAAAGACAGCACAAGCAGGCTATGACCTCCCATCAGCACCCGCCGGAAAAGATGATGTTTCAGCTCACGCTGAGGCGTCGGGGCATCAGCGACCAGGCGGTCCTGCGGACCATGGAGGAGGTGCCGCGCGACCAATTCGTCGACGACGCCGATCGCGACGGCGCCTATCGCGACAGCGCGCTGCCGATCGCCTGCGGGCAGACCATCAGCCAGCCCTTCGTCGTCGCCTACATGACCGAGCAGCTCCAGCTTCAGAAGAAGCACCGCGTGCTCGAGATCGGCGCCGGCTCGGGCTACCAAGCGGCGGTGTTGTCGCGGCTCGCCGGTCAGGTGCTGACGGTCGAGCGTTACCGCAAGCTTGCGGATGCCGCACGTCTCAGGCTTGAAAAGCTCAACTATCACAACGTCGAGGTGATGCTGGGCGACGGACTCAATCTGCCCGCCAATATCGGCCCGTTCGACCGCATCATCGTCACGGCCGCGATGGAGCAGCTCCCGGACAACCTGGTCGAGCGGCTGGAGGTGGGCGGCATCCTGATCGCGCCCGTCGGCCCGCATCAGGGGGTGCAAACGCTGATCCGCCTGAGCCGGACCGAAGCCGGGATCGCGCGCAAGGAACTCGTCGAGGTCCGGTTCGTGCCGGCGCTGCCCGGTGTGGCGCGGGAGCTGTAGAATTCCGGATTGGCTGTGCTGCCAACATCTTATTGGGAGGGTTAAGCCGTTATTTACTCGGCGCGTGTTTACTTAAAACACCAGTTCTGTTGCGTACGAGTGAGTAACCATGTCCGTTGCCGCCGAGTTGCTTTACTCGCGCCGTGTGCCGCAGGTCGCGGTGCTGGCGCTGATCTCCTTCAGCTTCGCAGGGTGCAGCGCCGACATGTCGTCGCGCATGTCCCAGTCGAACTTCTCCAATCCCTTTGCGCAGGAATCGACCGGTTCGGTGCAGCAGGCACCGCCGCCGCAGCGTGAGCTGCCGCAATATTCGCGGCCGCAGACGCAGTCCGGCTATTATCAGTCGCAGCCTTTGCCGCCGGCGGTGTCCGCGCCGCAATCCTACCCCGTTGCAGCAGGCGGCGTGTCCGGAGGCGGCCGCGGTGTTGGCTCCTACGCACCCCCGGCGCAGCCGCATCTGGAGACCACGGCCACCGTGCCGCCGCGCTCGGTTGCAGCCGCCCAGCCGGTCGGTGGAACCAAGATCATCGTCGGCACCAGCGATACGCTCGACCTGCTTGCCAAACGCTACCGCGTCACGCCGCAGGCGATTCTCGCCGCCAACGGCTACAAGGGGCCGCGCGCGCTCTCGCCCGGTCAGCAATTGATCATTCCGCACCAGGCTACGGCCGCTGCGCCCGCGCCGCTCATGGCTCCCGTTGCCGCTGCCCCCGCGCTGGCGCCTGCTACGAGGCCGGTTGTGGCTGTTGCCGCGCCGTCGAGCACGCACTTCGTGAACCACGGCGACACGCTCGCCAGCATTGCCCGCAAGAACCATATCTCGGCGGCCGAATTGGCCCGCGCCAACGGCCTCGATCCCTCTGCAAAACTCAAGCTCGGCGCCAAGCTGGCCGTGCCCGGCGCCAAGACCGCCGCTGTCGCGGCACCGCTCGCCGCGGCCCCGGTCGGAGCCGTTCCCGTCGCGGGGACGCTGCAGCCCGTTGCGGCCGCACCTGCGCCCGCCACCAAGATGGCGGCCGTCGCCGCGCCGGTGCAGAGCGCGCGCCTCGCCCAGGCCACGGCAAATGTCGAAGAGAAAACCGCGGAAGCTCCGGCGAAAGCTGCGGAGACCACCAGTGCGCTGCCGACTTTCCGCTGGCCGGTGCGCGGCAAGGTGGTCACGAGCTACGGCGCCAAGACCAACGGCAAGTCCAACGACGGCATCAATCTCGCGGTGCCCGAGGGTACGCCGGTCAAGGCGGCTGAAGACGGTGTCGTTGCCTATTCCGGCAATGAGCTGAAAGGTTATGGCAATCTCGTCCTGGTTCGGCACTCCAACGGCTACGTCACCGCATATGCCCATGCGAGTGAGCTGATGGTGAAGCGCGGCGATACCATCAAGCGCGGCCAGGTCATTGCCAAGTCGGGTCAATCCGGGGAGGTGGCGTCGCCGCAGCTCCACTTCGAGATCCGTAAGGGATCGAGCCCGGTTGACCCGCTTCAATTCCTGAACGGCGCGTGAGCTCGGAGTAGGGCACGCCATCGCCACAAATGCTGTGTCGTCACCCGGCTCGACCGGGCGATCCAGTACGCCGCAGCGTCTCGATCGATCAAAACCGTCTCTGGAATGCTGAATTCCCCGCCTGCGCGGGGAATGACAGGTGAGGGAGTGGCGGCAGCTCGCTACGTCGCCGCCAACTTTACGCCGAGCCGTCCCGCAAGCTCCTGCACGAACTGCCAGGCGACGCGGCCCGAGCGCGAGCCGCGCGTCGTCGACCATTCAAGGGCCTCGCGCTCCAGCGCGTCGTCGTCGACCTTGACGCCGAAATGGCTGCAATAGCCCCGCACCATGGCGAGATATTCGTCCTGGCTGCAGCGGTGGAAGCCGAGCCAGAGACCAAAGCGATCCGACAGCGAGACCTTCTCCTCGACGGCTTCGCCGGGATTGATCGCGGTCGAGCGCTCGTTCTCGATCATCTCGCGCGCCAGCAGATGGCGGCGGTTGGAGGTGGCGTAGAGGATGACGTTCTCCGGCCGACCCTCGATGCCACCTTCGAGCACCGCCTTGAGCGATTTGTATGACGCATCATTCCCGTCGAAGGAGAGGTCGTCGCAGAACACGATGAAACGGAAGGACGAGGCGCGAAGCTGCTCCATGAGAGCGGGCAGGCTCTCGATGTCCTCGCGATGAATCTCGATCAGCTTCAGTCTGTCGGCTGGTTTGCGCTCCGCGTTGATGCTGGCATGCGCGGCTTTCACCAGCGACGACTTGCCCATGCCGCGCGCGCCCCAGAGCAGCGCGTTGTTGGCGGGCAATCCGTTGGCGAAGCGCTCGGTGTTCTCCATCAGGATGTCGCGCATCCGGTCGACGCCTTTGAGCAGGAACAGTTCGACGCGGCTGACGCGCGGCACCGCCGCAAGGCGGCCGTCCGGGTGCCAGACGAAAGCATCCGCCTGCTTGAACGATTCGCGTTCGGCGGCGGGCTTGCCTTGAGCGGAGAGGTGCGCCGCAATCGTCTCGAGCGCGCGAACGATGCGCTCCTGGGAGACGTTTTGGTTCGCCTTGGAAGTCGCCTTGGAAATGGTCTTGGGAGCTGCCCTGAGGGCTGCCTTGGGACGTTTTGCCGCGACGCGGGCTGGCTTCGTGGCAGGGGTACGGGGGCCTTTGCCGGCCGGGCTTTTGCTTGGTTTTTGGGGCATGTCCGAAGTTCCTGAGAATGCAGCCTTATCGGGCCTGAGCGCGCGCCGCAAGGTGGCTAAAAGGGCGGTCTGGCAGCGTTGCAATTGGGGCAATGGCCGCTATAGTCCGCGCGAATTTGACCGAACCGGTCGCCATTTGGGCCTGACCGGTTTTCCCCCGTTCTCACGAGGATCGTCCGAATGCTGATTACCCCTGCGTATGCCCAGGCTGCGGGCGCCGGCGACACCAGCGGCATGTTGATGTCGCTGCTGCCGTTCGCCCTGATCTTCGTGATCATGTACTTCCTGATTCTGCGTCCGCAGCAGAAGAAGGTCCGTGACCACGCCGACCTCGTGAAGAACATTCGCCGCGGCGACACCGTCGTGACCTCGGGCGGTCTCGTCGGCAAGGTCACCAAGGTCGTCGACGACGACCAGATCGAGTTCGAGATCGCCGATGGCGTGCGCGTGCGGCAGATGCGCTCGATGGTCTCCGGCGTGCGCGCCAAGGGCGAGCCGGCCAAGGAATCCAAGGAAAGCGCCAAGGATAGCGCCAAGGACGACGCGGCGGCGAAGTGAGCGCTTCCGCGAGTCTCTGAAATCCCCTGATCTGACAGGTCCAGTCGATGTTGTATTTCACGCGGTGGAAGGCGCTCGGGATTATCCTGACGGCGCTGATCGTGTGCCTCTGCGCGGTCCCGAACTTCTTCTCCGAAGCGCAGGTCAAGACCTGGCCCGCCTGGGCGCAGCGGAAGCTCGTGCTCGGCCTCGATCTCCAGGGCGGCTCCTCTTTGCTGCTCGAGGTCGATTCCAACTATGTGAAGAAGGAAAAGCTCGATCAGATCCGCGACGACGTCCGTCGCGTGCTGCGCGAGGCCAAGATCGGCTTTACCGGCGGCGTCACCGTGCGCAACGACGCGGTCGAGGTTCGCATCACTAAGGAATCCGATCAGCAGCCGGCGCTGGCCAAGCTGCGCGATTTGGCCCAGCCGCTCGGCGGCCTGATGGGATCCAGCGGTCAGCGCGACCTCGAAGTGACTGACGCCGGGGGCGGATTGATCCGCTTGAGCATCCCGCAGGGCGCGATGCTCGACCGTTTGCGCAAGACCATCGAGCAGTCGATCCAGATCGTCGAGAAGCGCGTCAACGAGCTCGGCACCGTCGAGCCAATCATCCAGCGTCAGGGGAACGACCGCATCCTGGTGCAGGTCCCCGGCCTTCAGGATCCGACCCGCCTGAAGGAGCTGCTGGGCAAGACTGCGAAGCTGGAATTCCGCATGGTCGATCCCTCGGTGCCGCCGGACCAGGCGCAGCAGGGCACGTTGCCGCCGGACACCGAGTATCTGCCGAACGCCTCGCCGCCGCCGCCCGGCGAGGTGGTCAAGAAGCAGGTGTTGGTTGCGGGCGGCGACCTAACGGACGCCCAGGCGACCTTCGACCAGCGTAGCAATGAGCCGGTCGTCAGCTTCAAGTTCAATAGCTCGGGCGCGCGCAAGTTTGCGCAGGCCACGCAGGAGAATGTCGGGCTGCGCTTCGCGATCATTCTCGACAACAAGGTGATCTCCGCGCCGGTCATTCGCGAGCCGATCACCGGCGGCCAGGGCCAGATCTCCGGCAGTTTCACCGTGCAGTCGGCCAACGATCTCGCGATCCTGCTGCGCGCCGGCGCGCTGCCGGCGCCACTGACTGTCGTGGAGGAGCGCACCGTTGGCCCGGGCCTCGGCCAGGACTCGATCGAGAAGGGCGAACTTGCCGCCTATGTCGGTTCGATCATGGTCGTCGTGTTCATGCTGTTGACGTATCGGCTGTTCGGCGTCTTCGCCAACATCGCCGTCTGTATCAACGTCGCCATGATCTTCGGCCTGCTGTCGCTGCTCAGCGCCACGCTGACCCTGCCGGGCATCGCCGGCATCGTGCTAACGGTCGGTATCGCGGTCGACTCCAACGTGCTGATCTATGAGCGCATCCGCGAGGAATTGCGCGGCGGGAGAAGCCCGATATCGGCGATCGACGCAGGCTTCAAGCGGGCGCTTGCCACCATTCTCGACTCCAACATCACCACCTTCATCGCCGCTGCAGTGCTGTTCATGATCGGCACCGGTCCGGTGCGCGGCTTCGCAGTGACGCTCGGCATCGGCATCATCACCACCGTCTTCACCGCCTTCACAATGACCCGCCTGATCGTCGCATGGTGGGTGCAGTGGAAGCGGCCGAAGACCGTGCCGATTTGACCATTCGAGGCCGGCTGTGACCACTACTCAAATCGTTCTCATCTCCCTCGGCGTCGTCATTGCCGTGCTGACCGTGGTCAGCGTGCTCGGGCTGCTGCCGTCGCTGCGCATCGTGCCGGACGACACGCATTTCGACTTCACCCAGTTCCGCCGCATCTCGTTTCCGATCTCGGCGACGCTCTCGATCCTCGCCATCGTGCTGTTCTTCACGCACGGCCTGAATTTCGGCATCGACTTCAAGGGCGGCACCCTGATGGAGGTGCGTGCCAAGTCGGGCACGGCGGACATTGCGCAGATGCGGTCCACCCTGGGTAGTCTGGGCCTCGGCGAAGTCCAGCTGCAGCAATTCGGCGGCCCCGCCGACGTGCTGCTTCGCGTTGCCGAGCAGCCGGGCGGCGACAAGGCGCAGCAGGCAGCCGTCGACAAGGTCCGCGCTGCCCTCGGCGACTCCGTGGACTATCGTCGCGTCGAGGTGGTGGGGCCGCGTGTCTCCGGCGAACTGCTGAGCTACGGCATGCTCGGCCTGATGCTGGCGATCGTCTCGATCCTGGTCTATCTCTGGTTCCGCTTCGAGTGGCAGTTCGCGCTCGGCGCCATGATCGCCAACGTGCACGACATCGTGCTGACGATCGGTTTCATGTCGATCAGCCAGGTCGATTTCGACCTGACCAGCATCGCGGCGCTTCTGACCATTTTGGGCTATTCGCTCAACGACACCGTCGTCATCTACGACCGCATCCGTGAAATGCTGCGGCGCTACAAGAAGATGCCGATGCCGCAGCTTCTCAACGAATCGATCAACTCGACGCTGTCGCGCTCGATCATCACCCATTTCACCGTGACGCTGGCGCTGCTGGCGCTGCTGCTGTTCGGCGGTCATGCCATCCACAGCTTCACGGCGGTCATGATGTTCGGCGTGGTGCTGGTCGGCACCTATACCTCGATCTTCATTGCAGCCCCGATCCTGATCTATCTCGGCGTCGGCGAGCATCGCGAAGATGCGGTCGATAAGGCTACGCCGGCGAAGAAAAGCAAGGCATGATCCGAACCGCATGCCCTCGCAGGAGTTTGCGAGGGCAGTAAGCTCATTCGGACGAAGCTCATGGCCGGCGATCCCAACGCACCGCATTTCCCCCGCTCGGCGCCGATCGAAGCCTATGGCAAGGGCGGCTTTGCCTTTGCCGGCATGTCGCATCGGGGATCTCTGCTTTGCCTGCCCGACGCGATCTGGGCCTGGGACATAACCGACCCCGCGAAGATCGATCGCTATTCGCTGGATCGAGTCTTCAAGTCCGCCAACAGCATCGACACGCTCCTGATCGGCACCGGAACCGGGGTCTGGCTGCCGCCGGCGGAACTGCGCCAGGCGCTCAAAGCGGCGCGGGTGGTTCTGGACACGATGCAGACTGGTCCCGCCGTGCGTACCTACAACATCATGATTGGCGAACGGCGGCGTGTCGCGGCCGCGCTGATCGCCGTGCCATGAGTGGCTCCGCGCCACCACCGGATTCTGCCGCGTTCTGCGCTGACCTCGTGCGCAGCCACGACTTTCCGCGCTATGCCGCGACACTGTTCGCGCCCGCTGCCGAGCGCCGCGCGCTGCTGGCGCTCTATGCCTTCAATGTCGAGATCGTCCGCGTCCGCGACCAGGTGAGCCAGCCCTTGCCCGGTGAAATCCGCCTGCAATGGTGGACCGACATGCTGTCGGGCCAGGTTCATGGCAGCGCCGAGGGCAATCCGGTGGCGGCGGAGCTGCTCCGCGCAATCCGTGATTTCGACCTGCCGGTCGAACCGCTGTCGCTGCTCGTCGACGAGCATCAATTCGATCTCTACAACGACCCAATGCCGACCATGACGGCTCTCGAAGGTTATCTCGCCGCGACCTGCTCGGCGTTGTTCGCTCTCGCGGCGCGGATCATGGCGTCACCATTGGACCCAGCCGAGCACCTCGCGCGGCATGCCGGATTGGCCCAAGGCATCGCGCAAGTCATCACGAACCTGCCGCGTGATGCGGC
This sequence comes from Bradyrhizobium sp. Kon58, assembly GCF_055807455.1. Lineage (NCBI taxonomy): Bacteria > Pseudomonadati > Pseudomonadota > Alphaproteobacteria > Hyphomicrobiales > Nitrobacteraceae > Bradyrhizobium > Bradyrhizobium sp. Kon58. The sequence continues at coordinate 27,323 of NZ_JBVVOT010000014.1, forward strand.
GCACCGGCAATTATTCCTGCCGCAGCAGCTGCTGACCAGCCACAACTGCAATATGGAGGACGTGTTTGCCGGCAAGGAGACGCCGAATTTGCGCGCTGTGCTGGACCAGCTCGCCGGCGGGGCCAGGCAGCATTTGACGACGGCCTTGTCGCTGTTGCCCGAGGTGCCGGTGTCGGCTCGGCCAGCGTTTCTGCCGCTGAGCCAGGTACGGGCCGACCTCAAGCGCCTGTCGCAACCCGGGCGCAATCCATTTACGCCGCAACCGTCATCGCGGCTGCGTACGCTGTGGACGCTGTGGCAGGCCTCGCGTTCCCGGGAGTTTACCAAATAGCGGTTGGCTTATCGCATCAAACTGCCAAATGCCCTATGCTGTCCCATGGCCGAGTTGTCCCAAAGCATCGCCAGCGATCTCAACGTCCTTCCGGTCTCGCCGAGCGACATCCGTGCCGCCGCCGCGACCATCCGCGGCGCCGTCGTCGAGACGCCCTGTAGCTACAGTCGCACGCTGAGCAATATCTGTGGCTGCGACATCTGGCTGAAATTCGAGAACCTCCAGTTCACGTCCTCGTTCAAGGAGCGCGGCGCGCTCAACCGCCTCACCGCGCTGACGCCGGAGGAGCGCGCGCGCGGCGTCGTCGCGATGTCGGCGGGTAACCACGCGCAGGGCGTCGCCTATCACGCCAAGCGGCTCGGCATTCCCGCCACCATCGTCATGCCGGTCGGCACGCCCATGGTGAAGGTCGAAAACACCAGGCATCACGGTGCCGAGGTGGTGGTGACGGGCGCCACGCTGGAGGAGGCGGCCGCGTATGCGCGCAGCCACGGCGAAGCCCATGGCATGATCTTCGTCCATCCCTATGACGATCCGCTTGTCATCGCGGGGCAGGGCACGGTCGGGCTCGAAATACTCAAGGCCGTGCCGGAGCTCGATACGCTGGTCGTTCCGATCGGCGGCGGTGGCCTGATCAGCGGGATCGCCATTGCCGCGAAATCGATCAAGCCGTCGCTGCGGATCCTCGGCGTCGAGGCCTGGCTCTACCCCTCGATGTACAATGCCATCCATGACGGCAATCTGCCGGCGCGTGGCGACACACTCGCCGAAGGCATCGCGGTGAAGTCGCCCGGCAAGCTCACGACCGAAATCGTCCGCCGCCTTGTCGACGACATTGCGCTCGTCAACGAAGCCGAGCTCGAGCGCGCGGTGGCGACCCTGATCTCGATCGAGAAGACAGTAGTGGAAGGCGCCGGCGCCGCCGGCCTCGCCGCGCTGATGTCCGACCCGTCCCGTTTCGCCGGCCAGAAGGTCGGGCTGGTGCTGAGCGGCGGCAATATCGACACACGGCTGATTGCATCAGTCCTGACCCGCGAGTTGGCGCGCGAGGGGCGGCTCACCCAGCTGTCGCTCGACATCCCCGACAGGCCCGGCCAACTGGCTGCGGTCGCGGCACTGCTGGCCGAGGCCGGCGCCAACATCATCGAGGTCTCGCACCAGCGCACCTTCTCGGATCTTCCGGCCAAGGCAACGCTGCTGCAATTGGTGATCGAGACCCGCGACAGCGCCCATCTCGATGAGGTCATGGCGAAGCTTGGCGCATCCGGATTGAGTGCGCGCTGCACCTGAGCTGTGCGCGCCCGCCGCTATCGCGGCGTCAAACCAGCCAAATGGGCGATCAGCCGATCGATCTCGGCTTCCGTGTTGTAGTAATGCGGAGAGGCGCGCACCAACGGCGGCAGCGAGCGAATTTCGGCATCGATGCGCGTGCTCGACGGATCTGAGGCACCGATCGTGATGCCGGCGGTGGCCGCGTTGCTGACGACCGCTTCCGCATCGTATCCTTCCACCGTGAAGCTGACGATGGCCCCCGGAGCGCGTCCGAGGTCGCGAATCCTGATGCCGCGAATGGACGCAAGGCCGCCCCGGAGGCGTTCGGCCAGCATGCGGCAACGCTGCTCGATGGGGCCGATCCCGATATCGAGGGCATAATCGACCGCCGCACCCAGCCCAAGCCGGGCTGCGTAGTTGTTCTCCCAGGTCTCGAAACGGCGCGCATCGTCACGCAGCCGATAAGCGTCCCGGGAGACCCAGGGTGCGGCGAAGTGGTCGATCATTGGCGGTTCGAGCCGCTGCAGCGTCGCGCGGCGCACGTAGAGAAAGCCGGTGCCGCGCGGACCGCGAAGGAATTTACGCCCGGTTGCGGACAGCATGTCACAGCCGATAGCCTCGACGTCCACCGCCATCTGTCCGACCGCTTGGCAGGCATCGAGCAGATAAGGAATGCCGTGCGCCCGCGCGATCTTCCCGACGGCTGCAGCCGGATTGACCAACCCGCCATTGGTCGGAACCCAGGTGATCGCAATCAGCTTCACGCGCTCGTCGATCATGCGTCCGAGCGCGTCGAGTTCGAGTTCGCCGCTGGCATCACTCGGCACGATTTCGATCGCAACGCCTGTTCGCTTGGCGACCTGAAGGAAGGCGACATAGTTGGCCGCGTATTCCGCCTCCGCGGTCAGGATCCGATCGCCGTCGCGAAACTGAAGCGCGTAGAATGCCATTTGCCAGGCAACCGTCGCGTTCTCCATGAGCGCGATCTCATCAGGCGCGGCATTCAGCAGGCGCGCCACGGAGCCGTAGACTGAATCAAGCCGGCGCGCCTCGCGGTCGGCGGCCGCATAGCCTCCGATTTCGCTCTCCAGATCGATATGCTGCTTCATGGCTTCGACGACGGGAACGGGCATGAGAGCAGCTCCCGCATTGTGCAGGTACGCCAGCCGGGAGGTAGCTGGCGTGTCGGCACGTATTCGCTCGATGTTGATCAAGTGCGCCGCCTTTGCTCTCGCGATCGTCCCGATAGATTAGACCGGCGAGGAATGCGGACAAGAGGCCGGCTGCAACATCTGATCTCACCTCAGATGCAGAGGCCAAGCAGCTTGATGTGGCAGCCGCTGGATTTCGGTTTGCTCGCCGGCGCGGCCTCGCGCTTCACGGCAACCAAAGGCTCCCCGTCTTTCTTGCCTTTGCCTTTGCCCTTCGACTCATAGTCGCCGGCGATCACCATCGCCCAATAGGTGCGCTTGCCGCTGGCGTTTTTCGCGCTCGCGATCCCGACGCGGGAAGCGTTGTGCAGCAGCAGATTCTTGCGGTGCCCCGACGAGTCGATCCACTGTCCGAGGGTCTTCTCGAAATTGTCGTAGCCGTAGGCGATGTTCTCGGCAGCGCGGCCTGCGCCGGCCGGTGCGACGCGGCGGTTGAACGGGCCGAGGGCGTCGTGACTGAGGTCGTCCTTCGTCGCCATCGCGCGCGCCTGGTCCATGGCGATGCGGTCGAGGGTCGAATCGCGGACGACGCGGACCTCTCCATGCTTGAGGCGGAAGCTGGAGATCAGCTCGGCCGGAGCCTCGGCCATTGCGGACGTGGTGGCGAGCAGCAGAAGGCCGGCGGTCAGGCCGCCAACCGCACAATGCATCATCGTCCCCCGAGTGCCCATGACCCCGCCAAGTCCCCCCACCAAGCCCGAATTATCGGATCGCTTCTCTATCGCCAATGTGGACGCTTCAAGGCGTGATCCACCTTAGCCCGCGGACAGGTCGGCCTCGAAATTGAAGCGATCGCGCAAGTTTTTGCGCTGCTCCAGGATGTCCTTGAGGAAAGCACGGTCCTGGTCGTTCTTCATCATCGGCTCGATCAGGTCGAGCTGGTTCATGGCGACCAGTTGCAGGATCTCCGTGCGCGGCTTGCCGTCCGGATTGCGTGGCAGTGCGTGCACGACCTGGATGTGTTCCGGCGGCTTCGGCCCCTTGGCGGCGCTGAGCTCGTTCCGCAATTGGCCTTCGAGCGCGGCCTGATCGGCTTCGACGAAGGCATAGAGCCCGACACCGGAACGGCGATCGGCAAAGGCGACGATGGCGGTGTCGCGCACGGCGGGGTTCCTGCGGATCAATTCCGCCAGCACCGGCGCGTCGTTGACGAGCCGCCGGCCGCCGCCTTCACGATCGGTGAAGTTGAACAGGCCGCGGGTGATTGCCCGATAGACCTTCTTGCCGGTGGCGAGCCAGAGGCTGGCGGCGAACGACTTCTTCGCCAGGATTTTTCGCTCGCGCGGCGTCAGCGCCTCGGGCGCGTAGGAACGCTTGTGCTTGAGCAGATGCCGGAGGTCTTCATAGGCCAGGATGCGGTAAAGCCGGCCGCGCCGGTCGAAGCACGCCGCGAGCTGGAAATCGGTCACATAGGCGCGACCGTCGCGGCCGACCAGCCAGTTCTGTTCCTTGGCAAGATCGTTGTGGCAGATGCCGGCGCGGCGCAGCCGTCGCAGCGCGGCCTTGGCCGAGCGAAAATAGGCGAGGTCGCCATGCGGTTTCGCCAGATGCAGCGCGACGCCATCGACGAAGCTGCGTACCAGCGCGCGGCGTCCGGCCCACAGCAGCTCGGGGCCGACATCGAGTCCCTTGGCGAGTGCCAGCGCATGCTTCTCGCGAGCGAACAGATGGCGCGCCAAAAGGAATGACCACCACGGCACCTCGTCGAGGCGGCGCAGCACCGCGTCGACCCCGCCGGCATCGTCGCGGAATCGGCCGCGCTCGACGGTCGAGAACACGTCGCGCTTGAGCAGCACGCCCTCGGTCCAGCGCGCCGAGAGTGTTGCGGCGTCGTCTTTGGGAAGGTTCATCGAAAACTCACGCCGCAGCGGCAATGCGCAGGTGATCGGCGATCCAGCGATCGAGATCGGCGAGCGCGAGCGCGCTCATCGCCTGCTTTTTGGCCACCGTCTTCTCGTTGCCGCGCAGCCGGCTTCCGTCGGGCTTCTTCGTCGGTGCGCTGGCGAGCGGCGGGAACAGGCCGAAATTGATGTTCATTGGCTGGAACGAGCGCGTGCCGGGCTCGATGGTCTCGATATGGCCGCCGGTGATGTGGCCGAGCAGGGATCCGAGCGCCGTCGTGACCGGCGGACTCGCAAGCGTCTCGCCGCGCACGTCCGCTGCCGCGTAGAGGCCGGCAATCAGGCCGACGCTGGCGGATTCCACATAGCCCTCGCAGCCCGTCATCTGGCCGGCAAAGCGCAGTCGTGGTTGTGCGCGCAGGCGCAACTGGCCGTCGAGCAGCTTTGGCGAATTGAGAAAGGTGTTGCGATGCAGGCCGCCGAGGCGGGCAAATTCGGCCTTCTCCAGCCCCGGAATGGCGCGGAAGATGCGTTGCTGTTCGCCATATTTCAGCTTCGTCTGGAAGCCGACGATGTTGTAGAGCGTGCCGAGCTTGTTGTCCTGGCGCAGCTGCACGATCGCGTAGGCCTTGGTGGTGGGATCGTGCGGATTGGTGAGGCCGACCGGCTTCATCGGCCCGTGGCGCAAGGTCTCGGGGCCGCGTTCCGCCATGACCTCGATCGGCAGGCAGCCGTCGAAATAGGGCGTGTTGGTCTCCCATTCCTTGAATTCGGTCTTCTCGCCGGCGACCAGCGCTGCGACGAAGCCGTCATACTGCTCCTTCGTCATCGGGCAGTTGATGTAGTCGGCGCCGGTGCCGCCGGGGCCGACCTTGTCGTAGCGCGACTGGAACCAGGCCACCGACATGTCGATGGATTCGCGATGCACGATCGGCGCGATCGCGTCGAAGAAGGCGAGGGCGTTCTCGTCGGTCAACTCGCGGATCGCGTCGGCCAGCGGCGCCGAAGTGAGGGGGCCGGTCGCAACGATGACGTTGCTCCACTCGGCCGGCGGCAGGCCTGCGACCTCGCCGCGGGCGATCTCGATCAGCGGATGGTCGTTCAGCGCTTTGGTGACGGCCGCGGAGAAGCCGTCGCGGTCCACCGCCAGCGCGCCGCCGGCGGGCACCTGGTTGGCGTCGGCTGCGCGCATGATCAGCGAGTCGAGGCGGCGCATCTCGGCATGCAGCAGCCCGACCGCGTTGTTGGCGGCATCGTCCGAGCGGAACGAATTGGAGCAGACGAGTTCGGCAAGCCCGTCGGTGCGGTGTGCCTCGGTCGTGCGGGTCGGCCGCATCTCGTGCAGCACCACGGGCACGCCGGATTTGGCCACCTGCCAGGCGGCTTCGGAGCCGGCAAGGCCTGCGCCGATCACGTGCACGGTATTGGATTGGGGTCCTGTCATGGGGCGGACAGGTAGCGCTTTTCGGCGATCAGTGGAATCGCCGAGATCGAGTTTTCTGCCTTCAGATACGACAACGCCCGCACGAGGCGGGCGCTATCGGTTCGTCCGGCTAAGGGCTGAACGATATCAGCCCTGATACTGACCGGCGGCAACGCGCGGGATGTCCGAGCGATCGAGGCCGATATCGGCCAATTCGCGATCGCTGAGCTGGGACAGCTCGGCAACATTGCGCTGATAGTCCCGGAAAGCCTGGATCATGCGGATGAGCGAGAGCAGCATTGGTAGTCTCCTGTAGTTCGATTCAGCTCTTGCCCGAGCCTCATCGTTGGAATGAATATAGGTGAGAGTGGTGCAGTGCGAAAGTTCCGATGTTGCGATGCAGCTAAGCGCTAGCTGCATGGCATTGGTAACGGACGATTAACCCAGCAGCACTCCCGCCCAAAGGGTGGGCGAAACAGGGAAAAGAGCGCTGAAAATGCCCGTTAATTCACGGGTTTGTCTTAGCTCGGCCGGTTCCATTCAGCGGTGAAATAGGCTGCTTTCCGGTCATCGCAAGATGATTGACTAGCTTCTATACCCAAATCTCGCATGCGCGAATCGCATGGTGGGTGGCGCATAAAAAGTGAATATATATTCATCTTCCGGCCTGCGGGACCTCTTCCACTGTGGCCAGCGATTCACCTGACGCCGGCGGATTCGATGTGACGAACGGCGGCCAAGAGACGAATCCATTCCGCATGGTCCGCTCCAACCGCCGCCTGCGCGGTGCACACACGCCCGACGTGCGGCGCTGATTACAAACGTGTAATGAAAATCAGAAATTTTGCATGTGGCTCTGCGTGGCGCGCAACATCACGCAATTCTCGCGGGGAATTCATTGCGTCAAGTTGCCGCGCCCGGAGGAAGGTGATGTCGCAGAATCCGGCAATGTCGCTGGCTCTGGCCCAAGAACAAGAGAAGGAAGGTAACGTCATGACGAAGTTACTCGGGGTTATCGCAATTGCCGCTGTCGCGTTCGCCGTCGCGCCGGCCCAAGCCGCCAAGCACGCCGCCGGCGGCTGCAGTTCGGCCAATCTGGAGAAGACCGAGACCGCGATCGAGAACATGGCCGATGGTGACGGCAAGTTCGTCGCGCAAAAGGAGATCGCAGCCGCGCAGGACTCGCTGCTCAACGGCAAAATGGGGGCGTGCGGCGCGCATCTGAACAAGGCGATGCACGCCACCATGGGCAAATAGGGGTAAAAACGCACAGAGAGGGCCGGTCGCGGGCGATCGGCCCTACGCGTTTTTGACGAGGGGCTGCTAAGGGGCGCGCGCGAGCTGGGTGGCGAAATGAGCGATGGTCTTCGAGTAGACCTCGCTTTTGTTCCACTGCTGCAGCACCGCGAAGTTCGGGCTGCCCGGCTGCCAATCCTTGCCCTTCTGCCAGCCATATCCGGCAAGATAGTTCGCGGTGGAGGCGAGCACGTCGGGGGCGTTGTGCAGGAGATCGCGCTTGCCATTGCCGTCGAAATCGACGGCGTATTTCATCCATGACGACGGCATGAATTGGGTCTGTCCGAGCTCGCCGGCCCAGGCGCCCTTCATGTCGGCCGGTGCGAGGTCGCCGCGCTGGACGATGCGGAGCGCATCCAACAGCTCGGCGCGAAACTGCTCGGAGCGCCGGCAGTCATAGGCCAGCGTCGCCAGCGAGCGGATGGTCGCGAACTTGCCAGTATTGACGCCGAAATCGGTCTCGAGACCCCAGATCGCGACCAGCACCTCGCCGGGCACGCCGTAGGTCTGCTCGATCCGCGACAGCACCGAGCCGTATTGCTTCATCATGTTGGAGCCGCGCGTCAGGCGCGGCGGCACCATGCGGCCGGAAAACTCCTCGAAGGTCTGGCTGAAGACCTTCTGGGAGCGGTCGCGGTTGAGCACGCCCTGATCGAGCGTCACACCGGCGAGCCCGGCGGAAATAGCCTGTTGCGAGACGCCTTTGGCCGCGGCGTCCGTTTTGAAGTCTGCAAGCCACGCGTCGAAATTGCCCGAACCGCAGGCAACCGAGGCGAGCGCTGGCTGAGCGGATAGGATGGACGCGGTGATGGCTAGGGCTGCGAGGGCGAGACGAGAAATCGTCGGGGTCATTCGAGCAAATAAATTCCGTGAAGTGATCTGACCGGCGGGCGCAATCTCGATGGAAACCGCGGCCAAAGCAAGGCGTATGACAGTGCGCGATCCTGCCCGCTCCGGGGCAGGATCGCACGTCACGAAATCGTCAGACGTCGGTCCGATTGCGCCAGGGGAAGAGGTTGGCGGGGAAGTCGGCGGCCGGCTTGCGTGGACGATGCGGCGGAGGCGGCACCGGACGCGCGCCCGGATCGGCCGCGATCACCTTGCGGTAGAGATGCCAGGTAGCATGGCCGAGCACGGGGACGACCACGGCAAGGCCGAGGAAGGCCGGAATCGTGCCCAGCGCCAGCAGGACGGCCACGATCAGGCCCCAGACCGCCATCGGCACCGGGTTCTTCGCGACGACGCGCAGCGACGTCACCATGGCCTCGAACGCGCCGGCATGGCGGTCGAGCATCAGCGGGAACGACACGGCGCTGATGCAGAGCGCGGCAAGGGCGAACAGGAAGCCGGTGCCGCAGCCGACCACGATCAGCCACCAGCCTTGCCGGCTCGTGAGCACGCGCGTCAGAAAATCCGAGATCCCGGACGCGCCCTCATAGCCGAAAGCGGCGACGTAGATCGCCTGCGCGGTCGCAACCCAGGTCACGAACAGAGCCAGCAGCAGCGCGCCGAGACCGAGCATGGCGCCGAAGGAGGGCGAACGCAGCACCTCCATGGCATCCCAGGCGCTGGCCTCCTCATAGCGCTCGCGCCGGCTGGAGAGCTCGTAGAGACCGAGCGCCGCGAACGGGCCGATCAGCGCGAAGCCCGCGGCCAACGGAAACAACAACGGCAGCACTGAATAGCCCATCACCACGCGGGCGAGCACGAGGCCCAGCACAGGATAGATCACGCAGAGGATGATGGCGTGGCTCGGCACCGCCTTGAAATCGTCCCAGCCGCGCTTGAGCGCATCGTGCAGATCGGAGAGTTGGATCGTTCGGATCACCGGTCCAGCCGCTTCTGCGGTCTGGGCCATGGTGGGGACATTGCCCTGGTAGAGTGTGGCCATGGTCGCTAGCTCCCTTGCCATGCGGCCGCATCTGGCGCCAGCAAACGGCGCAAGCGGCCGCTATTCTGAGTTTCGCGATCCCCAACCAGACGCGAATTCCGGATGGCATCGCGAACTGAACGTCAAGCGTACGCCCATTTGCGAGTCCTGTCCCTCACGCTTGGGTGAGATTCGATGCCGCAGCGCAACCTCGATGATGTCATTCGGTCGTCATTTCGCCGTAGATAAGCTGATGCTGCTTGCTGGTCCGCGGAACTTTGCGGGTGCAACGACGCAACTTGGTCTATAAGTGCCACTCAAGGCCCTCCAGCGGGTCCTTTTCGGGGAGCAGACATGAGCATTTTCGGGAAAATTATGGGCGCGATCTTCGGTAGCCAGCCAGCTTCCGCCGCGCCCGCAGGCAGCGCACCGTCGGGCAGCGCGCCCGCAGGGGCCGCGCCGAGCGGATCGGCGCCCGCGGCGACGGTGGACGTTGCCTCGATCGTCGATGCGGCGGCCGCCGCGCACAAGGGCGAAAAGCTGGAATGGCGCACCTCGATTGTCGATCTGATGAAGGCGCTCGACATCGATTCCAGCCTCGCTGCGCGCAAGGACCTGGCCAAGGAGCTCGGCTACAGCGGCGACACCAACGATTCCGCGACCATGAACGTCTGGCTGCACAAGCAGGTAATGTCCAAGCTCGCGGCGAATGGCGGCAAGCTGCCGCCGGAGATCAAGCACTGACCGATCGCCCGGTCGCAATCCAAGGGCCCGCGGTCGCGCGGGCCCTTTTGCATTCAGGCGACGAGATCCGCATCTTCCGGATGTCTGTCGAGATAGTCGACGACGAAGCCGCAACCGGCGATCACCTTCCTGCCGTCGCGGCGGATCAATTCCAGCGCGCCCTTGACCAGCTCGGAGCCGATGCCCCGGCCGCGCAGCGCGCGCGGCGTCTCGGTGTGGGTGATGATCACCGCCGACGGCGTCAGCCGGTAATTGGCGAAAGCGATTTCGCTGCCGACATCGAGTTCGAAGCGGCTTCTGTCCTTGTTGTCCCGTACCGATGGCGCCATGGAAAATCCTTCCGACCTGCTGCTTGCCTTTGATCTAGGCGCCTGAACCGGCCCTTGCCAAGGTGCGACCAAGAGTGGTTGCCGCAGGGGAGATATCCGGAAAATGCGTGTCCCGCTCAGCCTCATCGCGCTGCTCGCCGCGCTGATCTCGCCGGCGCCGGCTTCGGCGGCAGGCGGTCCGGCCTGGGAGGCTTGCGTCGCACTGGCCAGCACGCCGGACGAGCGGATCAAGGCTTGCTCGACCGTGATCGAAACGAAGAGCGAGAGCGGACCCCGGCTCGCCGGCGCTTATTGCAATCGCGGTCATGGCCTCACCGAGAAGCGCGAGCTCGACGCGGCGCTGTCCGATCTCGACGAGGCGGTCAGGCTCGACCCCGGCTATGCCTGCGCCTACAATAATCGGGGCCGTGTCTACAGTTTCAAGCGCGACTATGATCGCGCCATCGCCAATTACGACCTGGCGATCAAGCTCGATCCGTCGCTGGCGCTGGCCTACAGCAATCGTGGCGAGTCGCGTTTCAACAAGGGCGATCTCGACCGTGCCTTCGCCGACTTTGACGCAGCGATCAAGCGCGATCCCAAATACGCCATGGCCTATGCCAATCGCGCACTGGTGTATTACCGCAGGCGCGACATGGCGCACGCCATCGCCGACTACACCACGCGGATCAAGCTTGCGCCCGATCTGCTCGCCTATATCGACCGCGGCAACGTCTATCGCGACAGCGAGCAGCTCGATCGCGCCGCCGCCGATTATGGCGAGGCGATCCGTGTTGCGCCGACCGACGCGCGCGGCTGGCGCAATCGTGGCATGATCCGGCTCTATCAGGGCGACAGCAAGGGCAGCCTTTCCGATTATGACAAGGCGCTGCAATACGATCCCTCCGACGTGTTCTCGTGGAACAACCGCGGACAGGCCAAGCTGCGGCTCGGCGACAAACAGGGCGCGATTGCCGATTTCAGGAAGGCGCTGGAATTGAAGCCGGGCCTGCCGACGGCGCAGGAGTCGTTGCGGAAGCTCGGGGCGTTGTAGCTCTCGGTCGCTTCTCGCGACGACAGGGCTGGATTTCCACAGGTCGTGATAAGACCGGATGCTTCAATCGGTCGCCTTGGCGAGCCTGGAATCCTCTGGCTGCGCCTGCGGGCGCAGGCATCCCTGGCAGATGACGAGGGAACGGTTGACCCTGGCGTCCTGTTCCGCCTCGATGCCGTCCTGCGCCTGCCACCATTCCTTCGAATAGGGCTGAAGCCCGGCTTGCGACCTGTTGCGCTCGGATCGGGCGATCCGTCTCGGCTCTGAGGCCGCGCGCGAATGATTGGGATTTTCGCCGGCGCCGTCCCAGCCATAGCGCGCAGGCTTGAAGGCGGGATCGGAGGCGAGGTGCGCTTGTGGACCCACGGCACATCCGGCAAGCGCCAGCGATAACAGGAGGAGGGCGGGCGCTTTGACCATGATGCGGCACTCTGTACGCGAGAACTGAGCGAGGTTGCGCCGATCATGTTTAAAATTTCCTGAACGATCGCGGCTGCGCTGGCGACCAATGCCAATGCGATATCTGATCCTCCTGCTCGTCCTGTTCGCAAACGCTGCGCGCGCCGAGAACGCAAAGCCGTTCAATCCTGTCGACTATCCGCCGGGCGTGCAGAAGGCCGTGCGCTACGCCTACGAGGAATGCGAGAGCCAGGGCGGCGACGCGGTGACTTTTGCGGTCGATACGGTGCGCAGGATCGACCTGACCGGTGACGGCCGCGACGACTACATCGTCGATTTCCGCGACACCAGATGCGGCGATCGCGAGACGACCTATTGCGGAACCGGCGGCTGCGTCATGAACATCCTGGTCACGTTGCCGGACGGCAGTGTGCAACCCGTCTTCGATGGCCATGTCCGCAGCTACGGGATCAAGTCGAAGCCAACGAAGCGGGGTGCGGGGCGCACCATCCGTTTCGATCTGCATGGCAGCTATTGCGGCGGCTTTGGTGCGCAGGCCTGCGTCAAGGAGAAGGCCATCACGGCTACGCCGTTCGCGTTCAAGCAGCCGTAGGGCAGGCGTGCGGCCGACGGCCTTGCAGGGGTCCTGGCGATGGCGATAAATGGGCTGCAATGAGCGGGCGGCTCGCGTGCCGTCCGCCGCCGAAGAGGAAGCCCGATGCAGCCCCTGCGCATGTCCCGCCGCGTCATGAATCTCGCTCACATGCTGACCCAGAATGCGCGGCGGCATGGGGCGCGTCCCGGTTTCGTCTGGGGTGACAGATCCTGGACCTGGCGCGAGATCGATGCGCAGGTCTCGGCACTCGCGGCAGCCCTCGCGGCGCGCGGCATCGAGAAGGGCGACCGCATCCTCGTTCATTCCAAGAACGGCGACGAGATGTTCTTCTCGATGTTCGCGGCGTTCCGGCTCGGTGCCGTCTGGGTACCCACCAATTTCCGACTGATGCCGGACGAAGTGACTTATCTTGCGCAGGCCTCCGGCGCGAAGGCGTTTCTGTGCCACGTCGATTTCCCCGAGCACGCCGCGGGGGTAAAGGGTGGCGCGCTGGAATTCACCTGGAGCATCGACGGTCAGGCGCCATTTGCCGAAACGTCGGTTGCGGATGCCGTCGCGTCGCGGGCCGGCACGGTGGTCGAGAACGTCGCGGTCGAGCACGACGATCCCTGCTGGTTCTTCTTCACGTCGGGGACCACCGGCCGCTCCAAGGCTGCGGTGCTCACCCACGGCCAGATGGGTTTTGTCGTCACCAACCATCTCGCCGATCTCACGCCGGGCGTCACCGAAGCGGATGCCTCGCTGGTAGTGGCGCCGCTGTCGCATGGCGCCGGCGTGCATCAGCTGGTGCAGACCGCGCGCGGCGTGTGCACGGTGCTGCTGCCGACGGAGAAATTCGACATCGACGAGGCGTTCCGCCTGATCGAGGCGCATCGGGTCAGCAATCTCTTCGTGGTGCCGACCATTCTGAAGATGATGGTCGAGCATCCCGCCGCCGACAAATACGATCATTCCTCGCTGCGCCAGGTGATCTATGCGGGTGCGCCGATGTATCGCGAGGACCAGAAGGCTGCGCTGAGGAAGCTCGGCAAGGTCATCGTGCAGTATTTCGGCCTCGGCGAGGTGACCGGCAACATCACGGTGCTGCCGGCGGCGCTGCATGATCCCGAGGACGGGCCGCACGCGAAGATCGGCACCTGTGGCTTCGAGCGTACCGGCATGCAGGTCTCGATCCAGGACGACGAGGGCCGTGAACTCGGCGCCAACCAGAGCGGCGAGATCTGCGTGATCGGCCCCGCGGTGCTTGCCGGCTACTACGACAATCCCGATGCCAACGCGAAGGCGTTCCGCAACGGCTGGTTCCGCACTGGCGATCTCGGTCACATGGACGAGGAGGGGTTCGTCTACATCACCGGGCGAGCCTCCGACATGTACATCTCCGGCGGCTCCAACATCTATCCTCGCGAGATCGAGGAGAAAATCCTGACCCATCCTTGCGTCGGCGAGGTCGCGGTGCTCGGCGTGCCCGATGCGACCTGGGGCGAGGTCGGCGTTGCCGTCTGCGTCGCGCGCGAGGGCGCGAAGCCGGTGAGCGAAGCGGAGATGGCGGCATTCCTCTTGCCAAAAGTGCCGCGCTACAAGATGCCGAAGCGGTTCTTCTTCTGGGAGGCCTTGCCGAAATCCGGCTACGGCAAGATTCCGAAACGGATGGTTCGGGACGAGCTCGAGGCGCGCGGCCTGCTCGATCTCGACAAGACACGGGCGAGCTGAGCGAAGGTCATGCGCAGCATCAAGCAGCCCGGCGTGCCGGTCGCCGAACGCATCCAATGGGTGGAGGCGAGGGGACGCGCTTTCTCCTTCACGCTTCAAGCAGGTCTGCCGCTGCTGGAGGCGGCGCGCCGCGGTTTTGCCGCGGAGGGATTTGCCGGCGGCGTGCTCAGCTTCGGGCGCGGCGCGCTCGGGCCGTTCGGCTATGTCATGCCGGCGCTGTCGAAGACCAGCGAGAACGCCGCGTTCTATAGCGACACATTCCGGCCAAGCGGCGTGACGCGCACCAGGCTCGGCAGCATGACGTTGGGCATGCGCGATGGCGCCCCGTTCTTTCATTGCCATGGGCTGTGGACGGAGGCCGATAGCCGCGCCAGTGGCGGCCACATGCTGCCGGACGAGACTGACGTCGCCGAGCCGTTCGAGGTAGAGGCCTTCGGTATCGATGGTGCGATGTTCAGCGCCGAGCCCGATCCCGAGACCAACTTCAAGCTGTTCGAGCCGGTGGCGGCTGCGAGCACCGGGGCACGCACGACCAGCCGCGCTTTCGCGCTGCGGCTGCGCCCCAATCAGGATTTCGCCTTCTGTCTCGAAGACTTCTGCCGCGCGCACGGGATCGCGCGCGCCAGGATCCATGGCGGTGTTGGTTCGACCATCGGCGCCCGATTTACCCATGGCGGCGTGACCGAGCCCTTCGCAACCGAGCTTGCGGTGACAGCCGGCACGATTGCGGCCGGCTCCTCCGGCGCGCTCGAAGCCGCACTCGACGTCGCCCTGATCGACTACACCGGCGGTATGGCGGAGGGCCGGCTGATCCGTGGCGACAATCCCGTGCTGATGACCATGGAGCTGGTGCTCGAGGTGTTGGACTAGTCCCGGGGAGCGATCATCAGTGGGTGCGTAGCTTGGCAATGGCCAAGTACGTGGAGTCACTGATCCCCGAACCGGATCCCTGAAACAGGTTGAGCAGAGGGGATTGACCCTGGCCGGTGCTCTGGCTGTTTCTGATGTCATACATGGCGGAGAAACGGCTCAGCAGCTTTGTAACCTTCGCGGGATCGGACAGATCCTTGATCTTCATGAATCTGTCCACGAACTTGGCCTGCTGGTCGATCGGCATCGCCGCCATCGAGTCAGGCAGGTTGAAGGTGGTCCTGAACACCTCCGAAAGCGCCTTGTCGGCAAGGATGTCGTACGCGGACGTGATGTCCCCCGCCTTCCGTTGGAAATAGATCGCCAGGCGCACGCCGGGATTCGCATCCCCTTGCTGCTGCTCCAGGCTTTGTTCGACATAATTCGCCTGTGTTTCCCGAAACTGATCCCGCTTCTGCGGACCCATCATCGGAAGGCGCGCGACGTTGCCCTTGCTGTCGAAATTGAACGACGCGACGATTTCGGCAAAGCGAGGATCGTTCTCGGTGTTCGCGAAGCTCTTTGGATCGTTCAGGTCGGAGCTGAAGATCTTCTTGAGAAATTCCGTGCTGACCTTCCTGGGGTCCAAGCCCTTTGCCAGAAGGATGAAATCAACCATCGGCCTGTTTGCGAGAAGATCGGAAACACTGTCGATCCCGGTGATGGCTTGCTGATACTCCGACGCATCCTTCGTGGCCTGTGCCCGAACTGCCGCCTGCTGCTGGGGAGTTGCGGTGCTTGCGCTCTTCACCGCTGCAACGACATAGTCCTTCGCGATCTGGAGGACTTCAGCCGAGTCCTGAGCCACCAAGGGGGTCGTCAGATTGCCCTTTGCGTCGAAGTTGAAGGCGCGTGCCAGCTCCAGATATCGATTGTCCTTGAGGGTATAGACGTAGCTCTTGGGGTCGTTGAGATCGCTTTCGAGCACGGCCGTGACAGTCGCCGGCGAGACGTTTCCGGGATCGAGGCCAACGGCTCCCAGCGCAAAATCATAAACGCCCGGTGTCGATACGAACGCCTGGACTGAATTGATCTTGAGGATGGCAGTTCTGAATTGCCTGATTGCAAAAGCTTCGTTCAACGGGCTTGCCGCCGAATAGACGTCGGACTTGCTGTCGTCGAACTTCTGTTTCGTGATCGTGATATTTGCAGCAGTCTGCGCCGACACACCTGACGGCAGCGATCCGTCGGAGGAAAACTCGAACGCACCGGCCAAGTCGACGAACCCGCCGATCGTCCCTATCTGGTCGCTGAGGCTGGAAATGCTGCTCGCATATGACTCCAAATGATATTTTTCGACCAGGATCTGGACGTTCAACTGGGTCACGTTCGCGCCCGGTTGCGATAATTGGGCGGTGTAGTCGGCGATCCTTGAATTGGCCGCGGTGACATCCGATCGGGCCTGAGCAAGGTCGGCGTTGAGGCCATTCAACTGAGAGGCGAAGGTGGTGTTGACGTAGCTGTTGGGATCGGACGGATCGCTGCGCAAGACCTGGCTTATCGTGTCACGCGACCACTTGCCTTGATCGATCCCGTACGCCGAATAGACGTAGTTGCGAAGGCGGTCGTTGTTCAGGAGCTGGTCTGCACTGCTGATGTTGCCGATTTCGGCGCTGTAGTAATTGGAGTCGCTGGCAAGTGCATCGACCTGGCTCTTCCTGGTCGCCGTGTACAGGCCGATCATCTCATCGGTCTGGTTCTCCGATTGCGCAACCGGCGCGGCGCTGCCATTGAAGGAAAATGCCGCGGCGAACTCGCGGTAACGCTTGTCGACCAGCTTGTTGACGAAGCTGTTTGCGTCGGAGAGGTCGCTCTCCAGCACCTTTTTCATGAAGGCCTTGGCGTAGGCCATGTCTTCCAGGCCATACGCCTTCGTTGCATAGTGATAAAGGCGATAGTCTTTCATGAAGTCGTCGACGGACTTCACCTTGCCGATGTGGGCTTTGTAGTAGGCGGCCTCTCGCGCCACGTCCTGTTGCTGTTCGACCCGCGTCAGGGACTGCTTGAGATTGCGCGTGATGTAGCTGTAACTGAAATAGGTCGATACCATCGCGCACTCCTCGCGGCTCTTACGGTCCCGGACGTCCGTCAGTCATTGCGGGGTCGGGAGGTGGGGACTGGCCTCGTGCCGCTCAACTGTCTCAGAGCTGGGTTCTCCAAGGCGATTTCGGACAGCAATCTCGGATGCCAGTTTGCCCTCGCGACGCATGTCGGGGTTTGTTGCTGCATGTTTCTCAGATGCAGCTTTCGCGAAGGTTGCGTTCCTGATATGTTCCGACCGAGAGCCCGATTCATCTGGCATTGCCACCCACATCAGACACGCGGTTTCGCATTCTCGCGGCACATCGCGCCCGAGCTTTGCCAGTACGGTCGCCCTCAAAAATGCCGAGGGCGCAGGGAAGGCCGGGTGCCGGCTGGCACCCACGGTCCACTGTGCGAAGGTTGCGCTACAAGAGGCTGCACAGCGGCATACAGGTGAAGCCCAACACACGGCCTTCCCTGCGCAGTGGTTTTACGGCTTATGTCGCGCTCTCCCCGGGGAGCGATGCACTATTGCCCCCGTCGCCTTGCGGATGGCTGACGCGGACGCCCGGTCGGGCCGCCACATCACCGCAACGCTTGGCGCACAGACCCCGGGCGCCAGGACCACACGATTTTGCCGTACGCAGGCTGCACCGGTCGTGTGCGCGATACTTTCGCTCACGGTTGCCCGCCTTGCGAAGCCTTCGCGCCGGTGTGGCCCACGTCCACCACGTCCCATCCCGCGTTCGTGACGATCGCGATCCGCCCCTCGGCCGGGTTGGGATGGCCTTCTATATGATAATCCGAAATACGGATAAAGAGAAATATTTTTACGCGCCGTGATTGACCCTCTGCTTGGGTGTTTTGCCCGCCAGGCGGCAAGGGGTTGTGGGGCGCGGGCGCCCGCCCCAAGCCGGCCACGAACGGGTCTCCCCT
The DNA here is from genome assembly GCF_055807455.1 of Bradyrhizobium sp. Kon58. NCBI lineage: Bacteria > Pseudomonadati > Pseudomonadota > Alphaproteobacteria > Hyphomicrobiales > Nitrobacteraceae > Bradyrhizobium > Bradyrhizobium sp. Kon58. The sequence goes on from NZ_JBVVOT010000014.1 coordinate 45,265, forward strand.
CGGCCGCAAAATGCGTTACCATGATCCCAGCGCGCATCAAGTCGCGCATGATCAACGAGACGTATGAGGAAACGAGATGAGGGTGACGATTGGACGGCGCATGGTCCTGGCCGCGGTGCTGACCGCCGCGGGCGGCGCGGCTTTGACGGCGGCGTTCGCCTCGGCTTCGACATCGGCCTGGGCCCACGGGCCGACCCGGCAGAAGGTGCGCGAATCCATCGAAATCAACGCCGTCCCGGCGAAGGTGTGGGCCGCAATGGGCAATTTCCAGGACATGAGCTGGCTGCCGCCGGTCACCAAGACCGAGGGCGAGAAGGGCAACGAGATCGGCGCCACGCGGAAGTTGACGCTGACCGGAGGCGCGACCGTCGACGAGGAACTCTACAAGTTCGATGCCGCCGCGATGAGCTATTCCTACCGGATCACCAATGTGGACGTGAAGGTGCTGCCGGTCACCAATTATTCCTCAACGCTGACGGTGACGCCGAGCGCCGACGGCAAGGGTACGACGCTGGAATGGGCCGGCGCGTTCTATCGTGGCTTTCCCAACAACGATCCGCCGCCGGAGCTGAGCGACGAGGCGGCCAAGACTGCGGTGAGCGGGCTCTACAAGGCCGGCCTCGAGTCGTTGAAGAAGAAGATCGAGAGCGGAAGCTGACTGTGCGGACGCTGGTCCTGGCGGCGCTGGCCGCCAGCCTTTACCGTGCCGCTCTCGGCAGCGCGTGCGCCGACGAGGCGTTCGTCACCAACCAGCTCAGCGACGATCTGATGGTGGTGGACCTCGCCACGGCGCGCAGCGTCGCGACGATCCCGATCGGCGGCAAGCCGGCCGGCATCGCCGTCAGCGCCGACGGCCGCTTTGCCTATGTCACGAGCCCGGATGCGAAGGCCGTGACGGTGGTGGACGCGGCAACGCGCCAGGTTGCGGCGCGGATCGAGGTCGGCGGCGGGCCGCTTGGCATTGCCGTCGCGCCTGATGGCAAGACCGTCTATGTCGCGGACTGGTATGCGGCGGCGGTGCGGGTGATCGATGCGGCCTCGCGCAGCGTCACGGCCAGCATCGCGGTCGGCGCCTCGCCATCGGGGCTCGCGGTGACGCCGGATGGCAAGCTGCTGCTCTCGGCCGACCGCGACGACGACAGCGTCTCGGTGGTCGACACCGCGACGCGCCAGCGCAGGGCGACCATCAAGGTCGGAACGCGTCCGTTCGGCGTCACCATCGATGCCGAGGGCAAGCGCGCCTACACCGCCAATGTCGGCTCCGACGACGTTTCGGTGATCGATATCGCCGCGGGTAACGAGATCGGCCGCGTACCGGTCGGGATGCGGCCCTATGCGGTGGCACTGACGCAGGGCCGCGGCTTCGTCACCGATCAGTATGGCGGCACTGTCAGCGTGTTCGATCTGGCGACCTTGAAGCCGATCAAGCGCATCAATGTCGGCGATTATCCCGAAGGCATCGCCGCGACCGCTGACGGCAAGCGCATCGTCGTCGCCTGCTGGGAGAGCAACACGCTCGACATCATCGACGCGATCGAGCTGAAGGTGATCGGCGAGGTCAAGACCGGCGATGGCCCGCGCGCGTTCGGGGCGTTCTTGCGCAGGACGGAGTAGGGGCGTGTAGCCCGCATGAGCGGAGCGACATGCGGGACAGGGCTCTCCTCATCCACCGGCGTTCCCGGATATCGCTTCGCTCATCCGGGCTACCGCACCGGGGCACAGCGTCGATACGATCTCATCCATCTGATCAAACATGTGATCCGGCGCCAGCGCCCGCAGCGCCGCCGGCGCCGCATAACCCCAACTGACCGCGCCGCAGGCGATCCCCACGGTTCGCGCCGCCTCGATGTCGCGGACCTCATCGCCGATCGCGATGACCTTGCCCGGCGCCACGCCGGCGCGCCGCATGACCCGTCGGAATTTCGCGGGCTTGCCGAACAGCGAGGCCGCGCAATCGAAATGGGCGAACAGCGCTGCGCAATCACCGAGCTTCTCGCGCGCATTGGCTTCACTGTCCGACGTCACCAGCGCGAGCTGCACGCCGTTCTCCGCCAGCGTCCGCAGCATCGCCTCGACGCCCGCAAACAGCGAAATCTCCGCCGCCGCCTCTCCCTTCAGCCGCCGCGCATGCCGCGCGATCGCCGGCAGCTTCCACAGGGGCACCTCGAGCCGGCTAAGAATCTCGCGCGACGAAGCATGCCGCAGCCCCTCGACATCCTCATCGGCGACGCGGCAGAAGCCGAAGCGATCGGCGACGTCGTTGATGGTGCGCAGGAACCACGGAAAGCTGTCGGCCAGCGTGCCGTCGAGATCGAAGATGGCGAGGGGGTAGGACATTGGGGAGCAAGTGCCGGCGGACCGGGCCGATGAGATTCGGGATCAGACGGATTTAATCACGCTCGACAGGGCAGTCGCGGACCGCAAGCGTTTACTGGCCCATTCCGCAAAGGCCGTGCGCGCGGCAGAGTCGGCGAAGACTCTTGCTGGGATGAAAAAACCTTGCTTTGTATTGTACCATATTACGACCATGACCTGGGTATCCCCAACTTCCGCAATCGTATCCCAAGACATCCTGCTTTCAACGTTGGGAGTTCTCACGAGGATGGAGAGGTCATCAAAAGTAACACGCCAGGTCATCTGCGCCATGCCGTCTAGCTCATGCAGTTTGTCGAATATCCGACGTGTGGACCACGTCGTTAAGAAAGCCATGTAGATCTGCCCCAATAGAAAGCAGATTAACAACGCAAATATAGTTGGCGAGGTTAGCCAACCTTGATCCAGGCCGATCCAGCTAACCGCAATAATCACCCCGGAGACGATGAGCGTGATGATCCAAAAGCCACGCCGATCGACGTGCGCCTTCAGCCTTTTGGTCAGAAGAGTTCTGAAGAATCGATCTTCGTCTATGGAACTGTTGAATTCAAAATGAAAATTGGATTGATCAGTTGCGTTGCTCAAGTCTGCCCCCTGGAAGAGGTCAGTAATCTATAGCCCGACAGTCAACTTAACCAGAGGTTGTCTCTCATCAGTCAGAGTTCTGCGGCCTGCGAAGAGCGACCAAGACTGCGAGGCTGCGCTACTCGGCCGCCTCGCTCGCCGCGCGTCTCCGCTTCGGCTTCCGCGCCTTCGCCAGCACCGGCGCCAGAAACTTCCCCGTGTAGCTCCGCGGCGCTTTCGCGATGTCTTCCGGGGGGCCCCAGGCGACGATCTCGCCGCCGCCGTCGCCGCCTTCGGGGCCGAGGTCGATGACCCAGTCGGCGGTCTTGATGACTTCGAGATTGTGCTCGATGACGACGACCGTGTTGCCCTGTGCGACCAGCTCGTGCAGCACCTCCAGGAGCTTCTTGACGTCGTGGAAATGCAGGCCGGTGGTCGGCTCGTCCAGGATGTAGAGCGTGCGGCCGGTTGCGCGCTTTGACAGCTCCTTGGCCAGTTTGACGCGCTGGGCTTCGCCGCCCGAGAGAGTGGTGGCCTGCTGGCCGACATGGATGTAGTCGAGTCCGACGCGATGCAGCGTCTGGAACGTCTCGCGCACGCGCGGGACCGCCTTGAAGAACTCGGCGGCTTCCTCGACGGTCATGTCGAGCACGTCGGCGATGCTCTTGCCCTTGAACAGCACCTCGAGCGTCTCGCGGTTGTAGCGCTTGCCCTTGCAGACGTCGCAGGTGACGTAGACGTCGGGCAGAAAGTGCATCTCGATCTTGATGACGCCGTCGCCCTGGCAGGCCTCGCAGCGGCCGCCCTTGACGTTGAAGGAGAAGCGGCCGGGTTCGTAGCCGCGCGCCTTCGACTCGGGCAGGCCGGCGAACCACTCGCGGATCGGCGTGAAGGCGCCGGTATAGGTCGCGGGGTTGGAGCGCGGCGTGCGGCCGATCGGCGACTGGTCGATGTCGATGATCTTGTCGATGTGCTCGAGGCCCTCGATGCGGTCGTGCGGCGCGGCGCCTTCGCTGGCATTGTTCAGCTTGCGGGCGATCGCCTTGTACAGCGTGTCGATCAGCAGCGTCGACTTGCCGCCGCCGGAGACGCCGGTGACGCAGGTGAACAGGCCGAGCGGAATTTCCGCGGTGACGTTCTTGAGGTTATTGCCGCGCGCGTTCACCACCTTGATGGTGCGGCGATGGTTCGGCGGACGCCGCTCCGGCACCTCGACCTCGAGCTCGCCGGTGAGATATTTGCCGGTGAGCGAATTCGGGTTGCGCATGATTTCGGCGGGCGTGCCTTCGGCGATGATGTTGCCGCCATGCATGCCGGCGCCGGGGCCGATGTCGAGGACGTGGTCGGCGAGCAGGATCGCGTCCTCGTCGTGCTCGACCACGATCACGGTGTTGCCGAGGTCGCGAAGTCTCTTGAGGGTGTCGAGCAGGCGCGCGTTGTCGCGCTGGTGCAGGCCGATCGAAGGCTCGTCGAGCACGTAGAGCACGCCTGTCAGCCCCGAGCCGATCTGCGAAGCCAGGCGGATGCGCTGGCTCTCGCCGCCGGACAGCGTGCCGGAGGAGCGGGAGAGCGTGAGATAGTTGAGGCCGACGTCGAGCAGGAAGGTGAGGCGCTCGCGGATCTCCTTGAGGATGCGGCCGGCAATCTCGTTCTGCTGGGTGTTCAGCGCCTCCGGCACGGTCTCGAACCACGCGCCGGCGCCCTTCACCGACATCTCTGAGATGTCGCCGATATGCTTGCCGCCGATCTTGACGCAGAGCGCCTCGGGCTTGAGCCGAAAGCCGTGGCACGCCTCGCAGGGCACGTCGTGGAAATATTTCGCCAGCTCCTCGCGCGCCCACTCGCTCTCGGTCTCGCGATAGCGGCGGTTGATGTTGGTGATGACGCCCTCGAACGGCTTCTTGGTGTCGTAGGAGCGGACGCCGTCCTCGTAGGAGAACTTGATCTCGTCCTCGCCGGAGCCATGGAGGATCGCGTTCTGCGTCTTCTTGGGCAGATCCTTCCATTTGGTGGTCAGCGTGAACTTGTAGTGCTTGCCGAGCGCAGTCAGCGTCTGAATGTAATAGGGCGACGAGGACTTGGCCCAGGGCGCGATCGCGCCCTTGCCGATGGCGAGTTCCTTGTCGGGAATGACGAGGTCTTCGTCGACATGCTGCTCGACGCCGAGTCCGCCGCAGGCGGGGCAGGCGCCATAGGGATTGTTGAACGAGAACAGGCGGGGCTCGATCTCGGGGATGGTGAAGCCGGAGACCGGGCAGGCGAACTTTTCCGAGAACAGCATGCGCTCGGGTCCGCTCTTGTCGTGGATCTTGGCGGTCTTCTTTTTCTCTTTCTCTTCCGCGGGTGCTGCCGCCGGCGCGTCGGCGAACTCGATGACGGCAAGACCTTCGGCCAGCTTCAGCGCGGTCTCAAAACTTTCGGCGAGGCGCTGGCCGATGTCGGGGCGCACCACGATGCGATCGACGACGACGTCGATGTCGTGCGGGAATTTCTTGTCGAGAACAGGGGCTTCCGCGAGCTCGTGGAAGGCGCCGTCGATCTTGACGCGCTGAAAGCCCTTCTTGAGCCATTCGGCGAGCTCTTTGCGGTACTCGCCCTTGCGGCCGCGCACGACCGGCGCGAGCAGATAGAGGCGCGAGCCCTCGGGCAGCGCCAGCACGCGATCGACCATCTGCGAGACCGTCTGGCTCTCGATCGGCAGGCCGGTGGCGGGCGAATAGGGCACGCCGACGCGCGCCCACAGCAGGCGCATGTAGTCGTAGATTTCGGTGACGGTGCCGACGGTGGAGCGCGGGTTCTTCGACGTCGTCTTCTGCTCGATCGAGATTGCCGGCGACAGGCCGTCGATCTGGTCGACGTCGGGCTTCTGCATCATCTCCAGGAACTGGCGGGCATAGGCCGACAGCGATTCGACGTAGCGGCGCTGGCCCTCGGCGTAGATGGTGTCGAACGCGAGCGAGGATTTGCCGGAGCCTGACAGCCCCGTGAACACCACCAGCTTGTCGCGGGGAATCTCGACGTCGACGTTCTTGAGGTTGTGCTCGCGCGCGCCACGGATCGTAATTGCGCGCAGGTTTGATCCCACGTTCTGTTGTTGGCGCTTCGCCTTGATCACTTCATCCATCCTGGTGGTCCTCAGGGAATCCAAAAGCGCGCGATCGCGCCAACTGAACAGGCGCGCTTCGCCCGGAACCGGGATCGGCGCCGATGGGTATGTGAGTGAACGTAGGAAGAACGGGGACGGATTTCCAGTGGGACTTGCGAATCGTCAACCGATTGTTGGCGCGCTGGCGGCATCTGGCAGGAGCAGGGCTCGGGAAACTGCAGGAACGGCCGGTCAAACAAAAAGGCCGGCGCAAGGCCGGCCTTTCGTAACGCGGATGGCGTTGGAGCTAAGTACTGAACTCAGTACTTGGCGACCACCGGGCCCCCGAAGTGATAGTTCACGCCGACCTGCACGGTGTGAAACTCGAGCGTGCCGGTGGGCAGGGCGCCCGAGAAGTAGGTCTCGCCGCCGAGGCTGCGAAAGAGGTACTCGCCCTTGACCGACCACTGCGGAGCGAAGAACGCTTCGACGCCCGCACCGACGGTCCAGCCGGAGTGCCACTTGCTGTCGGAAACGGTCACGCCGAGCGCGCTGATGCTGAGCTTGTTGTCGATCCAGGCGTAACCACCGGTGCCGTAGAACAGGACGTTGTTGACGGCGTAGCCGATGCGGCCGCGCACGGTGCCCATCGCATCGGTCTTCGAGCTGAGGGTGGTGCTGACGAGGCCGAAGCCGGGGACGGCAACGGGGCCGGTGACCGACGCGCTGACGTCAGCCCAGGCGCCATCGGCCTCGATGCCGAACACGACATTCCCGGTCTGCCAGTTGTAGCCGGCGGTACCGCCGACGAAGCCGCCCTTCATCTTCGGGTCGGTCGAGGAATTTTCCCAGGCGCCGCCACCGACGATACCGAGGTAGAAGCCGGTCCAGTTGTAGACCGAAGCCATGGCCACCGGAGCCTTGGTGTAGGGGCGCGCCGCCAGATCAGCGGCCGAGGCCGGGGCAGCGAGAGCGAACAAACAGGCCGAAGCCAACCAAATCTTTTTCATTTTCAACTAATCCCAGTCCCAGTTTCTGATTGTGCCTTCCACGATAGGGAAGGGCATCGGACTCACTTGCCCAACTGAGGCCGTACTTACACCATTGAAGCCGCAAGTTGTGTCACTGGAAAGCCACAGCGGCCTGAAAATGGTGCAATTACCGACCTTTGGTTCCCCATGGGAACAGCAACGAAAAAGGCCGGCGCGAGTCCGGCCTTGCATTGATGGATGTCAGTTCGATCAGTATTTCGCGATCACCGGACCGCCCTAGCGATAGTTCAAGCGGACGAGGCCCATGTCGCATCCTGGCGAATCCGGTCGCTGCCGAATGCCGCCCCCTCGGGCGTTGTGAAGCCGATCGTGCGGTCGCCGAGGAAGATGTGGCGGCAAAATCCGTCCTCCGAAATGCAACAAGAACGTGGGCAGGGCGAGTATCCATAACTTATTGAATGTTAAGTTCTTTCCATCGGTTTCGGGAGCCTACAAAGGTTCCAGTCGCTGCGCGCATTCCCGCACTACATTGGCCGATCGACGCCACACATCGATGCGGTCGTTTCGCTAAGAACAAATCTGGAACGAACGGGAGGTCGATGCTATATGTGGGGATAACCGGAGGGGTGACGGACTGATCGTCGTCCGCAAGCGTTCGGCGAGCGTATAGGGTCGCCTCAACAGGCACGGCGGAACGCGGGGAGCGGACCGGCCTTCTTGAATTCAGTGGCATTCGGAGCGGAGAGCGGAGATGGCGGGAAGCGTCAACAAGGTCATTCTGGTTGGAAATCTCGGCAAGGATCCTGAAATCCGCCGCACCCAGGACGGGCGGCCGATTGCCAATCTGAGCGTCGCGACCTCGGAGACGTGGCGCGACAAGGCCACCGGCGAGCGCAAGGAAAAGACCGAGTGGCACCGCGTCGTGATCTTCAATGAAGGGCTCTGCAAGGTCGCCGAACAGTATCTGAAGAAGGGCGCCAAGATTTACGTCGAGGGTGCGCTCCAGACCCGCAAATGGACCGACCAGAGCGGCGTCGAGAAGTACTCGACCGAAGTGGTGCTGCAGGGCTTCAACTCGACCCTGACGATGCTGGACGGTCGTAGCGGCGGTGGGGGAGGCGGCAGCTTCGGCGACGAGCCGGGCGGCGATTTCGGCTCCTCCGGTCCGGTCAGCAGCGCACCGCGCCGTCCCGTTGCTGCCGGCGGCGGTGGCCGCAACAGCGACATGGACGACGATATCCCGTTCTGAGCGTTCCGTTCTGAGAGCGGGGCGTCTCAATGCGACGCGCCGGCCCGATGGGCGGCGCTTCTCATCTCGTGTCAGAAAATCCCACTAATCGGCAGGACGGGCTCGGGATTCCCGGGCCCGCTTCATGTTTCGGGTGAGCTCGGATTGCGGCTTGGCAAGCGGCTGACGGAGCAAGCTCGCCGCGCGATTTTCCGCGCCTGAGCGGCGATTTTGCAAGGCCGATGCAGGGGCTGTCCAAGACACCGCTCGCAAGGGCTTAAGTTGTTGGAAAAATAGGCGGAAAAAGCGCTTCCCAGATCGCCGCGAGGGTGGTTATCAGAGGCTCGATGCGCTATATGATTCCCAGATAAAACCTCACCGGATTTCCCCTTGGCTGACGACGACGACAAGCCCGGCGATCAGCCGGCGCAACCCTCGGATATTCGCCCCGTCTCCATCTTCGAGGAGATGAAGAAGTCCTATCTCGACTACGCCATGAGCGTGATCGTGGCGCGGGCGCTGCCTGACGCCCGCGACGGTCTGAAGCCGGTGCATCGCCGCATCCTGTACTCGATGAACGAGCAGGGGCACACGCCGGACAAGAAGTACGTCAAGTCCGCCCGCGTGGTCGGTGACGTCATCGGTAAATATCATCCGCATGGCGACCAGTCGATCTACGACGCCATGGTCCGGATGGCGCAGGACTTCTCCATGCGCGTGCCGCTGATCGACGGCCAAGGCAATTTCGGCTCGGTCGACGGCGATCCCCCGGCTGCCTATCGTTATACCGAAGCCCGATTGACGAAGGTGGCGCTGGCTCTGCTGGCCGACATCGACAAGGACACCGTCGACTTCCAGCCGAACTACGACAACAACGAGACCGAACCGTCGGTCCTGCCGGCCAAGTTCCCGAACCTGCTCGTCAACGGCGCCGGCGGCATTGCGGTCGGCATGGCGACCAACATCCCGCCGCACAATCTCGGCGAGGTCATCGACGCCTGCGTCGCGCTGATCGACAACCCTGCGCTCACCATCGACGAGCTCATCAACATCGTGCCGGGACCGGATTTCCCGACCGGCGGCGTCATCCTCGGACGGCAAGGCATCCGCGCCGCCTATCACCTCGGCCGCGGCTCGGTCATGATGCGCGGCAAGGTCGCGATCGAGACCATCCGCAAGGAGCGCGAGGCGATCATCATCAGCGAGATTCCCTACCAGGTGAACAAGGCGACGATGGTCGAGCGCATCGCCGAACTGGTCAAGGAAAAGAAAATCGAGGGCATCGGCGACCTGCGCGATGAATCGGATCGCGACGGCTACCGCGTCGTCATCGAATTGAAGCGCGACGCGGTGCCGGATGTGGTGCTGAACCAGCTCTACAGGTTCACGCCGCTGCAGACGAGCTTCGGCGTCAACATGGTAGCGCTCGACAGCGGCCGTCCGCGGATCATGCATCTGAAGGACCTGCTGGCGATCTTCGTCGACTTCCGCGAGCGCGTCGTCACGCGGCGTACCAAGTTCCTGCTCGCCAAGGCCCGCGATCGCGCCCATATCCTGGTCGGTCTGGCGATCGCGGTCGCCAATATCGACGAGATGATCCGCGTCATCCGGACCTCGCCCGACCCGACGACCGCGCGCGACACCCTGATGTCACGCGACTGGCCGGCCCGGGACGTCGAGGACATGCTGACGCTGATCGACGATCCGCGCCACCGCATCAGCGAGAACGGCACGATACGGCTGTCGATGGAGCAGGCGAGGGCCATTCTCGATTTGCGCCTGCAACGCCTCACCGCACTCGGCCGTGACGAAATCCGCGAGGAGCTCGACAAGCTCGCCGGCGAGATCGCCGACTATCTCGACATCCTGCGCTCGCGCGACCGCGTGCTTGAAATCATCAAGTCCGAGCTCGCCGAAGTGAAGGCCGAGTTCGCAACCCCGCGCCGCACCGTCATCATCGAGCAGGAAGGCGAGGTCGAGGACGAGGACCTGATCCAGCGCGAGGACATGGTCGTCACCGTCTCGCACGCCGGTTACGTCAAGCGCGTGCCGCTGTCGGCCTACCGGGCGCAGCGCCGCGGCGGCAAGGGCCGCGCCGGCATGCAGACCCGCGACGAGGATTTTGTCAGCCGGCTGTTCGTGGCGTCCACGCATACGCCGATGCTGTTCTTCTCCTCGCGCGGACAGGTCTACAAGATCAAGGTCTGGCGCCTGCCAATGGCCGCGCCGAATGCGCGCGGCAAGGCGCTGATCAACATCCTGCCGCTGGAGCAGGGCGAGCGCATCACCACCATCATGCCGCTGCCGGAGGACGAGTCCACCTGGGGCAATCTCGACGTGATGTTTGCCACGACAGGCGGCAACGTCCGGCGCAACAAGCTGTCCGACTTCGTCGACGTCCGCCGCTCCGGCATCATCGCGATGAAGCTCGACGACAACGAAGCTATCGTTGACGTGCAGATCTGCACCGAGCACGACGACGTGCTTTTGACCGGCGCCGGCGGCCAGTGCATCCGCTTCCCCGTCACCGACGTGCGCGTGTTCACCGGCCGCACCTCGATGGGCGTGCGCGGCATTGCGCTTGCCGAGGGCGACAAGGTGATCTCGCTGGCGATCCTGCGCCACGTCGAGACGACGTCCGACGAGCGCTCGGCGTATCTGAAGATGCGTCGCGCGGTCGCCGGCGAAGCTGCGGCCGAGGAGCCGGCGGCGGACGCCGAGGCCGAGGAGACCTCCGGCAGCTTCCAGCTCGCCCAGGAGCGCTACATCGAGATGTCGGCGCAGGAGCAGGTCGTGCTGACCGTCTCCGTCAACGGCTACGGCAAGCGGACCTCGTCCTACGAGTACCGCACCACGGGCCGGGGCGGCAAAGGCATCGTCGCCATGAGCGTCAACAACCGCAACGGCAATCTGGTCGCGTCGTTCCCCGTGGAAGACGCCGATCAAATCATGCTGGTCACCGACAAGGGCCAGCTGATCCGCTGCCCGGTCGAAGGCATCCGCGTCGCCGGCCGCTCGACCCAGGGTGTGATCGTGTTCGACACCGCCGAGGACGAACACGTCGTCTCGGTCGAGCACATCACGGAAGAGGCCGAGAGCGGGAACGGGGCGAACGGAGACGCAAACGGGGAGTGATGCGCCCTGCCGCGCGCCCTCCATGCGTGTGACCTTGTGACGCGATTGATTAAACCTGTTTCATGCAGGAACTGCATCAGGACGCGCTTGTTGGCTCCGCGTTGATGAAATGACGGAGTTTACCATGCGAAAATCCCGAACTCTGCTTGCTGCCGCTCTCGCTGGTGCGACCGCTCTGGCCACTGTGCAATCTGCCTCGGCTGCGCCGCTTCAAGCAGATCAAGCGCTCGGCGTGAACGGAGCGAATGTCGAGACCGTCCAGTATCGCCCCGGTTGGCGTCATGGCCATCGCGGATATCACCATGGCTACGGACATCGGGGCTACGGAACCGGTGCAGCTGTGATCGGCGGACTGGCGGCCGGAGCGATTATCGGCGGCGCGATCGCCAACAGCCAGGCACGCCAGGATGCTGTGAGCTCTTGTGCCCAACGCTACAAGTCCTACGATCCGGCCTCGGGAACGTATCTGGCCTACGACGGGCAGCGTTACGCCTGTCCATAACGGACAAGCGAGGGAGCCGCGCGATCGACGTGGCTCCCGAGCCCTCGCTCCAGCTCCGTGCCGGCTGACAGCGCATCGATATTGAAGTGGTCATATCCCACCCGCGAGCCTCCGGCGGAGGGAACGCATTGTCGGAACGTTGATACCTCAGTTTAATTCACTGTCATCGTGGGCCAGCATCGCCGCCGCGAGCACAAAGCCCGATAATTTGAGATCCAGCTGCGGCTCGACGTCAATGCTTGCTTGAGCCGCGCCGGAGCCTGCTAAATCTCCAGCTCCGTGCCGAACTCCACGACCTGCTTGGTCGGCACGCCGAAGAACGCGGCTGAGCGTTCGGCGTTGCGCTGAAGGAAGGCGAACACGGTTTCGCGCCAGACCCACATGCCCGGCACGTCCTCGCGCGGGATGATGGTCTCGCGGCCGACATAGTAGGTGACGTCGGAGAGGTCGATGCCGGGCAGCTTGCCGTGACGGCAGGCGAAGGTCAGCCCTTCGTAGATCGTCGGGTTCTGCATGAAGCCGTAATGCAGAACGACGCGGGTAATGCCGGGAATGATCTCGATCACCTCGATGCGGTCTTCGTCGGCGATGTGAGGAAGCTCCTCGATCAGCACGGTGACCAGGACGATGCGCTCGTGCAGCACGTGGTTGTGCTTGACGAACTGGGTCAGCGCCAGCGGCACGCCGCGCGGCGCCGACGCCAGGAACACCGCCGTGCCGGGGAGCCTGGCGCTGCACTTGTTGACCGCGGTCTCGATCAGATCCTCCTCGGGCTGGCGCAGCTTCGCGCGTGCCGCTTCGACGAGCTTCACGCCACTGCGCCAGGTCAGCATCAGGAAGGCGACGAAGGCCGCGAGCATCAACGGAAACCAGCCGCCCTCGAACAGCTTGATCGAATTGGCCGAGAAGAAGATCACGTCGATGACGAAGAAGAAGCCGTTCACGGCCACCACGAGCCATGGCGAATAGCCCCACTGGATCGCTACCAGGGCGGCGAGCAGCGTGGTGATCGCCATCAACAGCGACACCGCGATGCCATAGGCGCCTGCCAGCGCCTCCGAGCTGCCGAAGCTCAGGACGGCGCCCAGCGTTGCGGCGGCGAGCAGCCAGTTCACCAATGGCACGTAGATCTGGCCGATCGCGGCGCTCGTGGTGTGACGGATCTGCATGCGCGGCAGAAAGCCGAGCTGGATCGACTGCTGCGTCAGCGAGAACACGCCGGAGATGATGGCCTGCGAGGCGATCACGGTCGCGACCGCCGAGAACGCGACCAGCGGGTAGTGCAGGGCGTCAGGGCAGAGCTGGAAGAACGGATTTTCGATCATGGTGGGGTCGGTGATCAGCAACGCGGCCTGGCCGAAATAGTTCAGCACCAGCGCGGGCAGGCAGATCGCGAACCAGGCCAGGCGGATCGGCAGGCGGCCGAAATGCCCCATGTCGGCATACATGGCTTCGCCGCCGGTCACCGCGAGGAAGGCGGCCCCCAGGATCGCGAAGGAAACACGAAAATCCTGGTGGATCAGGAAGTCGAACGCATAGAGCGGGCTGAGCGCCGCCAGCACAGCCGGCGCCTTGACGATGCCGTGGATGCCGAGCGCTGCCAGCACGAAGAACCAGGCCAGCATCACCGGTCCGAAGATGCGGCCGATGAAGCCGGTGCCCTGCTTCTGCATCATGAACAGTCCGATCAGGATGACGACGGTCACGGGCACCACCGCCGGCGCGAGCGAGGGCGCGTCGACCTTCAGACCTTCGATGGCTGAGAGCACCGAGATCGCCGGCGTGATCGCGCCGTCGCCGTACAGTAGCGCGGCGCCGACGAGGCCGACGACCAGCAGATGCGCGCGCCAGGTGCCGGGTTGGGCGTTGCGGGCATGCAGCAAGGCCAGCAGGGCGACGATGCCCCCTTCGCCGCGGTTGTCCGCACGCAGGATCAGCAGCGCATATTTCAACGAAATGATCAGCAGCAACGCCCAGAGGATCAACGAGGCAACGCCCAGAACGGCATCGTTCGTCAATGTGCCGCCGTGGGCGGCGGCCTTGGCGGCTTCCTTCAGGGCATAGAGAGGGCTGGTGCCGATATCGCCATAGACCACCCCGAGGGCGCCCATGGTCATGGCAAGCGGCAGTGGATCGGGTTGATGGCCGGAGGCGACTGCGGGCGTACTGGACAATGGCGACCCCCCGATGGGATCGCGTCCGACGGGTCATTCCGACGGACGCGGGCATCAGGCAGTCTGCGACGGGACGTCGCAAATATCCATGGGTTATCTTGGAGGGTTATCGTTGGGACTTATCGCGAGGATTCCTGACGCGAAACTGACAGACCCCGCTACGGAGTGCGGTTGGCGGTCACGAGGCGAGCCTCGCGGATGTTGGCTTTGGTGCCGGCCTGGCGAAGGCAGGACACCTCGAAGTTCGGCCAAGCCTGCTGCGAGCAGTCCTTGCCGATGGTGCGGATATCGAGCCGGTCGCTTTTGGCGAGGGGCTGCGGCACGCTCGCCTCGACGGTCGGGGCGAAGCCGGGCAGGAGGGTGAGAGCGGCAGCAACACACGCAGAGATGGCGATCGCCGAAAGAGCTTTGATCATAACAGTCCCCTGTGATGCGGCCGCTACGCCCAGTTGTGCGGCCCGTCGTTCGTTGGCCGGATTAGTAACCATGGCCAGTTTCCGGACGTCTTCGCGAACGTGGGAAATGGTTTCGTTCTCGCCCCGTTTTGTTTCGTGGCCCCCTCAGGACGAAACAATTCGGCGCATTCCGACACGGTTTTGCGGAAAAACCGCCAGGGAACCCGACCGGCTTGCCGGGCCGGGCCGGGCGCGGTAGGACGTGGCCATGCCCCGCATTGCCTTCTATCCAGGTTCCTTCGACCCCATCACCAACGGCCATCTGGACGTGGTCCGGCACACCGTGTCGCTGTGCGACAGGCTCGTTGTCGCGATCGGGGTCCATCCCGGCAAGAAGCCGCTGTTCTCGACCGAGGAGCGGCTCAAGATGCTCCACGACGTCTGCGGGCCGGTGGCGGCCCAGGCCGGCTGCGTGCTCGAAGCGGTGACGTTTGACGACCTGTCGGTGACATCGGCGCGCAAGCACGGTGCGACAATCATGATTCGGGGCCTGCGCGACGGCACCGATCTCGACTACGAGATGCAGCTCGCCGGCATGAACGAGGCCATGGCGCCCGAGGTGCATACGGTCTTCCTGCCGGCTTCTCCCATGGTCCGCCCGATCACCGCCACTTTGGTGCGCCAGATCGCAGCCATGGGCGGGGACGTCTCGGCCTTCGTCCCGCCGCTGGTTGCGGCCCAGCTCAAGGCAAAATTCGCCTGATAACGGCGCGTTTCCTTTCTCATCTCTGATCCGGAGTTATCATGATCCGAATTCTCGCAGTTCTTGTCGGGTTTCTTGCCGCGGTTCTGTTCGCGGTGCCGGCGTTCGCGCAAACCTTGCCGGCCGGCCTCGACAAGGCCAACGCCATCGTCATCGACTCCACCAAGGGCCGCATCGTCATCAAGCTGAGGCCGGACCTTGCGCCCCAGCACGCCGAGCGCATCAAGCAGCTCGCGCGCGAGGGCTATTACAACAACGTGCCGTTCCACCGCGTCATGGACGGCTTCATGGCGCAGACCGGCGATGGTCAGAACTTCAACGGCACCGGCGGCTCGAAATATCCGAACTTGAAGCAGGAATTCTCCAAGGTGCATTTTGCGCGCGGCATTGTCGGCATGGCCCGGCGCGGCGACAGCGTCGACACCGCCAATTCGCAGTTCTTCATCATGTTCGCCGACGGCGGCAGCCTCGACAACCAGTACACCGTGATCGGCGAGGTCGTGCAGGGCATGGACGTCGTCGACAAGCTGAAGAAGGCGCCTCCCGGATCAAGCGGCGGCACCGTCACCGACCCCGACAAGATGGTGAAGGTGCAGGTCGCTTCCGACATCAAATAGGAGAGGCGATGGCGCGCTGCGGTGGCAAGCTCCTGTTCGTTGCCGCGGTGCTGCTGCTCGGCGTCCCCGGCGCGGTCGCCGAGGACGCACAGGTCAACACCATCCAGGACATCTTCCGGCATCTGCGCACCTGCTGGAAGCCGCCGCCCGCCGCCAAGGCCCGCCCGATCGACATCACCGTCGTCGTGAGCTTTAACCGGGCTGGAAACATTCTGGGCCATCCGAGGATTACCTATGAATCCGCGGAGGCCTCCGACGATGACCGGCTGCAATACCGGGTCGCGGTGATGGAGGCATTGCAACGCTGCACGCCGATGCCATTTACCGATGCGATGGCTGGCGCCGCTGCGGGGCGTCCATTCGCGATCCAGTTTCGCAACCGCAAATCTTCACCTGACAGGACTTCACCCCCAACCCAAGAGAGACGAGCATGAGCGCCACCGAAAACACACTGATCCTCGAGACCACGCAGGGCCCCGTCACCATCGAGATGCGGCCTGATCTGGCGCCGGGCCACGTCGCGCGCATCAAGGAACTCGTGCGTGAAGGCTTCTACGACGGCATCGTGTTCCATCGCGTGATCGAAGGTTTCATGGCGCAGACCGGCTGCCCGCAGGGCACCGGCACCGGGGGCTCAGGCAAGAAGCTGAAGGCCGAGTTCAACAAGGAGCCGCATGTGCGCGGCACCACCTCGATGGCGCGCGCTGCCAGCCCCGATTCCGGCGACAGCCAGTTCTTTATCGTATTCGACGACGCCCGCTTCCTCGACAACCAGTACACGGTGTGGGGCAAGGTCACGGAGGGCATGGAGAACGTCGACAAGATCAAGCGCGGCGAGCCCGTGCAGAACCCCGACAAGATCGTCAAGGCGCGGATGGCGGCTGACGCGGAGTAGGCGTTTCTCCTCATGGTGAGGAGGCGCGTAGCGCCGTCTCGAACCATGGAGGCCAAGCTGCAGCAGCGGGGCCTTCATCCTTCGAGACGCGCGTCCCGCGCTCCTCAGGATGAGGAGTGACTGGCTGACGGAGGTCGTGCTTGACAACAAAGCAATTTGTGATCGCGCCTCAGGACATAAGACCGCTCGCCCCGGAAAAGGGTGCGTGCTTGGCCTCCGATCGGATTACGGTCGGCGGTCAGCGCGTCGGTTTCATGTATCGGGAGGCGCCCGACAATACCTCTGACAGCGGCTGGCGCTTCTTTTCAGGCGAGGAGAGCCAGGACTTCGCCGATGATCCGAATAATTTCGAGATCTACGATGTGAACACAATCGCCAATTACGATCCAGATATCATCCCGCTTCTGGAGTCGCCTGCTTTCTCTGCCTTCGAACGCGAGCCTAAATCGTCTGCATTCGTTCGCACGGACTTTCCCGGCTGATGCGGGAAAGCCGCCAGAATCGCCTAATGGCTAAAGGCTATCCAACCTAGGTTCTATGCGCACCGACCTCTTCGATTTCGACCTGCCCGCCGAGCGCATCGCATTGCGCCCGGCGAGCCCGCGCGACTCCGCGAAGATGCTGGTTGTCGATCGCGGCACGTTGCGCGACCAAATCATCGCCGACCTGCCGCAATGGCTGAAGCCGGGCGACCAGCTCGTCGTCAACGACACCAAGGTGATCGCGGCGCAATTGAAAGGCCGCCGCATCGGCCGCGAGACCGAGCCGAAGATCGAGGCAACGCTGATCAAGCGCCTCGACGGTTCGCGCTGGCAGGCACTGGTGAAGCCTGCCAAAAAACTCACAGCCGGCGACCGCATCCGCTTCGGCAATGAGGGCAAGGTCTGCCTGCTCGGCCATCTCGACGCCGAGGTCGAGGCCAAGGGCGCGGAAGGCGAGGTGACGCTGTCATTTTCGTTCCATGGCCCGACGCTGGATCAGGCCATCGCCGATCTCGGCAGCCCGCCGCTGCCGCCCTACATCGCCTCGAAACGCACGCCTGACGATCAGGATCTCGCCGACTACCAGACCATGTTCGCGGCGAACGAAGGCGCCGTTGCCGCGCCGACAGCCGGCCTGCATTTCACGCCCGCGCTGGAGCAGGCGCTGCACGCGCGCGGCGTCGGCATCAATCGCGTCACGCTGCATGTCGGGGCCGGGACCTTTCTGCCGGTGAAGGTGGACGACACCGAAGGCCACAAGATGCATGCCGAGTGGGGCACGCTCTCGGCCGAGACGGCGGAACGGCTCAACACCGCGCGCAAGAACGGCGGCCGTATCATCGCGGTCGGCACCACGTCGTTGCGTCTGCTCGAAAGCGCAGCCAGCGAAGGCGGCACCATTGAGCCGTTCGCTGCCGAGACGTCGATCTTCATCACCCCCGGCTACCGCTTCCGCGCCGTCGATGTTCTGCTGACCAATTTCCATTTGCCGAAATCGACACTGTTCATGCTGGTGTCGGCATTCTCCGGGCTGGAGACGATGCAGCAGGCCTATGCGCATGCGATCGCGACCGGCTATCGGTTCTATTCGTATGGCGATGCGTGCTTGTTGTTTCGGGCGCGGGAGTGACGGCGGCGGCGTTCTCGTGCTATACTATTCACGTCGTTTGCAGGGATCGAGTGGCCGATGAACATCCGTTCCGCGAAAGTCGATGAGCTTGCCCAGCGCCTCGCCCGCCTGACGGGGGAAGATATCGAGACGGCGCTCGAACGCGCCATCGAGGAGCGCTTGTCTCGTGTGGCGTCGCCGGCGGTCGATCGAAGAGCCGCCTTGACGTCGTTCTTCGAGCGAACCGCTCGCTTGCCCGTTCTCGATTCTCGGTCTGCCGACGAAATCCTCGGCTATGACCGTTTCGGGCTGCCGTCCTGATGGTGCTGGATACGTCTGCGATCGTCGCGACCGTAACCAACGAGCCAGATGGGCAAGGCTATCGAAAAGCCATGCTGGATGCTGCCAGCCTGTCGATGTCGGCAGTAGCCGTCCTGGAAACCAAGATCGTTCTCTCTGCCCGCTTCGGGTCATCGGCCGTGAAATTTTTCGACGAATTGCTGGAGACTGCCGGGATTGTCGTCGTGCCGTTCGACGTAGATATGGCGAAAGGCGCGTTCGAGGCATTTCAACGCTTCGGCAAGGGCGGGGGACATCCGGCGCAACTCAACATCGTCGATTGTGCGGTCTACGCTTTGGCGAAAGCGCGTTCGCAACCGCTGCTCTTCAAGGGAGCCGACTTTGCTATGACAGACATTCTCCCCGCGCTGCCCTGACGGTTCACCATTGTAGGTGCGCGAGCGAAGTGGTGGGCACGGCGCTCGCGCGCCTCTGCCCACCCTACGCACCTTTTCCGTTACGCCATCACCCGCTGCGGCAGCAGCTCCGCGATCTGCACCGCGTTGAGCGCCGCGCCCTTCAACAGCTGGTCCGCCGCCACGAACATCGAGATCGAATGCCCGGAGGGGTCGCTGAGGTCCTTGCGGATGCGACCGACCAGGACGTCGTCCTGGCCCGAGGCGTCGATCGGCATCGGGAAGTAGTTCCTGGCGCGGTCGTCGACGATCTTGACGCCGGGCGCTCGCGCCATGATGGCGCGGACCTGGTCCTCGCTGATCGGCTTCTCGCATTCGAAGGTGATGGCTTCGCAATGAGCCCGCAGCACCGGCACGCGCACGCAGGTGACGCCGATCGCGATCTTGTCGTCCTCGAAGATCTTGCGGGTTTCGTTGATGACCTTGGTCTCTTCGTCGTTGTAGCCGGTGTCAGGGTCGATCGCCGTGTTGTGGTTGAAGAGGTTGAAGGCGTAGGGATGCGGCATCACCTTCGGCGTATAAACCTGCCCGTTGAGGTTGGCGCGGGTGGACTCGACCAGCTCGTCCATCGCGGCAGCGCCGGCGCCGGAGGCCGCCTGGTAGGTTGAGATGATCACGCGCTTGATGCGGTTGCTCTGATGAATCGGCCACAGCGGCACCAGCGCCGTGATGGCGGCGCAGTTCGGGTTGGCGATGATGCCCTTGTGGTCGCGGATGCGGTTCGCGTTGATCTCGGGGATCACCAGCGGCACGTTCGGGTCCATGCGGAAGGCGGAGGAGTTGTCGACGACGACTGCACCCGCCTTGACCGCGATCGGCGCGAACTTCTTCGAAATGCTGCCGCCGGCGGAGAACAGGGCGATGTCGACGCCTTCGAAGGCGCGTTCGGTCAGCTCCTCGATGACGACCTCTTGCCCGCGGAACGACACCGTCTTGCCGGCCGAGCGGGCGCTGGCCAGCGCCTTGAGCTTGCCGACGCGAAAGCCACGCTTGTCCATGGTGGCGATGAATTCGGCGCCCACCGCACCGGTAACGCCGACAATCGCGACGACGGGATCGTTACTCACTGTGTCCTCCATTGATTTGAGAATTCAGACAACAAAAAAGCCCCGGACCAACGAGGGCGGGGCTTCGGTAGAGTGGATTGCGTTCTAGTCGACGACTACACGCGCACGCCTCCCCGGGCCCCGAAGGCCGTGGTGGTTTTAGTCGTGCGTTTGGTGGTCGTGAACATGGCGGGAGCTTATGCGGGAGAGTTTTGCGCCCGTCAATGGCTTTTCGGCGGGAGGGGGCCGCCGCTATTTGGTCCGGGCGCCCGGCGGTTCGAGGATGACCTCCTTGAGGTTGTCGCCACTGATGACGACGATCGCGAAATTCAGCCGGCCGCGTTCGCGCACCAGCCCGCCGCTGATCGCCTTGCCGGAGGCCGCGCGTTCGGCGACGTGCACGGCATCCGCAAGTCGGTGCTTGATGGCGCCGAGCGCTGCGAGGTTGCTGCGGTCGTCGAGGTCGAGCTCGGCGAGAGGGAGGGCGGCTTCCCCGCCGACGAGCTCGCCGGTCGCGGCATTGATGGTGTGGCGCCAGATCCGGTCGTTGTGCAGGGTCTTCACCCGGTAGACCGGCACGCCGGAGGCACCGTCGAAACTCACATCCGCCGTGGTGGCACCCGCGTGACGGGCTTCCGCAATCGCCATGGCCTGGTTGATCGAGATCGACGAGCTGCGGAAGCGCTCGATCTCGCGACTGACCGTCTGGCGGTCGGCCTCGGCGTCACCATCTGTGTCGCTATGAAGGGCGGTTGACGTGCCCGTGCTCACGATCGCCCGCGCCGGCGATGCGAGGAGGATTGCGGATAGGGCGATCGCGAGCAATCCCGGGATCCGTCGTTTGGCTGTCGTCATGCTCGAGACCCTCGGCCAGCGAGTGTGCCGGATGATCGTAAAGAATTTGCGGCCGACCTTGGGCATCGGTCGGCCGCTGAGCGTCGTGACGGGCTCTACCGCCGCGGCGATCGAGGCGGTGCGGACCTCTTTGGGGCTGGTGAAAAAGCGATCCGCATCGCCCTATAATTAAACCATACCGTATCGTTTTGTTTTGGTCAACGGCGTGGGCGTGCGATCCCTCTGGAAAGATCGCAATCTCACGGAATTGTCAGCGGGATGGGCGCCGCCGCCGCGTGGTCTTGGCGGCGTCATGGAGGCGGTCCGGGGGGCCAAGCGCACCGGCCAGGAACAGCTTGATGGCAACCCGCATGCGCTTTTCGGCGTCTTTCAGCTCGAGCGTCGTTCCGAACGTCGCCATGCGGTGGGTGTGCCCCACGACGACGTCGAGAAACACCTCGGCCGCGATCGTGGTGTCTTCCATGTCGAGCGCGCCTTGCGCCACCAGATGGTCGAAGAAGCGTGCGGTGGTGGCGACGGCCTTGAGCCAGCCTTCCTCCTTGCCGAGCTTGGCGATGTCGGGGAAGTTGATGGCCTGCGACGTCATCATGCGGCTGAAGGCGACGGCATCGGGACCGCAGGTGAATGTCAGCATCTCGCGCCCGATCTCGACCAGCCGCTGCTCGACCGAGATATCCGAGGCGCTGCCGAGCTGCGTCTCGGCGGCCGCGGATAGCGGTGCAAGCCATCGCGCGATCTCGCGCCGCAGCACGGCGGCGAACAATCCGCGCTTGTCGCCATAACGGGCATAGACGGTGGGCTTGCTCACGCGCGCAGCTTCCGCGACCGCATCGAGCGAGGTCGCATCAAAGCCGCGATCCAGGAACAGGCGGGTGGCGACCTCGATCAGCCGCTGATCGCGCTCGATCGCGGCGCTCTTCGTCGGCCGGCCGCCGCGCGATTTCGGCACCTCGCGCCGCTGAGCTGCCGGTCTTGTCTTGGTCGCAGTCAATCCCATGCCCAATGATTCCTGCGCGGTCGTGACATCCGTCATTGCTCTATAACGCGCGGTAACAGGTGCGTCATGGCTAATCTGGCCGAATAGGCCCCATCGTCAACCGTCTCGGCACGGCCCCGTTCCTCAGCGAGCGCTTACGGAAGCGTGGAAGTCCAGGCCTGGCCTGAAGCCGCCTTCTCATATCCGTACTGATACAGCGCCCGCATATAGGCGGTGTCGAACCCTTCCGAGGGGGCGGCCGGATAGTCGCGCGCGATGTAGGAGAGGTGGAAGCCGAGGTGGTTGCGCCTGGCAAAATCATAGGTCGAGAAGATGATCGAACGGGTCTGCGACTGGGTGATCGACGACAGGCTGCGTGAGGCGACGTCGATGGTGCTGTTGGAGACGAGCTCGAAATTGCGTTCGATCTTCTTGTTGACGAGGATGTAGATGTCCAGCTTCGCAGGGCCGGGCAGGCGACTGCCCTGGAAAAGCAGGGCTTCCGGCAGTGTCAGCACCGGGGCCGTCACGCCGCCGTCGACATGCATCTCCTGAAACCTGCGGCCCTCGCCTTCGGCGTCGATCATGATCGGCGGAAACACCAGCGGGATGCTGGCGGAGGCCGCCATCACGTCGCGAAACAGCTTGAGCGCCTCGGGCGTGCCGACCGCGGCGATCTTGCCCATGTCCCAGATCGCGGTCCGCTGGGTGTCGAGATCGGTCGTCACCACCAGCAGCCTTCGGCCCTTGGCGTTTTCACGCGCGACCTGCGCCATGATCTCGGGCCCGACATAGCGGGCGACGAGCTCGCGCAGCCGCGTGTTGCCGAACAGGCCGGATCCGAACAGCACGCGCATGATGCTGGGATCGCTCAACAGGCTCTCCGCGACACCGCTGGTGTAGACTTCCTTCAGCGTGTCGTCATATCGCGAGCCGAGAAACGCAAAGGGCGCAATCAGGCCGCCGGTGCTCACGCCCGAGACGACCGAGAAGGTGGGACGGGTTCTGGCCGCGGTCCAGCCGTTGAGCACGCCGACGCCGTAGGCGCCATCGGCGCCGCCGCCTGACAGCGCCAGATAGGACTTGGTCGCGGTGCGGGTGTCCTTCTCGAAGCTGAATTTCGTGATGGGTTCGTCGGCGTAGCGCCGGAGCCCGTCGATATCGAGCACGCGCGATGTGCTGGCTTCGGTGGCCGTATAGGGCGTGCGGGGCAGGGAGGTGCAGGCGCCGAGCGCCAGGCTGCAGGTCAGGGCCAGCCATCCAAACGGGCGGGCGCCTGTCCGCCTTGTCCAGCCATGCGAACGGCCGGACGTGTCAGTAAAACTTGAAGGAAAGGGCATTGTCGGTGGCTGGCGATCACGCATCTACCGCCGCCGGCAACATCGCCGCGGCATCTCGTCCAGCCCCAAGCTAAAACTACACTGTATCGTTTTGTTTAACAAGCGCCGCCGGCGCACAATTCCGTGTCCCCGATAGTGGTGTCCATTGTCCCAGTCTGATGCATAAGCCGGCCGAAGCATCGCCTGAGCGGGTTGATCGGCCTGCTCCGACACGCAATAAGCACCGTCATGAATCGTCCTGACACCGGTCTGCCCAATCATTTCGAACTGCTCGCCACCGATGGCGCCGCGCGCAGCGGGCGCCTGACCACGCCGCACGGCGTGGTGCGCACGCCCGCCTTCATGCCGGTCGGTACCGCCGGCGCGATGAAGGGCATGCACTGGCGCGAGGTGCGTGAGGCCGGCGCCGACATCGTGCTCGGCAATACCTATCATCTGATGCTGCGTCCCGGCGCCGAGCGGATCGCGGCACTTGGCGGCCTGCAGACATTCACCGGCTGGAACGGTCCGATGCTGACGGATTCCGGCGGCTTCCAGGTGATGTCGCTGGCGGATTTGCGCAAGGTCAGCGAGCAGGCCGTGACGTTCCGTTCGCATATCGACGGCGCCAAGGTCGAGCTGTCGCCGGAGCGCTCGATCGAGGTGCAGCGTTTGCTCGGCTCCGACATCGCGATGCAGATGGACGAATGCGTGCGACTGCCCGCCGAGCGCGCCGACATCGACCGCGCGATGCAATTGTCGCTGCGCTGGGCCGCGCGAAGCAAGCGCGCCTTCGAGAGCGCGCCCGACGGCTACATGCTGTTCGGCATCGTGCAGGGCGGCGACATACCCCAGCTTCGCCATGCCAGCGCCCAAGGCCTCGTCGAGATCGGTTTCCATGGTTATGCGATCGGCGGCCTCGCCGTCGGCGAGCCGCAGGCCGTGATGCTCGCGATGATCGACGAGACAGCGCCGCTGCTGCCAAGAGAGCGGCCGCGTTATCTGATGGGCGTCGGCACGCCGGACGACATCCTCGAGGCCGTCAAGCGCGGCATCGACATGTTCGATTGCGTGATGCCGACGCGCAATGGCCGGCACGGCGTTGCCTTCACACGCTTCGGCCAGGTCAATTTGCGCAACGCCCGCCACGCCGACGATCCGCGTCCGCTCGACGAAGAGAGCTCATGGCCGTCGGCGCGCAGCTACGCGCGCGCCTATTTGCACCATCTCGTCAAGGCGGGCGAGACGCTGGGCGCGATGCTGCTGTCCGAGATCAATATCGCGTACTACCAGTTCCTGATGCAGGGCATCAGGGACGCGGTCGCACAGGGCACGTTCGAGGAGTTCTATCGGCGTACGCGCGAAGACTGGACGAGGGGCGACATCGCCCCGCGCTAGGTCAATTGCAGAGGAAACGCTGCTTGACGAAGTGCTTGGTCACGAAGCCGTAGCCGCAATTATCGCAGGTCCAGAGATAGCTGATCACGTGTTCCGACAGATACGCAGAACCTTCGGCGGCGATCATGGAGTCGGCGCAGACGGGACAGGTCGGCAGCTCACTGCAACGCGGAGCGCGGTTCGGTGCGACGGTCGACAACACTTCAGCGACTGCTGACATCGTGGTGACCTCCCAGCTTTGAGACCTAAGTCTAACATAAGCAGAATCAGTTGACGAGGTCGCAACACAAATGCGTTGGTTTTCTGATAATTGCAGTTCACGCGATTTTGCGATGCAGCGTATTTAACATGTGCCGCAATCTCGCTTGCGTGTCGCCGCAGGCTGTCTCTAACTGCGCAAGAGCTGCAACAGAAGCGCAATCGTCGCCACAGGGAGTTCATCATGGACGCGTCGTCCACCACGGGTGCAGCGCACCAACCCGGCCGCGGCCGGATCTATGACTCGATCGTCGATGCTTTTGGCGACACGCCGATCGTCCGCTTGCGCCGGCTTCCTGGCATGCACGGCGTGAACGCGACCATTTTGGCAAAGCTTGAATATTTCAATCCCGCCGCAAGCGTGAAGGATCGTATCGGCGCGGCCATGATCATCGCGATGGAGAAGGCCGGCATCGTCAAGCCCGACACCGTGCTGATCGAACCAACCTCCGGCAATACCGGCATCGCGCTGGCCTTCGTCGCGGCGTCGCGCGGCTATAGGCTCAAGCTGGTCATGCCGGAGTCGATGTCGATCGAACGCCGCAAGATGCTGGCTTTTCTGGGCGCCGAGCTGGTGCTGACACCGGCCGCACAAGGCATGAAGGGCGCAATCGCGACGGCCGAAGAGCTGTTGAAGACGACGCCGAATTCGGTGATGCCGCAGCAGTTCAAGAATCTCGCCAATCCCGAGGTGCACCGCCGCACCACCGCGGAGGAGATCTGGAACGACACCGGCGGCAACGTCGATTTCTTCGTCGCCGGCGTCGGCACCGGCGGCACCATCACCGGCGTCGGCCAGGTGCTGAAGCCGCGCAAGCCCTCGCTGCGCGTGGTTGCGGTCGAGCCGGAGGAGAGCCCGGTGCTGTCGGGCGGCCAGCATACGCCGCACAAGATCCAGGGCATCGGTGCGGGCTTCGTGCCTGACATCCTCGATCGCTCGGTGATCGACGAGATCGTGAAGATCAACTCGACGACGGCGATTGAGACCTCGCGGGCGCTGGCGCGGCATGAGGGCATTCCGGGCGGCATCTCCTCGGGTGCCGCGATCGCCGCGGCCTTCGAGATCGGCAAGCGGCCGGAAGCTGCGGGAAAGACCATCCTGGCTATAGTGCCGTCCTTCTCCGAGCGGTATCTTTCGACGGCTCTGTTTGAGGGAATCTAGGACATGGCGGATCAACCACCGAGGCGGCCGCGGACGTTGGGCGACGCCAGGACGGAGGCCGAGGCGGCGTTCAAGAAGGTGACGGCGAAGGTCGCCGCAGCGCCGCCAAAGCAGAACGTGGCGCCGGGGGTCAAGGAGCAGGTCACGCTGCGGATCGACCAGGACGTGCTGGAGCATTTCCAGTCGGGCGGGCCCGGCTGGCAGGACCGCATCAACGAGGCGTTGCGAAAGGCCGCGGGGAAGTAGACGCTAAAGGTTTGGCTATTCGCAACGAAAAAGCCCGGCGCGAGCCGGGCTTTTGTATTTGCGATTGGCCTCGCGTCAGCGGCGGAACATGCCGCCCATCATGCCACCGACGACACCGCCGACGAAGGCTGCTCCGGCAGGATCGCCGCCGCCGCTGCGATGAGGAGCGGGTGCGGGCGCGCTGCCGGCTGCGGGGGCCGCGGCCCGGCGGGCTGCCTTCTGGCTGTTGTCGCTCGCGGTCGGCGGGCCGGCCACGATCTCCGAAAGCAGAGCCTTGTGCTGGAGCTTGTTCAGGTAGCCAGACGCGGGATAGCCGCGCGCCGCCTGCCAGCGCTTGAGCACCGACCGGGTCTCGTCGCCGAACACGCCTGTCTGTTTGTTGTCGAAGCCAAGCCCGCCGAGGCGACGCTGAACGTCGCGGCGCTGGTTCTTGTCGAGGCCGATCTGGTCCTCGGTAAGCTGGGTGGCCTCTTCGGTGAAGGTCGCGGGATCGACGCCAGCGGTGAGGGTACGCGTCGCGGTCGAGGGGCCGCTCTTGATGGCCGCGAGGCGTGCCAGCGCCAGCGCCTTGAACTGACCGTTCGGGTAGGCGGAGAGGTAGGCGTTGAGCTCTTCCGACTTGTTGCTCTCCTTGACCGAACGCCAGTATTCGAGCTCGACACCGTCCGAATTGCCGCCGGTCGCCATTGGCACGACGCCAGCAGCCGTCGGTGCCGCATTGGCGACCTGGGTCGTCGGAGCCTGGTTGAGATAGACCGCGCCGATCAGATTGGTGTGGCCCCAGGGCAGCTGACCCTTGTGGGTCTCCTCGTTGACCTGAGCGCGGACCGAGGTCATCGCCTGCTGGATCTCAATGCCAGGCTTGGTGATGTTGTCGATCAGCGCGCGGGTGAACGGGCTGTTGTTGCCCTCCTGGCCATCGAGCGCTGTCTGGCCCGGGCCGGTGGCGAACGCGATCAGCGTGCCTTCGCCGGATTTCATCTCGGCAAGACCGCTCTGCACGTTGACGCTGCGCGTCGCGGAGTTCGACTTGATCTTGGCGGCGAATGGATTGTCGCGGCAGGCGTCAAGGAAGACCAGCTTGACCTTGGCGTCGCCCATGGTCTGCTCGAGCGTCAGATCGATGTTGATGGCGGCACCGAGCTTGACGTCCATCTCCGATTTGATGTCGGCGTCGACAGGCAGAAGATAATTGGAGCCGCCGACCGCGATGCCGTGACCGGCATAATAGAACACTGCGACATCGGAGCCCTGCGCCTTGCGGCCGAAGTCCAGCAGCTTCTCCGTCATCTGGTCGCGCGAGAGGTTCGAACCTTCGATCACCTCGAAGCCGACATTGCGCAGCGTTGCCGCCATCGCTTTGGCGTCGATCGGCGGGTTCGGCAATTGTGCGACGTTCTTGTAGGTGCCGTTGCCGACGACGAAAGCAACACGGCGGTCGGCCTTCGCGGCACTGACCGACAGTACCATGCACATCAGCGACGCGAGGAGGGTGAGAGTGCGCATCTGGAATCCCCAACAGAATCGAAATTGCAGGCAGCAACAGATTGGCAACGAACTTACATGAAGTGCCCGCCTTAACGCCATCAAAACGGCAGTTCGTCGCGTTCAACCCGCTGCTGTGTGGCAGAATGTGCACGATGGAATACCCTTCCAACGTGATCTAAATCACACGGCCACTTCGTTTTGTCGCGCGAGGCGGCGCGAGGTTCAGCGTGCGCGGGCGGGAACCGGCGAAGCCGGCTTCAAGTTCAGGAGATTGCCGCAGAGGATCAGCGCCGCGCCGAGCACGGTCCAGGAGTCGAGCCGCTCGGAATAGAGCAGCCAGCCGACGGTGGCCGTGAGCGGAACCCGCAGAAAGTCCATCGGCACCACGATGGTCGCATCCGCGTACCGGAGCGCGCTGGCGAGGCAATAGTGCGAGAATGTGCCGCAGACCCCGATAACGAACAGCCAACCCCACAGGGAGGCCGACGGCCAGGTCCAGACATAGAGCGTCGGGAGCAGACCCACGACCATCTGCACGACGATCATCCAGAACAGGATCGACAATGCGCTCTCGGTCCGGGTCAGTGATTTCGCCAATATCATGGAGATGCTGAAGCCGATCGCGGCTCCCAGCGCGATCAGCTGGCCCGGATTGATCTCGCCGGTGGCGGGCCGCACGATCATGACCACGCCGACGATACCGAGCACGATCGCGGCGATCTTCCAGACGGTCATGCGTTCGGAAAGGAATGTTGCGGCCAGCAGTGCCGTCCAGATCGGCATGGTGAATTCGATCGCGACGACCTGGCCGATCCCGATCAGCGTCAGTGCGTAGAACCAGCCGAGCTGTGCGAAATAATGCACTCCATTGCGCGCGAGGTGCTGGGGCAGGCGCTTGGTCGCGACCGCCTTGAAGCCACCGGACTGGTAGATGATCGGCAGCAGAAGCGTGAACCCGATCACCGAGCGCACTTCCATGATCTCGAAGACGTTAAGCTCGCGCGTGGTCTCGCGCCCGGCGACCGCCATGACCAGCATCAGCGACAGCCAGCCCGCCATCCAGAGGGCAGCCATCGTCTTGGACGGTGTGGTGTTCATCGGCGCAGGTGTGGGAGGCGAGGGTTCTGAGGGAGGGCCGGTATCGGCGACATCGTCGCCGTTTGCAACGGCCAAATCTGCCGGTACAGCGATGCGGGGCGGCGTGCTAAGGCATCAGTGAACAACGAGAACAATCGGGAGATCTTCGCGCATGGACATCTTGCAGCCGGCCGAGTGGAAAAAACCGCGCGGCTTTTCCCATGGCGTCGCGGTCGAGGGGCCGGGCCGCTGGGTGGTGCTGGCCGGCCAGACCGGCGGCGACGAGACCGGCAATTACGCGCCTGACATGGCAGCGCAGGTCGGGACCGCACTGAAGCGGATCATCAAGCTCCTGGGCGAGGCCGGCGCCGGCCCCGAGCACATCGTCCGCCTGACCTGGTACCTGACCAGCCGCAGCGAATATGAGGCCGCCGGGGCCGGCATCGGCGCTGCCTGGAAGGAAACGCTGGGGCGCAATTTTCCGCCCTCGACCTTGCTCTACATCGGCGGTCTGGTGGACGACCAGGCCAAAGTCGAGATCGAGGTCACGGCGTTCGTGCCGGGCACATAAAAAATCGACCCGGCGAGATCGCCGGGTCGATTGTCAATCTACTCGTACCGGTTTAGCGCGACAGCGAGATGTTGGCGCCGCGGAACTGGCTGTCGGCGCGCATCGTGACGTTCTGCTTGTTGCCGGACGTCTTCAGCGAGATGTTGGCGTTGAAGCCGGCGGTGGAGGCGAGCAGCTCATAGTTTCCGCCGGCGCCACGACCCGAAAGGGCGCCGCTGATATTGCGGCTGGCCTCGGACCAGCTGCCCGCGATGGCGCTGCCTTCAGCCTTGACGTTGGCGCCGAGGTTGAACTTGTAGGCGTCGCTGGCGCAGGTCAGAGACAACTCCATGGTCGGTCCGATCGGAGCGTATTTGGCCCGGCAGCGGATCCGCTCGGTCGAGCCGTCATCCAGGGTGACCGTGCCTGAGCCGCTCCAGCTGCCGGCGAGCGCGGCGAACGGGCCGGACTGCGCCTTGCTCGCGGAGTTGGCAATCCCGGCCGCTAACATAACGGTGGCCGCGATCAGCAGCCGCCGGCCCAGACCGCTCGTCACGATTTTTCTATTGGCGCGATGCTTCCCACCGCCCGCTGCACGGTATGCCTGCAGATGCTCCATTCCACTTCCCCGATCCGGCGTTGCCGCTGAGTTGACCGTTGGCATATGCACCATTGATCGAAACTTTCACAAGTCCCCCGCTGCCGATGGTGCCGGAAACGTTAGCGCCGGGCGCGGTGATCTTGCCGTCGGCAACCGTCAGCAACGAGCTTGCGGTCGGCTCGCAGGAACCGCTCTTGGTGACGATGGTGACCTGCCAGTTGCCGTCATAGGGAGTCTGGGCGAAAGCGGGCGCGGCGAGGGTGAAAACTGAAGCGGCACAGAACGCCGCAATGCGAGCAAAACGCATAAAATCCGTCCTTGAATTTGTCTGATATGCTGACCCTTATTCGGGCCAAATGTGACGGAAATTTGGTGCGGTGCCAAATCGAAAATTGTTCCTGTGGGAACAATGGTTTATTTGGGTTTCCGGCTGCAATTTTCGAAGCAGAATCAACGCCCCTTCGCGTTAAGGGTAAACGTCGGGACAGCGACTCAGGAAAGGGCCTCAGGAAAGGGGCCTCAGGAAAGACTTGGCGCTGAGGTCGCGAACTGCTCGTCCTGAGTCTTGGACGGCAGCGCCTTGTGGACCTTGGCATAATCGATCACGTCGGCCAGCAATTTGAGCCCGAGCGGGGCCAGCGCGCGCTCCCACAGTTCCCGCGCCGTCTCGCCCTTCTTGACGAAGCACCACTCCTGGGCGGCGATGGCGCCGGCGTCCATGCGGTCGGCGAGGTGGTAGATCGTGCCGCCGGCGATCGGATCGCCTTCCTTGATGGTCCATTCCACGGCCGCCTTGCCGCGGTGACGCGGCAGCAGCGAGGGATGATAGCCGATGCCGCCCAGCTTTGCGGCCTCGAGCGCGTCCTTGCCGATCCGGGCGTGGCTGTGCGCGGTGACGATCAGATCAGTGTCGGGGGCGATCTCGGAGGCCACCACCAGCTTGGGATTGGCCTGGACCACGACCTCGATGCCCGCCGCCTTGGCTGTCGCGGCGAGACGATCCTCGGCGTCGGCCACCACGACCCGCACGATCGAGACACCGTGCTCCCGGAGCATGTTCAGGGTGGTCACGCCGAAATGGCGGGAGCCGACGAGGGTAATACGCATGGGTGTCCGATCCGTCTCGCAACTGCGTCATCTCCCGATAACACGTCCGGACGTCCTGTCACCACCCGCACTGCGTTTGCGCCGGTTATCAACAATGCACCCGAGCAGGCTGCGCGATGAATTCCGCGATTGCGGCGTCGGCCGGTCCGGTGCTTCCATGCGCGCATGGCATCGGCTCGGAGCGAACGCATGCGAAGCGCGTGGTTTGTCCTTCTCGCGGCCCTGGTCGCAACCCCTCCGGCGCGCGCCGGCGGACAGCCCTATCCGGTGGTTCCGCCTGAGGTTGGGGTGGCGCCCTTCATCGGCCCGACCTGGGACACTTATCGCTGCGCGGAAGGGCCGGTCATCAATTTCTATCACGGCGCCTATTACGGCCAGGAGCCGCCGGCGCTCTATCGCGGCTACGCATACCGGCCGCATTACCGCTACAGCGCCTACCGCAGGCTGCCGCGGAAATATTTCTGCGTTTTGGATTAGGTTCCTGTGTTTCGTTCTTAACAGAGAGATCCAGGATTTGGCGTTAGAAGGTGGACCCACCGGGGCTGGCGACATTTCAACCCGCATCCGTTTTCGAACCCGGATTTGGCCGCTGGCGGAATCGCCAGCGGCTTTTTCATGCACGGCCATCACGAAATCATCTGACGGTAACATGATCTCAACCAGCTTGGCGTATCGACGAATCCGTCGCGGATTTGTATTGCGTACCGCGACACCGAGATTGTCCCGCCGGCGTGGGTGCGCCGAGCGGGCTTTGTCGCCGGGACCTATTTCATGCCGAGCGCGATTGAGCAGATCGTCGATTTCTATGTCCGGCTGAAGAATCGGCGCGGCCTCGACGAGCTGATGATGCACAGGCAACGGCTTGCGGTCGATCTGAAGAGCAGGTCCGGCTACGACTTCAGCCTGCCCATCGGCCAGATCGACGAGGAGATCGCGATCATCGAAGCCGGCCTCAGCCGGCTCAAGTCGGGCGATATCGCCGCGAAGGACGACGGCCGGCCAGTTTGACGTTCAGTCGCGCCGGCCGCCGTCGATGACGGTGAACAACGGCCGTGCCTGGGTCGGCTCGACCAGCAATTCCTCCACCAGTGCGGTCGCCGCATCGACATATTTGCGCGTCGGCTTGTCGAGGGGACGCGTGGCCTCGTCGTCGAGCGCGACCTTTGCGGCCTCGACCAGCTTGCGCATTCGCGCCGCGTGGTCATCGCCCGCCGTCAGCGTCGCGCGGGCCAGCGAGCGCAGCACGAACAGCTCGCCCTCGAGGCGGAGCAGACGGTCGTTGAGCCTGGTGAGGACGGCGTTGAGGTCGGCCATGGCGCGCGTTCGTTTTCGGAAGATCCATCCTGCTCTAGCGGCGATCGGTGAACGGAGTCCAAACGACATCGGCGCAATTGGGGCGATCTCCGCTCAAGGTTCGCTCCGCGCCAGATAGTCGCGCGCAAAGGCGAGATACCAGTCGAGGCAAGCGGGATTGGCCATCGCTTCCCGGTTGATGACCTTTTCGACGGGCTGGCCGAGCAGCAGCTTCTTGATCGGCAACTCCTGCTTCTTGCCCGAGAGCGTGCGCGGGATCTCGGCGACCGCAAAAATCTCGTTGGGCAGGAAGCGGCGGGAGAGGCCGGCCTCGATCGCCTGGTTGATCCTAGTCCGCATCGCGCCGTCGAGCGCGAGGCCTTCGCGCAGCACCACGAACAGCGGCATGTAGCTGTCACGGCCGAGATATTCGAGATCGACGACGAGGGAATCCAGCACCTCCGGCAAGGCCTCGATCGCGGAGTAGAGTTCGCTGGTGCCCATGCGCAGGCCATGCCGGTTGATGGTGGCATCGCTGCGGCCATAGATGATGCAGGAGCCGTCGGGATCGACCTTGAGCCAATCGCCATGCCGCCACACCGGCCCGCGGCCGCTGCCGTCGAAATTGTCCGGATAGGTCTCGAAATAGCTCGCGCGATAGCGCGCATCGCCCTTGTCGTTCCAGAAATAGAGCGGCATCGACGGCATCGGCTCGGTGCAGACGAGCTCGCCGACCTCGCCGATGACGGCGCGGCCCTGTTCGTCGAAGGCTTCCACGGCGGCACCCAGCAGACGGCACTGCATCGCGCCCGGGGTCTGCGGCAGTTCGCGATTTCCCCCAATGAAGGCGCCGGCGAAATCGGTGCCGCCCGAGATGTTGGCCCACCAGATATCGGCCTGCGCCTTGCTGCCGTTGGTCTTCGCGAGCGCCGCGAAGCGGTCGTTGAACCAGGCTTGCGTGTCGGCGCTCAGCGGAGAGCCGGTCGAGCCGAGACATCGAAGCTGTGAGAGATCACCGGCGGCGGTGAGGTCGATCTCGGCCTTGGCGCAGTTGGCGAAGAACGCGGCGCCCGCACCGAAGAAGGTCGCTTTCGACTGCGCGACGAAGCGCCACAGTGTGGTCCAGTCCGGCTTGTCCCTGGCGCCGCCGGGGCTGCCGTCGAAGATGCAGCAGGTGGTGCCGCTGAGCAGGCCGCCGATCTGGCTGTTCCACATGATCCAGCCGGTCGAAGAGTACCAGTGATAGCGCTCGCC
This sequence comes from Bradyrhizobium sp. Kon58, assembly GCF_055807455.1. Taxonomy (NCBI): domain Bacteria; kingdom Pseudomonadati; phylum Pseudomonadota; class Alphaproteobacteria; order Hyphomicrobiales; family Nitrobacteraceae; genus Bradyrhizobium; species Bradyrhizobium sp. Kon58. Next base: position 78,963 of record NZ_JBVVOT010000014.1, read on the forward strand.
GAACGAGTTCTCGTGGTAGGAGCAGCCGAGATCGTTGTGCAATCCCAGCAGCGCCAGCACCACGATCACGATGCCGCCATGGCCGTGCACGATCGGCTTCGGCAGGCCGGTGGTGCCGCTCGAATAGACGATCCAGAGCGGATGATCGAACGGCAGCCACGCTGGTTCGAACGCCTCGATCGCGGCGCCCCTTGTTGCGACGATGTCGGAGAGCAGGGCGTCCGGCGCTGCCGGCGCGGCGGCCTCGCCGTGCAGGATGACGTGCTCGACCGTCGGCAGCGATCGCCGCAGCTCGGCGAGAACGTCTTTGCGATCGTGCCGGCGTCCGGCATAGGTGACGGCGTCGCAGGCGATCAGCACTTTCGGTTCGATCTGCTTGAAGCGGTCGATCACGGCGGGTGCGGCCATGTCGGGCGCGCACACGCTCCAGACCGCGCCGATGCTGGCGCTCGCCAGGAATGCGATGATGGTCTCGGGGATATTGGGCAGATAGGCGGCGACGCGGTCGCCGGGCTTGATGCCTTTTTCTTTCAGATGCAGCGCGAGGGCAGCCGCCTTGCGCCGCAGCTCCGGCCAACTCGTCTCGCAAAGCCTGCCGTCCTCGCCACAGCTGACGATTGCGGGCAGGCCGGCTGCGTCGGCCGCATCCACATGGCGAAACACTTGGCGTGCATAGTTGACCTGGGCGCCGGGAAACCAGATCGCGCCGGGCATCTTGCGCTCGGTGATCACGGCCGCCAACGGCGTTGGGGATTGCAGATCGTAATAGTCCCAGATGCTGCGCCAGAACCCGTCGAGATCGCGCACCGACCATTGCCGCATGTCCTCGTAGCTGGCGAAGGTAAGGCCGCGCTGCTCGGCGAGCCAGGTGCGGTAAAGGGCGATCTGGGGAACGAAAGTTGCGGTCATTGCGTGTCGGCTTCAGTTGCGGGGCGGGGAGTTTAACCGTTGCCGCAGAGTAGCAGAAGCCGCAGTTCGGGCAGGCAGCGTTGACGGGAGTAGCTGGTCTGGGTCCGCTGGAAGCAGTCTACCATCCGGCTCCGGCCCAGCGCCTTCCGAACACGGGCGGCTTGGTCTTCACCGCTTCCCAGCCGAAGAAATGATGCTTGCCGGACCAGGTGTGCACCACGCCGCTGCAGATGCTGCACTTGAAGCTGCCGGAATGCGCTTCGGCGTGCTCCTCCCTTGTCGCGGTGTAGTTCATGCTGCAACCCGGGCAGGTGAATTCTTCGATCGTCCAGATGGTATTGGCCATTGCACCGAAACTGGTTTGGGGGACCTCGGTGGAAGCCTAGGTGCGCGCCTTTGCAACGGCGTAAACCGGTCGGCCGAAATCCGGTTAACCGTCGTTAATGCTCCGCATGTCCCGGTCGATGCGCATCTGTACGCGCCTGATGGCGAGCAACGGCAGCCTGCCTTGCACGCGCCCGCAGCGGGCCCTGTCGAAGACGGCATAGGCGTAGCGCCAATAGCCCGGTGCGGCGTTTGGCTTCAGCGAAAAGTGGACGCCGCGGTGAATGCCTGCGTGTGCGACGGGCTCTCTGGGGCGGCGTGCCATCGTCTCGGAATGCAGAATGGCCCGATGCGTTCCTAATCATCGGCTTGGGCCGGCCCCGTCGCCTTGACGCCGGGTGCGCGGCTGGCAATAACGCTGGGCCGCGCAAGTGCCGGAACCCGCGTCAATGCCGCAAGGAAAGCCGTGCCCGTGAAAAGTCTGCGTCAGCTCCTGACGGGCGAGGACATCATCCAGCTCGTGATCCGCGTCGGCCTGCTCGGCCTGCTGATCATCTGGACCTTCCTGATCATCCGCCCCTTCGTGCCGATCCTTGCCTGGAGCGGCGTGCTCGCGGTCGCGTTCTACCCGGCCTTCAGCTGGGTCGCCAAGATCCTCGGTGGCCGGCCCAAGACCGCAGCGGCGATCCTGACCCTGATCACGCTTGGCATCGTCATCGGTCCTGCCACCTGGCTCGGCATCAGCGCGGTGGACGGCGTGCGCGAGCTGGCGCACCAGCTCGGTACCGGCGACCTCGCGCTTCAGTCGGCGCCGGAGCAGCTCAAGTCGTGGCCGGTCGTTGGCCCCTGGCTATTCGATCTGTGGGAGCAGGCCTACAACAACATCCGCGCGGTGCTGCGCGAGGTGGCGCCGTATCTTCAGCCGCTGGCGGGACCGTTGCTTGGGCTCGCGGGTGACGCCGGCGTCGGCACGCTCCAGTTCCTGGTCTCGGTGTTCGTGGCCGGCTTCCTGTTTCCGCACGGGCCGAGGCTGGTTGCGGCCGGCCGCGGTTTCCTGTTTCGCATCGTGCCCGAACAGAGCGAGCATTTCCTGGGGCTCGCGGGCGCGACCATCCGTGCCGTGGCGCAAGGCGTGATCGGCGTCGCGATCGTGCAGGCACTGCTCGCCGGCATCGGCTTCAAGCTTGCGGCGGTGCCGAGCGCAGGCCTGCTCGCCTTCATCGTGCTGCTGCTCTCGATCGTGCAGATCGGCGCCTTTCTGGTGCTGCTGCCGGTGATCATCTGGATCTGGACTGCCAAGGACGTCACCACCGCGCTGCTGCTCACCGTGTTTCTCGTCGTCGTCGGCTTCCTCGACACCATGTTGAAGCCGCTGGTGATGGGGCGTGGCCTGACCACGCCGACCATCGTCATCTTCGTCGGCGTGATCGGCGGCACGCTCGCCCACGGCATCGTCGGCCTGTTCATCGGCCCCATCATCCTGTCGGTGGCCTGGGAGATGATGATGGCCTGGATCAGGACGGAGGACCGGGCAGAGGCGGGGTCAAGGACGGGGACAGCGGCGGGCGAGGGCTGATCCAGCGCATCGAACGGCGGATCGGCCTGCCTGCCGGATTCGATCAGACCTGGCGGCCTTAGCCCCGTGTGATCAAGGTCCACGGAACTTGTCTATCCGACTAGACAAGTTACCATGGGCTCGATTCTTTTTTCGATTACGGCGGACATGGCGAAGTCTTCCAAACTGGTCGCCGCCAAGCGCGGCAAGGTATTGTTGGTCAGGCGTCGGTCGGACGGCCTGTGGATGTTCCCGGGCGGCCGCAAGCGCGCGCGCGAGTCCGACAAGGACTGCCTGCGGCGGGAGATCAAGGAAGAGCTGCCCAAGCTGAAGCTCGGCCGGATCAGCCTCTGGAAGGAAGTGACGACCAGGAACAAGCGCTCCGGCCGCAAGATGAGCGACGCGATCTTCATCGCCAAGGGCGCCAAGGGCAGGCTCGCGATCGGCGACAAGAACGAGATCGACCGCGCCGTCTGGCAGAAGCCGCGCGGCATCCGCCTGACGCCGACCTCGCGCTATATCCGCGACCGCCTGTTTCCGCGGAAGCGCGGGTGAGCTAGGCCTCCTCGTCGTCCTCCGACGAGTGCTGTATCCGTCCGGTTTGGGCCCGCGAAAAATTGGCGCGCGCTTGCGGTGCGGACACCCTGGCCATTTCGACTTCGCGCTGCTCCTTGCGAACCTTGCGCGCGCGCTTCATGGCTTGCTTGACCTGAGGGTTCGGCGAATCCTCCGCGAAAAACAGCACCACCTCGCAGCTCGGACATTGCCTGGAATAGCCGTCCTGCAACCGTCCCGCGCGGTCGCGGAACACGGTCTTGCAGCGCGTGCACTGAATCTGGACGAAACTCATGCGCGGTCGATCGACAATGACTGATGGAAATGGATCATCAGGTGATCCCAAATGTCTGAAGAAAGCCTGAACGCGTCCGGGACTCCAAGCCGCTTGAAACAGCCGCCTATTGCTTGGCCGCTATCGTGTCCAGGCAATGGTTGAGGTAGACGGTGCGATCCCTGGGCAGCACCTTCTCGAGATCCGCCTTCAGCGCGCATTCGCGCTGCCGCATCTGCTCGGCCCGCCGCTTCTCGGCTGCCTCGCGATATTCGGGCGCAACCTTGTTGGGATCGACGAGGGCCTGCGAGCGGGCGGGAGCCGTCACGGCGAGCGCAAGGGCGGTGATGACAATGAACTGTTTCAAATGAGCCTCCGTAAAAGGCTCATCCTAGCGCTCGGGCGGCGAGAGCTCAAACGGCAATTCGCCGAGACACCCGGCAGCGAAGTCGACTTCAACTACCTGAAGTTGGGACTCGTGAAATCCCTCACTTCGGGACGTGGTCGATCTTGTGGCCGAGATGCCCGGTGTCGTGATCGCGACGCAACTGGCTGAGCGATGTCTCGTTCAGCTGATGCAGGACCTCGCTGAGTTCAGTCGTATCCGGATAACCGGCGGCAAAACCCTTGCCGTAGATCTTGCGCAACGTACCGACCAGCGTGTTGCCGTGCTTCTTGCTGATCGCGCCATCCTTGTCGCGGTGGCGATGATCCAGGCCCGTGTCCTTCATGGCTTTCTCCCTGAGTGGCGTCTGCGCGCCTGGAGAGAGCGTGCTCCCAAACGAGTTGATTGGCAACGGCACGGCGCGCGGCAGTTGAGCCTCGTCAAGGTGTGGAAAGATCGAAGGATGTGTGAAGCAGTTCACAAGCGATGGTCGGGATCGCTGCTACGAAGGCCTCATTGCTTCACCAATTGATATTTTGAAAACGCCCCAGCGCTCCACCAGGCGCTGGGGTTTTCACGTCGATCACCGCAACGGCCAGAGCGCACGGCGCGCGATCGGTCGGGTGCTTTCCGAATGATGCCGAAGATTGATGCCGAAGGCGGGCGACTACGCGGCTTGCTCCTCGAACGAGGTGTAGACCTGGCCACCTGGACCAATCACCTGAACGCCCCAGCACCCGTCGGCGATGAGTTCCTTGGCCTTCTTGAGGGCGGCGGTGAGTGACAGCCGCTTGAGGCTGACGATTCCCGCCGTGTCGAAACCGCTGATTTCAAACATGCCGCTCCTCCCTGTTTTGTCGAATCCTACACTTTTTGAGCGGGTTGTCTCGCGGCTTTTGGGACAGGGATACAAAACCGCGAAAACAACCCCATGCACAGTAGCTAAGTCCTGCTGGCGCAACGCTTTCTTTTTGGCACACGGCGGTCTTGCATCCGGCGGAGACGCCGGTTGACTCGTCGGGCAAAACAGGGGTAGTTTGCCAACTTCGGAAAATCCGCTTCGGACCGCGGCCACCTCCCGGGATCGGGAGGAGCTCTCGCACCGGCCTGCGTGTCATGTCTGTCGCACGCCCCCGTAGTCGGCCGGGGTGGCGGGGCGTGCGGCAGGCCGCGGCCGCTAACGTGGAATTAAGCTGAAAAGCTCACAATTTTAGACAGTTGTAGATGGGTGCTGCGTAAGGGAGCCGTCGCGAGGACGTTCCGGCGACGGCTTCCTGTTGCTCGCTCATTTGGGGTCAATGCCATGACCACGACTTTCGAAACGCAAGGCCTTGTCGAACAGCTCGACCCTGCAGCACTTGCTGCGGCCATCGCCGCCGACGAACCCGCAAGCTTGGACGCTCCAGAACCGATCAAACGCTCCAGCCGCACGTCGGTCATGGCGCTGTCGGTGTGTGCGCTGGCCATCAACGGGGCGGCGGCGATCTACACATGGCCGTCCGGCCTGCCATCGCTGAACCTGAGCAGCCTGGCTGATCTGCTACCGCGGCAAGAGGCTTCAGTGCCAAAGCCGGATCCGGTTGTCGCTGCCTTGAAGGATATTCAGTCGACTCAGCAGCAACACACGGCTTCGCTGCAGGAGAGCAACCAGGCACTGCAACAAAACGCGGCTGTGCTGCAGGCGGATTCCATGGTGCTGCTTTCGCTGCGCCAGAGCATCACGGACGAACGGGTCGATGTGAAGAAGGTATCCTCCCAGCTGTCCACGCTGATTGCGAAGATCGACTCGCTGCAAAATGCCATGATGTCGGACGTCACGTCCTCCGTGCGAAGAGCGCATGCGCGCTACGGACTGTCCGCAGCGATCCGCAAGCGGCTCGCCAGGCAGTCGAAATCTGTAGGTCCCGTTTCAGTTGGAGGAGCGCCGCTGAGCGTGCCTGCTACAGTTTCGGCCCCGGAGAGCTGAAGCTAGGGTCAGGCAAGTCATCTGGGACCAAGTCATCTGGGACCAAGTGATCTGGGACTATGTCCGCGCTGACTTGGCGGGCTCACGCGAGCGGGGCTTTTGCCTGACTTGGAATTGCGGAATGCTGGTGACAGTGCAGTCCGGCACCGTCACCGGTGGATCCTAAGAAGCGATGACCAGGGGCCCGCCGGTTACCTGAGGGCCTTTCAATAGTAACGGCGCCGTGGACGGCGCTCGTAATGATCATCGCCGTAATAGCCTTGCCGGCCCTGTTGAAACTGCGGCGGAACCGTTCCGTTCGGGTAGCACTGGCCGTCGCGGGTATCGATATCGGCACCGTGTCCGCAAGGAACGGGATAGTGGCCATAACCTCTGCCGCCACCATGGTATTGCCGTGCGGCCTGTTCTTGCGGCGGCAAGTAGCCGTTGGGGTAGCACATGCCGTCGCGGGCGCCGACGTCCCAGCCGTTGCCGCACGGCGGTGGATGTACAGGGACACGGTATTGAACCTGATGAACCTCACCGAGCTGTAGAGCCAGCAAGGTTGCGATGACTGCACCGATCATCGGATCTTCTCCCAATCGCAATATGCCTACGACTGAGCGGCTGAATGATCGCTGAACGGGTTCACGCCGACGATCTTAACCTCACTTTAGGAAATCGTTGTCCGGCGGCGTCCCGTTGGATATAAAGGGAACCTTCCGCCAGCGTCAGTCGCGTCCGTGAGTCATGATTACGTACAAGCAGTACCATATCCAGCAAGTTGAGCACGGCCCCAAGCGCTGGGTTGCTCGCATCACGCGGACAGACGGCCAGAACATCCGCACCATTCTGCCGGCGACTGAGCGCCCCTACCTCGACACGAAGCCGACAGCGTCCCCCGAGGAAGCTGAGGCGCTTGCCAAGGAAGGCATCGACTTCGGCGGCGTGGTGTAGTCCGCCGTCGCCATCTCCCGACTTTCATTCGCGAACTCGCTGGTGACTTCATTCGCAGCGGTGGTGCGGGGCGTGCAGCTTTGTCCGTTACCGGCGATCTGCTCGACATGCTCGTTGATTGCTACGATCAGCGGCGGCTGGCATTCACGCGTACCCAGTTATGGGTACAGGCCCAAGCGCGAGATCAATAGACCGTTCATCGAACTGGTTGAACTAGGGAGGATAGGGCAACGGAAGGTGCTTTAGTTCGTCGGCCTCGCTCGCCAGCCGTTTTCCTGATGGGGAATGGTGGCAGTGATATCGACGTCTCTCACAGCGGATTGGCGCCACGCCGCCACCCCGAAGCACAGGGTCAGAGTCATGGCGGTCGCCAACAGCAGCACGGACAAAAACTGGCTCACGCGCACCCCCACAAGCAGAACATACTGAGGCAGCGAGCACGCACAGGCGATTCGGAAAATGCAGGCGCGCTGACCTGCAGGCAGTTTTCCCCAGGTTGTAAAACGGTGGATTAGCACCTTCGACCTTGCACCCGCCGCGGCTTCGGAGCCGCTATTGCAGGCCGGCTTTTTACCCGAAAACTATTGTGGCTCGGTTGGCTTGTCGCGCTCGTGGCTCTCGGCTTCGGCGGCCGCGCACGCATCCATGCCGTGGCATTTGCTTAGATAGTACCGGGCGCCTGCGAAGATCGAGCAAACAATCACCACGGAAACCAGCAGGACGATCATCCACCGACGATTCAACATTCCCATGACCTTCTGCACCCTCCATCCAACGCCGCCCGTTCGCTGACCGGCTCAACGAGGCGAGGCGAAAGCTGGATTGGCTTAAATCAGACCTTGCGCTTCGGATTCAGTCGAGCCTCACGCTCCAGCCGCTCGGACTTCAGGCGTTTCAGGTTTTCCTGAAACTCCGGCGTGGCTTGACTGTCGGCTATCGTCTGTCTCGATCCTATCGGATTGAGGGTCCTTCGCTCGGCTTCGTCCGCGATTTGTTGCTCGGCCGACCGTTTGGGTTTGATCATTTGCTTTTTGCCTTGAGGCCGGGATTGACCAAGCTGGCGCCGGTCAAATCATTTTCGATTTGGCCGATCGCGTCGAACGTTCTGGAATTCCTCCGGTCCCTTGACGAGCCGCCGCTTGCGGCTGGCCTGGTCATCCGGGCTCGCTTTGTTGTCTTTGAGCTTGTCGATCGCGTTACCCGCCATTTCCCGAGCCCGCTCGGACGAGGCCTTGGCGGCAGACGTAACCGCGAGCGCGGGGGCGGGTTTGCCCAATCCAATATCGACCAGCCGACGGATGGATTCAGAGCGAGCCGGAGTGTCTTCCTGCCGCGACGCCCATGCGTCGATCTGAACGACAGTCGATTCCGGCCAGCGCGTGCCGATCTGGACGCCCTGACCAGTAGCGGGGCGGCCGCGATGCTTTTTGGCACGAATCTTTTTTGCTGGTTTCATTTTATTTGGTACCAAAAAATCATGCCAAGGGGAAGCGCGAACTTCCGATAAGTGTGCTGGTTTGGTGCGCTGGCACCGCGATCCCCGCGCAACATCACGATCACAGGTTTTGAAGTCAGGCGGCGCCCCGGAGAGGAAGCGCCAGTTGCACAGCAAAAGGTCGGGAAGCATTTGCCTGGACGAAGGCCTGCAAGGCCGGCGTGATCTCGCTACTCGTGACACGCTCGGCAAGCTCATCTGCGATCTCGCTGGTGGCATCGCGAGACCGGCCCTCGATCGCGTTGAAGGCGACGATACGGACGGGATAGGCGTACTGCCCGGAGAGCAGGTCGCGGATGATGGTCTCGACGTCGGTGTCCTGCTCGTCGGTCTCACGCCAGGAGCAGCCGGCGCGCGCGCCGAAGTCTTCCAGCACCAGGTAAATCTCCCGGTCGAGCCGATCCAGCGGCACAATCGACGGCGCATGACGCATAACGCAACTCCTACCCAAAAAAGAGCAATTGCGCTGCCATGGGGATCGTTCCGTTCCCGCGTGAGGGGCAAGGCTTATGCGGAAAAAAGCCGTCCGCTGAGGCGGCCTTATTCCTTGTCCTCAGTCCAGGTGCGGTCGCCGCACCGGCACTCATAGACCCGGACCGTCAGCCCGCGCATGGCGTCCATCATCGTGTGCTTGAGCTTGGGTTGAGCGCCGCAGCTACAGCGACGTTCCTCTCGGGTCTTGGCGCCTGAAAATTTATCGCTGCTGAAATAGTTCATCAACTCACCCTGCCAAAGGTCAGTCGTTAAGTCCCAAAGTGGACATTTGTTCCCACAGCGGATTTGCCAAGCGTGGCTCGGCTGGTCATCAGAGATGGGGCGGGCGAAGCAGAAGTGCGCCACCTATAGGAACGACGCCCATCGGCCAACCTTGGTTCTACATGCGTTTTAGACGCATAAGGCTATCGGTTCGGTAGCCGGGAGCGGCCTCAGCCCTGGGTCTGCCACCTTGGCCTGGGGCCGTTTCCTTGGTGTAGGCGGCGCGTTGCGATCCGCCAGGGTCATTCCGCGGCTCGCAGCCCTTGCTCTGTTGGCTCATAGCGCTGGCCATACTGTTTGAGCCAGCCGCCTTCGACCATCTTCCGCGCCATAGCCATCGTGCATATCGGCTGACCGCCGCCTGGGTGATACAGGCCGTCTGCGCGCTGGATCAGGTAGCCGTAGACGCGGGCCTGTCGCAGCGGCTTGATCATACCAGGAAAGAGAACGACGGAGTGGTCGGTCATTGCCCAATCCCGAACATTTCGGGTTACCGATCGTTCCAGATCCGCTTGGACACGCCAATCGCCGGCTAAGTCGAGGGACGTATGCCTTGGCCTAACCTCATTTCTTAAGGCTCGACTCGAGGAGTTGGGTCGCAAAGTCGTCGCCGATGCAGGCACCCTGAAGGAGGCCATCGGAGTCGCGTGGGTGGCTGAGTTGGATCTGGCCATTCTCGACCTGAGGCTTGGCGATGAAACGACTGAACTCGTGGCGGAGATCACTCGTGGTCGCGGCTTGCCATTTTTCTTCCTGACCGGCCATACATCCGATGGATTGCCAAGTGGCTTCCGCAATGCTCCCCGATTGGAGAAGCCGGTTCTCTGCTCCGCGCTCCCGAAGATGACGATAGCTGCGCGAGGTCTTGAGCGGCTAGGCTGCGACCTTCACGCTGCGGCCTTGCCCTTCGCCAAGCTTGCAAGGTCCTTCCAGGCCAAGGCGGTCCGCAACCACTTCAACCGCTCGGCGGGACAGGTCGCGGCGATCGCCTTCTGCATCGCGGCGATGGCTTCTGCTTGATGGTCTAGGTCTCCAATCATCGGAGCAATCATTCGCCAGAATTATTAAGACCTGCGAAAATCCACAGCCCGGAAAACTACCGGCTTACGCCGCCGTCGAGCCTGCATCCAAGCCTGGCCCTGTGGACTCGCCAGTCCGGCGCCATCCGCTCGCCCCGTCGTGCGGGGGGGGCGCTATCATAGGTTAAAGCGCGACTCAGCAAATGCAGCCGAGGATCAACTGGCAACAGGCTGGGGACGCCGGGCGATGGCACAGTCACGCTATCCGTTGATCCGGAGGTGGACACCGGAGGAGCATCAACAACTGCTGGCGATGGCGGCGGCCGGGTGTCGACCCAGCGAGATCGCGCAGGCGCTGGGCAGGACAGAACCGGCGGTGCGAGGCCGCGCGAATTTGCACAACATTCCATTGCGACTGGTGGCGCAAAAGCGGAAGGGCCCATGATCAAGGGCGTGGCCATAGCTGCTCTCGTACTGGCGGCGGCGAGTCTCGCAGACCAGCGGTTGTCCTAGGGGCGCTATACCGATGCGGCGCTGAGGCTCCTGCGCGAAATGAGCATTCATTCCGGCGACAATTACGAAGAGACAGGGAGCGATCACTGATGCAGGACCTTTGCCGCCCAGTCGGGCCTCATGTCCGCGGCGCGCGTGCCGCGAGCGGTGCAGGGGCATCAAGCGCCGCGCATGCTACACCGGCAACCGATCTGCAGACACAGCGCCGACACACAGTTTATCGGAGCGCGTCGTCTCGGCGTAAGTATCTAAGTGATTTGGTGAGCGCGCTGGGGCTCGAACCCAGGACCCCGTGATTAAAAGTCACGTGCTCTACCGGCTGAGCTACGCGCTCCCATGGCCGCTGATGGCTTTGAAGAAATCGCCATCGTCTTCGGTCATTTGGAAAAGCATGTCTTGCCGCCACGTCGACGCAAGCGTTGCGGGAAAACGGCTGTTTCCGGATCATGCTTTCGGCCCGCGCTGTGTAGGGGGATGGGGCGCGGAGGTCAATAGCTCGGGTGGTTGCCGAAGTTGAAGGCAACAGCGCGAATTCGCTCGCCGTTTCCAATGCTTGAGCCGGGGTTCTCAACCGGAATGACGGGCCACCATCCACGCCGAAGAACCCGCGACGTCTGCCCATGGGCCGGATGCCGCGTTTGGAGCCCGTCAGTTCGCTTCCCGCCGGACCTCGCTCGGCACCGGCACTTGCTGCGGCGTGCCGGCGGGGGTCGGCAGCGCGACCGGGCGCAGGCCGATCAGCTCGGCGGTGCGGATCGCGCTGTCGCGCCAGAACTGGAACGAGTTGATGCGGCTGAGCTCGAGAATGGCGATGGCGACCGCAGCCAGGAACGGCAGGCTCTGCAGCACCAGCACGCCGGCGAAGATGTAGATCTCGGTGATCTGGCGATAGCTGTTGGAGGCCACCAGCACGCCGGCGCCGATCAGGAGCAGGGCGCCGATCACGGCCTCCCAGAACGCCTGGAACTCGATCGACATCCGGGACAGGCCGCCCTTGGACGTGCGCGCGAACGCGATGTGCTCGGTGATCAGTCCCTGCGCCACCGCGCGCGACACCGTCCACTGCACGCTCATCGCTGCGATCATCGCACCCAGCATCTGGCCGGGCTTGATCGCGACGCGCGCGCGGTACATCGACAAGAAGTGCGCGAGCGAGACGATGAAGGCGCCGATGATCGGCAGCGTCAGGATCTTGTCGGGGATGGCGATGTCGGCGAAGGCGACGATCGGCACCCAGACGAGGTTGAGCAGCGCCACGACCACGCCGAGGCTTTCGGCACCCAGCCAGTTCAACCAGCCGAGGCCATATTCGCGCTTCTGGTCGGGCGTCAGCCGGCTCCGTCCGGGCATGAAGTTCCGCCAGTGCTTCTTGACGATCTGGAGACCGCCGTAGGCCCAGCGGTGACGCTGCTTCTTGAAGGCCTCGTAGGTGTCGGGGAGCAGGCCCTGGCCGTAGCGGTGGTTGGTGTAGTGGGTGGTCCAGCCGAGCTGCTGGATCGAAAGGCCGAGATCCGAGTCCTCGCAGATCGTGTCGGACGACCAGCCGCCGGCCATGTCCATCGCGGCGCGGCGGATCAGGCACATCGTGCCATGCACGATGATGGCGTTGGTCTCGTTGCGCTGGACCATGCCGATGTCGAAGAAGCCGGCATATTCGCCGTTCATGATGTAGTGCATGATCGACAGGTCGCCGTCGCGATGTTCCTGCGGCGCCTGCACCAGGCCGACGCTGGGATCGGCGAACGCCGGCACGAGATCCTTCAGCCAGTCGGGATCGACGACGTAGTCGGCATCGAGGATGCCGATGATCTCGGCGTCGACGGCGGTGCGATCCATCGCGATGCGTAGCGCACCGGCCTTGAAGCCCTGCACCTTCTCGGCGTTGATGAACTTGAAGCGTTCACCGAGCGCGCGGCAATGATCCTGGATCGGCTGCCAGAACGCAGGGTCCGGCGTGTTGTTGATGATGACGACGCATTCGTAGTTCGGATAGTTCAGCCGCGAAAGCGCATCGAGCGTCTGCTTGAGCATCTCGACCGGCTCGAAATAAGCGGGGATGTGGATCGAGACTTTTGGGAAGTAATTCTCCGGAACGCTCTCGACCGGCTTGCCCTTTGTGAGCAGCCGCTGCGGCGGCCGGCCGAACGCGACGGCCGCGATCTCGTCGATGCGCGCCATCGCGATCAGCACGAGGGGAACAAGCAGGATCATGCCGAGCGTGAGCGCGAAGGCGGAGCCGAAGATGAAATAGTGCCCGTTCCAGAACGCGAACACGGTGGCAGCCCAGGCGCCGACGCCATTGGCGGTGGCCGACAGCAGGAACGCCTGCTTCGCCGTGGGCTGCTGCAGCCGCAGGATCGGCAGCGACAGCAGGATCCCGACCAGGAGGGCTACACCCATCAGCTTCCAATAGTCGGGATTCTCCACCGGCCCGGTCCAGGCGAATTTCGGCTCGCGGCTGGCGTTGAGGATGCCCCAGTACGGACCGACGCCGCCTTCGAAGTATTTCCAGGGCTGATCGATGGCTTCGACAATGTTGTATTCCATGCCGATGGCGTCGGCGCGGCTGACGAAGTTGCGCAAGGTCAGTGCCTGCTGGAACGGACCGGGGTCGGCGTTGCGCAAATTGTAACCCGCACTCGGCCAGCCGAACTCGGCGATCACGATGCGCTTGCCGGGGAACAGGTTACGTAAAAGATTGTAGCGGTCGACGGCCTGATCGACCGCCTGGTCCGAGCGGAAATTTTCCCAGTAAGGCAGCACGTGGGCGGCGATGAAGTCGACGTTGGAGCCGAGGTCGGGATTGTCGCGCCAGATGTTCCAGATCTCGCCGGTCGTGACGGGCACGCGGACCGCGCCCTTGACCTTCTTGATCATCTCGATGAGGTCTTCGACCTTCTGCTCGCCGCGGTAGATCACCTCGTTGCCGACCACGACGCCGTTGACGTTGCTGTTCTTGCGGGCGAGCTCGATGGCGGCCTTGATCTCGCGCTCGTTGCGATCCTTGTCCTTGTCGATCCAGGCGCCGACGGTAACCTTGAGGCCGAACTCGGCCGCGATCGGCGGCACCAGTTCCACGCCGCCGGTGGACGAATAGAGCCGGATCGCGCGCGTCATCGTTGACAGCGTCTTCAGGTCGGCGCGGATTTTCTCCACCGATGGGATGTTGTCGATGTCGGGGTGAGCCGAGCCCTCGAACGGGGCGTAGGAGACGCTGGGCAGCAAGCCCTTGAAGTCGGGCGCGGGTTCCTTGTCGCGCAAGACTCCCCAGAGGCCGGCGTGGAGCGCGGACACAAGCAACAGAACGGCGGCGACAACCCGCATCGCGGCTAAACCAAAAGGGGCTGAGGGGGCAGGGAAGCGGATCCGACCCCGAGATCCGACCAAGTCCGCGGCAAATGGAGCATACCTCTGCCGCGCGGTTTCACAACTGTCATCGCCTCATGACCATATGAGGGCATGCACATTTCGGAATTCGCAGCAGTGCCAATTGCCTCTATCGCCGATCGTTCCTGAACGCAGCCTGAAACAATCGCGGCTATTTCGGGGGCGCCGGTGACGGGCTTGCCGCCGGCGAGGGGCTTGCGGCCGGCTGCGGCTGCGCATTGCCCGCTGCCGGCGCGGCCGGCTGCGAGGCCGCGGCCGCCGCCTGCTGCGGCTGCGACGCCGGGTTGATCCAGCAAGCGTGCACACGGCTGTCCAGGGTCTCGGCGACCTTGGGATCGATCTGGCCGCCGAAGCGGGTCAGGCAGCGGAACGCAGCCTGGATGTGGCCGCCGGGGCAGCCGAAGCGGTCGTAGAGGTCGAGATGGCGGAATGCGGTATCGAGGTCATCCCGCCACATCAGCCGCACCACGCGCCGGCCGAGCCAGACGCATTCGGGGTTGCCGGCCGGGCCGCTGATGACCTGGGCTGCTTCGGCGAATTCGTCGGTGCGGCGCTGGTTCTGGGCGGCATCCTTGGCCGCGTCGGCGGGTTGGGCGGCTGCCTTGCTCTGGTCCGGGGCGGGCGTGCCGCTCTGGGCGGAGGCGGCGCCGATGCCCATCAGGATGACAAGGGAAGAAACGGCCAAGGTGGCGGCGAACTGCCGCAGGACCGCATTTCGTAACTCGAACACCCGTTGCCGCATGAATTCCCCAATATATCACTGACCGTCCGCGTCAGGACCTTCGCGGACGCGCCTGCGTGATGGCGTCCAAATGGGTCTCCAATGCGGCGGAAAAGTCCTCCCGAGTCCATGGCCTGAATCTGGAATTTTGTCCAGCAAAGTCACGATCCTAGGCCTCGGTCGAACGGCCGCAGGTAAATTCCTCAGGGGAGGGATGGATCCATAACGGAGTCACCCCCTTGGCAGACGGCGTGCTAGCAGGTAATCGACGGCCCTTCGCGGAGGACGGAACCGATTTCTCTTCGTACGCCACTGGCGCTTCTGCTCGTTTCACTGGGTGCGATCGCTGCCGTGTGGTGGTGGCTTGCCACGCCGATCTCGCTCGCGCGCGCCCCGATCGATCCCGCCGACAAGGTCCAGTGCGTCTCCTACGCGCCGTTCCGCGGCGAGCAGTCGCCGCTGAACGCGTGGACTCATATCGAGGCCGACCAGATCGAGCAGGACCTGCGCCAGCTCAAGGAGATCACCGACTGCGTCCGCACCTATTCGATGGAGAACGGGCTGGACCAGGTGCCGGCGATCGCGGCCCGGATCGGCGGGCTGAAGGTGCTGCAGGGCATCTGGCTCTCCAGCAACCGCACCAAGAATTTCGAGCAGGCCGCGCTCGCCATTCGTCTTTCCAAGGATTTCCCCGGAATCATCACCAGCATCATCGTCGGCAACGAGGTGCTGCTGCGCGGCGAGATGACGACCGCGGACCTCGTCTCCATCATCCGCTCGGTGAAGGCCCAGGTCAGCGTGCCCGTCACCTATGCCGATGTCTGGGAGTTCTGGCTCAGGAATCGCGAGATCTATGACGCCGTCGACTTCGTCACGATCCACATCCTGCCCTATTGGGAGGACTTCCCGGTCAAGGCGAAGTTTGCCGCTTCCCATGTCGAACAGATCCGCGAGCGCATGGCGGTCGCATTTCCCGGCAAGGAGATCCTGATCGGCGAAACCGGCTGGCCGAGCGAAGGGCGCATGCGCGAGGGCGCGCTGCCGTCGCGCACCAACCAGGCGCGCGTGGTCTCGGAGATCCTGAGCCTCGCGAAAGCGCAGAAATTCCGCGTCAATCTGATCGAGTCCTACGACCAGCCGTGGAAGCGCAAGCTGGAAGGCACCGTCGGCGGCTATTGGGGCCTCTATGATTCGGTGCGCCGGACCCTGAAATATCCGCCGGGCCAGCCGATCAGCAATTTCCCGTACTGGAAATGGTACATGGGCGCCGGCATGGGCCTCTGCGTGCTGGTGTTCGCGGTGGCCGGCCTGACGTTGCGGCGCAGGCCCTGGACGCCGCGCTTCTCGGCCTGGCTCGGTGTGGCGATCTCGGCGACCTCGGCAGGCATCCTGCTCGGGATCGGCGCCGACAAGATGTACTACGAGAGCTACGGCATCGGCGGCTGGCTGCTCTGGGGCACGCTGCTCGCGGCCGGCATCCTGTCGCCGATCTTCTGCGCGCAGGCGATGGTGATCGGCCGCAGCCTTCCGACCTTCCTCGATCTGCTCGGTCCGCGCGAGGGCCGGAAATGGTCGAAGCTCACCGCCGTGCTCGGCCTGACGCAGGCGGTGACGGCAGTGATCGCGGCGCAGACCGCGCTCGCCTTCGTGTTCGACCCGCGCTACCACGACTTCCCCTACGCCTCGCTGACGATGGCGGTGGTGCCGTTCGCGCTGTTGATGCTGAACCGGCCGCAGATCGGCCAACGCCCGATCGCGGAGTCGGTCTTCGCGGGCGTGCTGACGCTGTCGGCGGCCTATGTGCTGTTCAACGAAGGCCGCGACAATTGGCAGTCGCTATGGACCTGCGCGATCTATCTCTTGTTCGCGCTCACGCTGTGGCGGGCGCGGGCCGAGCAAATCCAAGAATGAGCAGGCCGATCGCCAGGCCCGACAGCACGACATTGTAGAGCACGATGCCGAGGCCGGCGGCGATGATGCCGACGGTCAGCAGCACGATCGACGGCCGCATCAGGTTCAGCGTCGCCACCACCAGCGCGACGATGCCGAACACCGAATTCTTGAACAGCACGGTCGAGACCGAGCGCGCCTTGCAGACCAGGGTCTGAAGCCCGGCGTCGCAGGCGAGACCGACCTGCGAGTTTTCGATTCCGAGATAGCGCAGATAAAGCGCGTAGCCGACGCTGGCGAAGCCGACGACGATCAGGAACTGCACCTGGTAGGGCGTGAGGCGGAAGGGCTTTTTTGTCATGGCGGCAATATGGTCGGGATGGCGCGAGCGGGCAACAGGGAAGGTGAATTTATGTCGATCGCGGCCAGTTAAAGGCGGCCGCGCGTGGCCCGAAATATCCAGGAACAGGCTGGGGCTGCGCAGGTTTTGAAACGGTGTGACCGCGCAACGCATGCTGCATACAAGGAGCGAGCATGGAAAAGCCAACTCAGGAGCAACTGGACGAACTCAAGAGGCTGAGCAAGCAAGCTCGGGTCGAGGATTGGTCGGAACTGGTTCAGTCGAAGGATGAAGCTGACAACCGCATTCGCGACCTGAAGGAAAAAGCGCGCATCGAGTAGGTGATTGCGTGCGCCGATGAGCTCTCAAGGGCGAGTTTGTATCGTCCGGTTCTGGTCCCTCAGCCGACGTTCGTATTTTTCGGCCAAGGCCAGCAATCGCTTCTTGATATAGGGGTCGGCCTGTTCGGCCAATTCGCGGATAAGCGCGAGGTGCTCGCGCAAAAACGTCTCGTCCGCCATCTCCGCTCCGAATCATCTTCGTCGCGGATACTGCCGTCTTATGCCGGGCGCCTTCGTATCGTTTGATACGTTAGCCGCGAGATGGTCTTCCCCGCCGCAGAGCGGATGCCGCGTCTACCGCCTGAAGAAGGACGACAGCGTCGATCCCGCCGACGCCGTCTCCGGCTTCGGCTGTGCGGCCGGCTGCGCCGCAGGAGCAGGCGCGGGCTCCTCGCGCTTCGA
This sequence comes from Bradyrhizobium sp. Kon58, assembly GCF_055807455.1. Classification (NCBI taxonomy): domain Bacteria; kingdom Pseudomonadati; phylum Pseudomonadota; class Alphaproteobacteria; order Hyphomicrobiales; family Nitrobacteraceae; genus Bradyrhizobium; species Bradyrhizobium sp. Kon58. The sequence continues at coordinate 96,731 of NZ_JBVVOT010000014.1, forward strand.
CGAGCGTTTTGAGGAATAGCTGCGGCGATGCTTGTCCGGCTTGGCGGCGGGCGCGGGCGGCGGGGCGGTCTCGGCTTGCGGCACCGAATCCTGGTTCTTGTCTGAGTTCTTCTCCTGAACTCGATCCTGAGTCTTCTCTTGCTTTTCCTGGCCGCCGCGCATTGACAGCCGCTGACCGTCGAACACGGTGGTCTCGCAGTGGCGGTCGTTCTCGGCGAGGCCGGCGCAGAGTTTTGCCGCAGCCGCTGCGTTGATCAGCGGGCCGGCACCGAGGCGGAGCTGCATGCCGAGGCCGGTGTTGCCTTCCTTGATCATGATGATCGGCCGCAGCGCTGCGACCTCGGGATTGGATTTGGTGAGCCCGCGCCACAATGCGCGCAGGCCGTCGAGCGAGTTGGCGCCACCGAGATCGATCGCAAAGCGCGTCTGCTGGACCGCGATCGCGGGAGCCTCGCTTTCGGCGGCCTCCGGCGGCTTGGCAAGTGCGGCGGCGACTTCGATCGGGGCCGGCACTGGATCGGGCTTCTTCTCGGCAGCCTTCTCAGTGGACTCGGGCTGAATCAGTTTCGGGGCGGCCGGATCCGGCGGCGCCATGATCGATTTGGATGGGACCAGCGGAAGCATCGGCAGTGGCGCCGTCGTCGCCGGGGATTGCGCGACGAGCGAGGCCGCGGCTGCGCTCTGCGGCGGCGGGCTCGACGGCTCCTTTGCGGCCTCGGTGCGCGGCTTGTCGTTGGCCGGAGCTGGTGTCGAGGCGACCGGCCCGATGCCGGGCGCCGGCGGCCCGATCAAAGCTGGCGCGTCCTGCGGCTTCGCAACGGACGCCTGCGGCGGCGTTGTCGTCTGCTTGGCGATGGCGCCGGTGACGGAATCGAGCCCTTGCTCCAGCACGGTGACGCGCGAATAGAGCCGGTCGCGATCGGTGTTCAGCGTCTCGATGGCGGAGGCGAGGCGTCGGGCCTCGTTCTGGCTCTCCTTGGTCAGGATCTGGAGCCGGTCGGCCTGGCGCGCGAGATCGGCGGAGGCAACCTGGTCGCGCCGCCAGCCGAGCTGGGCCTGGTTGGCGAACACGGCAAGCACGACGGCGCCGACGGCCGCCACGCCCCATGAGCCCAGCCGCCACATCATGCCGCGATCGAACGAACTCTCCTCGGCCACAAGTCCGGAGAACAGCCCGCCGGTCTCCTTGGCGCCGAAGGCATCCGCCAGTGGGTCGGAATCCTTTGCCATGAACGTTAAGTGCCCAACCCCTGTCCGGCTTCCCCGAATCAATCAGGGAACATTAACAGGAAAAGCGTGTCGCACTTGAACTCCGGGCGTTTGCGGGGGTAGCAAGGCGATAGCTCATCAGGGCGGCCGTCGCCCGCTGGCGCCGATCGATTCGGCCGATTAACAGGATTTCGATGACCGCCCGTTCCAGCCTCACGATCGTGCTCGCCGCCGGCGAAGGCACGCGTATGCGCTCACACCTGCCGAAAGTGCTGCATTCGGTTGCGCATCAGAGCCTGCTCGCCCACGTGCTCGCCGCGGCGCCCAAGGGAACCGGCACCTCGCTCGCAGTCGTGATCGGACCCGACCATCAGGCGGTGGCGGACGAAGCAAAGCGCATCCGCCCCGACGCGCTCACCTTCGTGCAACAGGACCGGCTCGGCACCGCGCATGCGGTGCTGGCGGCGCGCGATGCCATTGCGCGGGGCGTGGACGACCTGCTGATTGCGTTCGGCGACACGCCGCTGATCTCGGCCGAGACCTTCGCGCGGCTGCGCGCGCCGCTGGCCAAAGGCGCCGCGATTGCAGCGCTCGGCTTCCGCGCGGCCGATCCCACCGGCTATGGCCGCTTCATCGTCGAGCGCGATCGCCTAGTCGCGATCCGCGAGCAGGCCGATGCCAGTGCCGAGGAGCGCAAGATCGACCTGTGCAATGCCGGGGTCATGGCGATCGACGGGCGCCGCGCGCTCGCGATCCTCGACCAGATCGGCAATGCGAATTCCAAGGGCGAATATTATCTGACCGACGCGGTCGGCATTGTCAGCGAACAGGGATGGGATGCCGTGGTGATCGAAACCAGCGAGGACGAAGTGCGCGGCATCAACACCAAGGCGCAGCTCGCCGAGGCCGAAAGCGTGATGCAGGCGCGGTTGCGGAAAGCGGCGATGGAGGCCGGCGTCACGCTGATCGCGCCCGAAACCGTCTATCTCGCCGCGGATACCGTGTTCGGCAAGGACGTGACGATCGAGCCCTTCGTGGTGATCGGCCCCGGCGTTTCGATCGGCGACGGCACGGTGGTCCATTCCTTCTCGCATATCGTCGAGACCAAGCTCGGCAAGAAGGTCTCCATCGGCCCCTATGCGCGGCTGCGGCCCGGCACTTCGCTCGGCGACGGCGCGCGCATCGGCAATTTCGTGGAGACCAAGGCCGCGACGCTGGAGGCTGGCGTTAAGGTCAACCATCTCTCCTACATCGGCGATGCCACGATCGGCGCCAATTCCAACATCGGCGCCGGCACCATCACCTGCAACTACGACGGCTTCAAGAAGCACAAGACGATCATCGGGCAGGGCGCCTTCGTCGGCACCAACTCCTCGCTGGTCGCACCGGTGACCATCGGCAACGGCGCCTATATCGGCTCGGGCTCGGTGATCACCCGCGATGTGCCTGATGACGCCATGGCGCTGGAGCGCAGCCCGCAGACCATCCGCGAAGGTGGTGCGGCGCGCTATCGCGAGATGAAGACGGGTGGCAAGAAGCCTGAAAAGAAGCCGGAGAAATGAGGCCCGCTATTCGTCGTCGGCGAATTCCGAGAAGATCGCGCGCGTCAGGCGCCAGCCGCGCGCCTTGGCGCGCTTGGCCGGCTCGCCGGCGACGTGCTTGATGAAGACGGGCTTGCTTTCCTTGCCGCGCTGGGGCGGCGGCCAATGCGCAAGGTGCGTGCCGGTGGTCTCGCTGGCGCGCACCGACATCGATGACAGACTTTTGCGGTCGGATGAGCCTTTCATGGCCTTCTCTCCTCGGTCTGCAAGGGTTGGCCAAATTTGTTGACAACAAGTTAACACGCGCGGTTTAAGGCCCAGCCAGTTCGAGGCAGGCGAGGCTCGTCGCCGTCGGTGCTGTCTCAATCAGCAATAATTATTGAGTATCTGGTTCCTTAGGAACTTCGCTAAAAACCGAGCGCGTCGTTTAGGCGATTTTTCGACGATTTGGGGGATATTGATCCGCATGTGCGGGATTGTCGGCATTCTCGGGCGCGAACCGGTTGCAGAGCAATTGGTGGATTCGCTCAAACGTCTTGAATATCGCGGCTATGACTCGGCGGGCGTCGCCACGCTCGAGGGCAAGCATCTCGAGCGCCGACGCGCCGAGGGCAAGCTGAAGAATCTGGAGAAGCGGCTGGAAGTCGAGCCGCTCAAGGGCACGACCGGAATCGGTCACACCCGCTGGGCCACCCACGGCAAGCCGACCGTGAACAATGCGCACCCGCACGCGACCGAGCGTGTCGCCGTGGTTCACAACGGCATCATCGAGAATTTCCGCGAGCTGCGCGAGGAGCTCGAGAAGAAAGGCACGGTGTTCCACACCCAGACCGACACCGAGATCGTGCTGCATCTCGTCGACGATCTGCTCACGCGCGGCAACAAGCCGGTGGAAGCGGTGAAATTGACGCTGGCGCGTCTGCGTGGCGCGTTCGCGCTCGGCTTCATCTTCGCCGGCGAGGACGATTTGATGATCGGCGCCCGCAACGGTCCGCCACTCGCGATCGGCTATGGTGACGGCGAGATGTATCTCGGCTCCGACGCCATCGCGCTCGGGCCGTTCACCGACACGATCAGCTATCTCGAGGACGGCGACTGGGTCGTGCTGACCCATACGAGCGCTTCTATCTTCGACAAGGACGGCCACGCCGTCCAGCGCGAGAAGACCAAGCACGCCGCCTCGACCTCGCTGGTCGACAAGGCCAACTATCGCCACTTCATGGCCAAGGAGATCCACGAGCAGCCGGAAGTGGTCGGCCACACGCTGGCACGCTATGTCGACATGGCGACCGAGCGGGTCTCGCTGCCGGTCAAGCTGCCGTTCGACTTCAAGAATATCCAGCGCATCAACATCACGGCCTGCGGCACCGCGAGCTACGCCGGGTTCGTCGCAAAATACTGGTTCGAGCGTTTCGCGCGCGTGCCGGTCGAGGTCGACGTCGCCTCCGAATTCCGTTACCGCGAGGCGCCTTTGCGCAAGGGTGATCTCGCCATCTTCATCTCGCAGTCTGGCGAGACCGCCGACACCCTGGCCGCGCTGCGTTACGCCAAGGACCAGGGCGTGCACACGGTCGCCGTCGTCAACGTGCCGACCTCGACGATCGCGCGCGAAAGCGAGACCGTGCTGCCAACACTGGCCGGCCCCGAGATCGGCGTCGCCTCGACCAAGGCCTTCACCTGCCAGCTCATGGTACTGGCAAATCTTGCGATCGCGGCCGGCAAGGCGCGAGGCGAACTGTCCGACGAGGACGAGACCAAGCTCGTCCACGGGCTCGTCGAGATCCCGCGTTTGATGTCGGATGCACTCACCACCGAGCTCCAGATCGAGAAGCTCGCGCGCGAGATCGCGAAATCGCGCGACGTGCTCTATCTCGGCCGCGGCACCAGCTTCCCGCTCGCCCTCGAAGGTGCGCTGAAGCTGAAGGAGATCTCCTACATCCACGCCGAGGGTTATGCCGCCGGCGAGCTCAAGCACGGCCCGATCGCGCTGATCGACGAGACCATGCCCGTCGTCGTCATCGCGCCCTACGACCGGGTGTTCGAAAAGACCGTCTCCAACATGCAGGAGGTCGCTGCCCGCGGCGGCAAGATCATCCTGATGACCGACGCCAAAGGCGCGCAGGAGGCAACCGTCGAGTCCCTCGTCACCATCGTCATGCCCGACATGGCGGCGGCGTTCACGCCGATGGTCTATGCCGTCCCGGTTCAGCTGCTCGCCTATCATACGGCGGTGATCATGGGGACCGACGTCGACCAGCCGCGCAATCTCGCGAAATCCGTGACCGTGGAATAGGCAGAAGGGTCGGGCCGGAACGCTTCGTGGTCTTCCAAAACCTGCTAGAAGACCCTAGCTTGAACGAAGCGACCGACCTGGAACCCGAATGAACCCCCGTGACGACGCGCCAGCGCCTCTTGATCCCGTACCGGAGCCGCATACCGGCCTGATAGGCCGCTTTCGCAATTACTTCCTCACTGGTCTCGTCGTGACGGGACCGGTTGCGATCACCTTTTATCTGGTGTGGTGGTTCGTCACCTGGGTTGATGGCGTGGTGCGGCCATTCGTACCGCTGGCCTATCGGCCTGAAACCTACATGCCGTACGTCATCCCCGGCTGGGGACTGATTGTCGCATTCTTCACGCTGACTCTGGTCGGCTTTCTCGCGGCCAATTTGATCGGCCGGACGCTGGTCGATGTCGGCGAGACCTTCCTCGGCCGCATTCCGGCAGTGCGCGCCATCTACCGCGGCCTCAAGCAGGTGTTCGAGACGCTGTTCTCGGGCAAGGGTTCGAGCTTCCGCAAGGTCGGCCTGGTCGAGTTTCCCTCGCCGGGCATGTGGTCGATCGTACTGATCTCGCAAGCGCCGAACGAGGATGTCTCTCGCAGCCTGCCGGGCCAGGAGGAGCACGTCTCGGTGTTCCTGCCGTGCTCACCGAACCCGACCACCGGCTTCTTCTTCTACGTGCCCAAGAGCAAGATTGTCGAAGTCGACATGAGCACCGAGGATGCCGCGACCCTGATCATGTCGGCCGGCGTTGTGCAGCCGGGCTCGGCACCCGACCCGAAGAAAGCGGCGGCGCTGGCGGGCATGGCGAATGCCGCGCGTATTGCCAACGCCTCGGCGGCGCTGCAGCCCCAGCCTGCGAAGGTGGAGTAGGGCCATTCCTCTGCGGGATGGCCGTCGGTCACGCGGGCGTCCCGTCCTCTGCTAGTCTCCGGTGAATCGAGCGCGTTGCTCGGATTTCGATCTGGAGTGCACGATGTCCAAAACCATTGTGATCCTCGCGCCCGGTGCCATGGGCAGTGCCGTGGCCCGCCGTCTCGGCGAGCACGGTGCGCGCGTGCTGACGTCGTTGAAAGGGCGGAGCGAGGCGACGCGCAAACGCGCGGTGGATGCCGGCATGATCGGCGCCGAGGACGACGCGATCGCGGACGCCGACATCATCCTCTCGATCGTGCCGCCGGGCGAAGCCGTGGCGCTCGCCGAGCGGCTGGCCGGGCTGATCGTCCGGCGCGAGAAGAAGCCGGTCGTGGTCGATTGCAATGCCGTCAACGTCGACACCGTGATGAGGATCGAGGAGATCATCGGCTCGGCACAGGCGCCGTTCGTCGATGCCGGCATCATCGGGTTCCCGCCCCAGCCCGGCGGCAAGAGCCCGGCCTTCTACATGTCCGGCGAGCACGCCAAGGATGTCGCCGTGCTGAAGGATTTCGGGCTCGACCTGCGGATCGTCGAAGGGCCGGTCGGTGCCGCGTCCGCGCTCAAAATGTCCTACGCCGGTATCGTCAAGGGCCTCGCCGGCATCGGCTCGGCGATGGTGGTCGCGGCAACGAAAGCGGGGGCTGCGGATGCGCTGCGCGACGAACTCGCACTCAGCCAGCCCGCGGTTCTGGCCCGGCTCGAAGTCGCGCTGCCGGACATGATCCCGAAGGCCTATCGCTGGGTTGCGGAGATGCGCGAGATTTCCGGCTTCCTCGGCCCCGATCATCCGGCCAGCCAGGTTTACGAAGGCTTTGCGCGCTGGTTCGAGCATCTCGCCGAGGACGCGAAGGGCGAGGCGGCGGATACCGACCTGATGAAGGCATTCGCCGCGCGTATCGCGCAGAAGAAATCCTGATCGTTTGGTCTCGCGTTACGGTCATCGATCATGTGCCGTGCACCGAATCCAGAAACCCCTGGATGTCTCGATCGCGTCTCAGGCGCACGACCGGGACGTCAGCGCCATACTGCACGCGCTCGGCCTCGATGACCGGCGCGCGCTCGGTGTCGTAGCGCCACGCCTCCCGCATCAATTTCCAGTCGAACTGTTCGGGGCACCCCTCCGGGAGGTCAGGCCGGGTCTTGTCGCGATCGAAGGCGGAGCGCAGGAGAATGCGCCACTGGCAGAGCCAGCGCGGGCGGTCGATGACGACCAGCGTATCGGCGCGCGCGAGCGTGAGATCGAAGGCAAGTCCCGAGAAGCTGCCGTCGACGACCCATGCGTCGCCCGCGATCGCATCAGCGACGCGCGCCCGGAAGCTCGGTTTGTCGGATGGCTTCCATCCCGGCCGCCAATAGAGCACGTCGAGATGCACCACCGGCAGCCCGAGCTTTCGCCCGAGATTCCGGGACAGGCTCGTCTTTCCGCTGCCCTGACAGCCCACGACGATGATCCGGCGCATCGTCGTAGGGTTCCATAAAGTCGGGCCCAGGGAAAGAGGAGGCCTGCCGAACGCCCGTTATTACCTGGCATGTAATTGAGCCCATCCGCAGCCTGGCTACTGTCCGGTCATCCACCCGACGGGACGCATTCAATCAAGCCTCCTGTTGCGTGCGTGTCAGTGCATGAGGAGAGAGCTATGCAAGTCGTGTTTACGAAGAAGGAGCCGCCGCAATGGCTGCTCAACATGTGGCAGGAGATCGACGACAAGACCTTCGGACCAGGCTTCGACTGTTTTACGGAGGATGCCGTTTGCAACCTCGGCGTCGCCGATTGGAGAGGGCGCGAGGCGATCCGCGCCAGTCTGAAGGCCTTCATCGACACCGGATTCACCGCGCTGCATCACATCACCGAATATTGGGATGCAGGCTCGCTGAAGGTGTTTCGGGGTGTCGTCGACATGACACCCGATGATCCCTCGATGAAGACGGTGCATCCCACGATGACGCACTTCTTCTACATGGACGAGAAGGACGACACCAAGGTACGGCACTGGGTCGGCGCCGTGGGACCGGTCGCCTTCGGTTGATCGCCACGAACCTGCTACTGTCGGCGGTGGTGCCTCGGATGAGCCGACGCACCGCTGCCGATGCGCGTTGACGATGCCGCAGATCGACAGGAAGGACCGACTGACAATGAAAGCGACGGCCAGTGCCCTCAAGACGCGCACCAGTTCCGCGGGCGCGCTGCTGCGTCAATGGCGGGACATTCGCGGCAAGACGCAGCTCGACCTGTCCTTCGACGCCGGCGTCTCGCAGAAGCACATCAGCTTCGTCGAGAGCGGCCGCAGCGTTCCGAGCCGCCAGATGCTGCTCGATCTTGCGCAAGCCCTCGACGTGCCCTTACGCGAACGCAACGAGCTGCTGCTGGCCGCCGGCTATGCGCCGTCTTATTCCGATCCCGAGATCGAGGCGCCCGCCATGACGAGCATCAACCGTGCCCTGCAACGCATGCTGCGTCAGCATGAGCCGTTTCCCGCCATCGTCATGGACCGCTACTGGAACGTGCTGATGACCAATGAGGCCGCGCCGCTTCTGTTCAATTGCTTCGTCGACATGTCGGCGCGGCCGGCGCCACGAAACCTGCTGCATCTGATGTTCGATCCGGACGGCATGCGCCCCTTTATCGCGAACTGGCCGCAGACCGCACGCGGGCTGCTCGCACGGGTGTATCGCGAGGCAGTCGGACACGTGGTGGACATCAGGACGAAGGCGCTGCTGGAGGAACTATCGCAATACCCCGGGGTGAAGCCGGAATGGCGCGCGCCATCGGCCTCCGATGCGATGCCGATGATCCCGCTGTCCTTCGTCAAGAACGGCGTGACGCTGGACTACTTCTCCTTGATCACGACGGTCGGAACGCCGCAGACGGTGACGGCGGAGGAGCTGCGGCTCGAGTGCATGTTCCCCGCCAACGAGGCGACCGAAGCGGAGCACGGCAGGTTCTTGGGCGCGCACGCGGGTTGAGGAGACGTCGCGAGGTTCATCTGTTATTGTTTCTGCGGAAGCGGTCACTCCGATTGGGAGTTCGAATGAGAGTACTTGTGATCGGCGCGGGAGCGCTTGGAGGCTATTACGGAGCGCGCCTGGTCCGAGCCGGCAGCGACGTGACCTTTCTGGTGCGGGCCGGGCGTGCGGAGCAATTGCGACAGAATGGATTGCAGGTCGTGAGCCCGCACGGCAATTTCGCCGTGCAGCCGAAGGTCATCCTGGCCAACGATCTCAAGGAAACGTTCGACGTCGTGCTCGTCGGGGTGAAATCCTACTCGCTTGACGATGCGATGGCCCAGTTTGCCCCGGCCGTTGGCGCGAACACGATGATTTTGCCGATCCTCAACGGCTTGAAACATGTCGACGCCCTGACTGCGCGGTTCGGCGCGAGCTGCGTCCTCGGCGGGCTCGCGAACGTGAGTGCCGGGCTCGATGCGGATGGCCGTGTCGTTCAGTTCATGGCCAACCAGACGATTGTCTTCGGCGAGCTCGAGGGTTCGTTGAGCGAGCGTGTGCTCGCCCTGGAGACGCTGCTGCATGTGCCCGGTATCGATGTGCGCGCCAGCGAAGCGATCATGCAGGACATGTGGGAGAAATTCGTCCAGCTCTCGACGCTTGCCGGCATCACCTGCCTGATGCGTGCAAGCATCGGAGACATTCTGGCGGTGCCGAACGGCGAGCAATCCATCTTCCGGCTGTTTGCCGAATGCTGCGCCGTCGCGACGGCCTCGGGTTTTGAGCCGCGAGCGCCTTTCATCGAGTTTGACCGCAAGCTGTTCACGACCCCGGACTCCCCGCTCAAGGCCTCGATGCTGCGTGATATCGAGCGCGGCTCGATGACCGAGGCGGAGCATATCCTCGGCGATATGGCCAACCGGGCCCGTGCACTCGGCATGGACACGCCGCTGCTGGATCTCTCCCGGGCGCATGTGGCGGCCTATGAGATTGGGCGGCAACGAGCGGCCAGCTAACCCGCTCCGATCAGCGGGATCGCTTCATCCCGCTCATACAGATACAGCAGGCATCGCAGTGCCTCGCCGCGTTCGCCCTTGAGCTTTGGATCGTCCTTCAGGATGCGCAGTGCCTCGTCGCGGGCCTGCGTGATGAGCTGGCCGTGCACCTCCGAGCGGGCGATGCGGTAGCCGGGCAGGCCGCTCTGGCGCACGCCGAGCACGTCGCCTTCGCCACGCAGCTTCAGATCTTCCTCGGCGATGCGAAAGCCGTCGGTGGTCTCGCGGATCACCTTCAACCGGGCCTTCGACATCTCGCCGAGCGGCTCGGAGTAGAGCAGCAGACAGGTCGAGGCCTCCGAGCCGCGCCCGATGCGGCCGCGCAATTGATGAAGCTGGGCGAGGCCAAAGCGTTCGGCGTTCTCGATCACCATGATGGTCGCCGCCGGCACGTCGACACCGACCTCGACCACGGTGGTCGCGACCAGCAGGCCGATCTCATGGGCGGCGAACTGGCCCATGACGCGGTCCTTCTCGGTGCCCTTCATCTGGCCGTGGACGAGGCCGACGCGGTCGCCGAAACGTTGTTGCAGGCTTTCGAAGCGCTTGGTCGCATTGGTCAGGTGCTCGGTGCCCTCGGCCTCGGATTCCTCGACCAGCGGGCAGATCCAGTAGACCAGCTTGCCGGATTCGAGCGCGCGGCCGATGCTGGCCGTGACCTCTTCGAGGCGGCTCATCGATATGGTGCGGGTTTCGATCGGCTGGCGGCCGGCCGGCTTCTCCCTGAGCTCGCTGATGTCCATGTCGCCGAAATAGGTCAGCACCAGCGTGCGCGGAATCGGCGTGGCGCTCAGCACCAGCACGTCGACGGCCTCGCCCTTTGACGTCAGCGCCAGCCGCTCGCGCACGCCAAATCGATGCTGCTCGTCGACGACGGCGAGGGCGAGATCGCTGAAGATCACGTCGTCCTGGATCAGCGCATGGGTGCCGACGAGCAGGTCGATCTCGCCGGCTTCGAGTTGGGCCAGCAGGTCCCGCCGCTCCTTGCCCTTTTCGCGGCCGGTGAGGATCGCGACCCGGATTCCCGCGCGCTCGGCGAGCGGCGCGATGGTCTTGATGTGCTGACGGGCCAGAATTTCGGTCGGAGCCATCAGGGCTGCCTGCTTGCCAACCTCAGTGACGGCAGCGGCGGCCAGCAGGGCGACCACGGTCTTGCCGGAGCCGACGTCGCCCTGGAGCAGGCGCAACATGCGCACGGGTTGTTGCAGATCGTCGGCGATGGCGGCTGCCGCATCGCGTTGGGAGATTGTCAGCGCATAGGGCAGGGCGTCGATGATCTTGTTACGGAGGTGCCCGTCGCCGGCGTTGCGCACACCGGCCGGGCGGCGCAATTGCGCGCGAATCAGGGCAAGCGCAAGTTGCCCGGCCAGGAGCTCGTCGAAGGCGAGCCGCGACCAGAACGGCTGGTCGGGCAGAATGTCGGTGAGCTCGACCGGCTGGTGCACGCGATTGAGCGCCTCGGCGATCGGCGGGAAGCCGCAGCGGCGCAGCACCTCGGGGCTGATCCATTCCGGCAGCGCCGGCAGCTTCTGCAGCGCCTGCGCGACCGCGCGACGCAGCGAGCCGAGTGCGAGGCCTTCGGTCAAGGGATAGACGGGATCGATGCCGGAGAGTTTTGAAATCGCCTCCTCGTCCAGCACCCGGTCGGGATGCACGATCTGCGGAATGCCGTCGTACATCTGGAGCGTGCCGGAGACGAAACGCTTCTCGCCGATCGGCAGCAGCTTCTCGACATAGCCGGGCTTGGCGCGGAAGAACGTCAGCACGACGTCGCCGGTATCGTCGCTGGCATAAACCAGATACGGCGCGCGCGCATTGCGCGGCGGGGGCGGGCGGTGTCGGTCGACGGTAACCTCCAGCGTCACCATGGTTCCTTGCGCGGCGTCGCGGATCTTCGGCCGGGCGCGGCGGTCGATGACCTGGCTCGGCAAATGCAGCAACAGGTCGACCAGCCGCGGCGTCTCGTTGCGGCTGAGCAGATATTGCAGCAGCTTGTCCTGCTTCGGACCGACGCCGGGCAGGCTGGTCACGGGGGCAAACAGCGGATTGAGCAGGCTGGGGCGCATCAGGCGAATCTAGGACCGTTTTCGCTCGTCATGCCCGGCTTTATGCCCGGCATCCACGTGTTTTTTCGTGTCCCTGCGGCGGCAGCGGCCATGACAAATCGAGGGCTGACAGGGCCCGCCCGAGTGGCTATATCACCCCGGCCCGGCACGTCCGGGCTTTTGGCGTTTGACTGGAATTGAGACATGACGGGAACGACACGATCGAGCAACGGGCTGGACGACCGCCGCAAGCGGCTTCTGTTCCGCTGCTGGCACCGCGGCACGCGCGAGATGGACCTGATCCTCGGCCGCTTCGCGGATGCCGAGATCGGCAATCTGTCCGACGACGAGCTGACGCAGCTCGAGACCCTGCTCGAAGAGGCCGATCCCGACCTCTATGCCGCCATCACCGGCGACAAGGTGCTTGCCGCCGAAGCCGTCGGCCCGCTGTTTGCGCGCATCAAGGCGTTTCCGATCGCGGACCGCGACGTATGAAGCCGGGGATGAAATCGCCGGCCGAGCTGCTCACGCCCGGCCGCGCGCTGACGCTTGCCAATGTCGCCGAGGGTGCCGAGGGCCTCGTCGTTTCCGATCTCGCGCGCGCCATCGCGGCGCGGCCGAAGAAGCCGGCCGTCAGCCTCGCGGTGATCTGCCGCGACGGCCCACGGATGCAGCAGCTCGAACGGGCCCTGCAATTCTTCGCGCCCGATTTGCCGGTGCTGACATTTCCGGCCTGGGACTGCCAGCCCTATGACCGCGTCTCGCCGCATGGCGGCGTCCTCGCGCAGCGCCTGACGACGCTGGCACGGCTGGCGTCCCTGACCGGCAGCGACAAGCCGCTGATCGTGCTGACCACGGTGAACGCCGCGGTGCAGCGCGTGCCGGCGCGCGAACTCGTGGCGGCTCAGGCGCTGTCGGTGGCGCCCGGCAACGTCGTGCCGATGGACACCATCGTCGCCTGGCTCGAGCACAACGGCTACAACCGCTCGTCGACCGTGCGCGAGCCCGGCGAATACGCGGTGCGCGGCGGCATTCTGGACCTGTTTCCGGCCGGCCTCGACCAGCCCGTCCGCTTTGACTTCTTCGGCGACAGCCTGGAATCGATCCGCACCTTCGATGCCGAAACCCAGCGCACGCTGCTCGACATGCGCGCGCTCGATCTCGTGCCGATCTCCGAATTCCAGCTCGTCACCGACACCATCCGCCGATTTCGCATGGGCTATGTCGCCGAGTTCGGCGCCCCCGAGCGCGACGATGCGCTCTACGAAGCCGTCAGCGAGGGGCGCCGCCATCCTGGCATGGAGCACTGGCTGCCGCTGTTCCAGGACCGGATGGACACGCTGTTCGACTATCTGCAAGGAGCTTGCGTCGCGATCGAGCCGCAGGCCGAGGACGCCATCCGCGAGCGCTTCAAGCAGATCCTCGACTATTACCAGGCCCGCCGCGACGCCATGGAGCATCCGGGCGGCGGCGCCATCTACAAGCCACTACCGCCCGATCGGCTCTATTTGACTGAGGAGGAGTGGGGCAAGAGCGAGAGCGAGATGCCGTTGGTGCGGCTGACCCAGTTTTCGGTGCCGGCTGATGGTACCAGCGTGGTCGATGCCGGCGCGCGCAAGGGCCGAGACTTTGCGCCGGAGCGCAACGATAGCAAGGTCAACGTCTTCGAAGCCGTCGTCGCACATGTGCATGGGCTGCTGACAAGCCGCAAGAAGGTGGTCATCGCGCTCTGGACGGAGGGCTCGCGCGACCGCATGACCTCGATGTTGCGCGATCACAAGCTCACGCCCGTGACCAGCGTCAACAGCTGGCGCACGGTGCAGGCGACCCCGCGCAACGAGACCATGCTCGCCGTGCTCGGCCTGGAAAGCGGTTTCGAGACCGACGAGATCGCGCTCATCAGCGAGCAGGACATCCTTGGCGATCGCCTGGTGCGGCCGCGCAAGGCGAGCCGCAAGCTCGACAATTTCATCTCGGAGGTGACGAGCCTCGCCGCCGGCGACATCGTGGTCCACGTCGATCACGGCATCGGCCGCTTCATCGGCCTGCAGACGCTCGACGTCGCCGGCGCGCCGCATGACTGCCTCGAGCTGCATTATGCCGCCGAGACCAAGTTGTTCCTGCCGGTCGAGAACATCGAGCTGCTGTCGCGCTACGGCTCCGACCAGACCACGGTCGAACTTGATCGTCTCGGCGGTTCGGGCTGGCAGACGCGCAAGGCCAAGCTCAAGAACCGCATCCGTGAGATCGCGGGCGAGCTGATCAAGATCGCCGCCGAGCGCCACCTCCACGAGGCGCCGAAGCTGCCGGTGCAGCCGGGCCTTTACGACGAATTCTGCGCGCGCTTCCCCTATGACGAGACCGAGGATCAGCTTGGCGCGATCGAATCCACGCTCAAGGATCTCGAGCTCGGCCGTCCCATGGACCGGCTGATCTGCGGCGACGTCGGCTTCGGCAAGACCGAGGTGGCGCTGCGCGCCGCCTTCGCCGTGGCGCTGGAAGGCAAGCAGGTCGCGGTCGTGGTGCCGACCACGCTGCTCGCCCGTCAGCATCACAAGACGTTCACCGACCGTTTCAAGGGTTTCCCGGTGCAGGTCGCGCAGGCCTCGCGCCTGGTCCCGGCCAAGCAGCTCAATCTGGTCAAGAAGGGCCTCACCGACGGGTCGGTCGATATCGTCGTCGGCACCCATGCGCTGCTCAGCAAGTCGATCAAGTTCCGGGATCTCGGCCTGCTGATCGTCGACGAGGAGCAGCATTTCGGCGTCACCCACAAGGAGCGGCTGAAGCAGCTCCGCGCCGAGGTGCACGTGCTGACGCTGTCGGCCACGCCGATCCCGCGCACGCTCCAGCTCGCGCTGACCGGCGTGCGCGAACTCTCGATCATCGCATCGCCCCCGGTCGACCGTCTCGCGGTCCGCACCTTCGTCGCTCCGCACGATCCCTTGATGATCCGCGAGGCGCTGCTGCGCGAGCGCTATCGCGGCGGCCAGGCGTTCTACGTGGTGCCGCGCATCGACGACCTCGCCGAGGTCAAGGACTTCCTCGACAAGAACGTTCCGGAGATGAAGGTCGCGGTCGCGCACGGGCAGATGCCGCCCGCCGTGATCGAGGACATCATGACCGCGTTCTACGACGGCAAGTTCGACATCCTGCTGTCGACCACGATCGTGGAATCCGGCCTCGACATTCCCAACGCCAACACGCTGATCGTGCATCGCGCCGACATGTTCGGCCTCGCCCAGCTCTATCAGCTCCGCGGCCGCGTCGGCCGTTCCAAGCTGCGGGCCTATGCGCTGTTCACGCTGCCGGCGCAGCAGAAGATCACGGCGCAGGCCGAGCGCCGGCTCACCGTGCTGCAATCGCTGGAGACGCTGGGCGCAGGCTTCCAGCTCGCCTCGCACGACCTCGACATCCGCGGCGCCGGCAACATTCTGGGCGAGCAGCAGTCCGGCCACATCAAGGAGGTCGGCTTCGAGCTCTACCAGTCGATGCTGGAGGAGGCGATCGTCAACCTCAAGGCCGGCGTGTCCGAGCCCGCCGCCGACCGCTGGTCGCCGACGATCACCATCGGCATGCCCGTGCTCATTCCGGAGGACTATGTCGGCGATCTCTCGGTGCGGCTGTCGCTCTACCGCCGGCTCGCCGACCTCGACAGCGAGGAGGAGATCGAGAACTTCGGCGCCGAGATGCGCGATCGTTTCGGCGTGCTGCCGGACGAGGTGCGCTATTTGTTCAAGGTCGCCGCGATCAAGGCGTTCTGCCGTCAGGCCAATGTCGGGAAGATCGATGCCGGCCCGAAGGGCGCCGTCATCGCCTTCCGTGACAATTCATTCGCCCATCCCGACCGCCTGGTGTCGTTCATCCGCAGCCACGGCCAGGCCGCGAAAGTGCGTCCCGACATGAAAGTGGTGTTCCTGCAGGACTGGGAAACGCCGGAAGAGCGTCTCGCCGGCACCACGGAGATCATGCGCCAGCTGGCGCAGCTCGCGCAGAGCAAGAAGGCGGCGTAGAAGTTTCCGGGTGCGGCGCGAAACGACGCGCCGGACCCGGATCCCGGAACAGCGACATATGATCACTTGCGGAATGATCGAACAGTTGCTACCTTCAATCTATCGAGTTTCGGCCGAACGACTTGGCCTCGCCGCTGAAAAGCGCGCCTGACTGACGACCCTCCCTCCAGATCTCGACGACACCCACCGCGCTTCTGAGCGCGGCTAAACGTTTATCTATCTTAAAGGACGATCCCCATGACGACGGGAACTGTGAAGTGGTTTAACAGCCAAAAGGGCTTCGGATTCATTCAGCCGGACGAAGGCAGCCAGGATGTCTTCGTTCATATCAGCGCCGTTGAACGCGCCGGCATGAATACCCTCAACGAAGGGCAGAAGGTTTCTTTTGAAATCGTTGCAGATCGCCGGACCGGCAAGTCTGCTGCTGAAAATCTGCGCGCCGCATAGGCTGCCGCAATCTCAATGACGTTGCTTTGACCACGGATGTACTGGCAGAGCTTCGGATCTTTGAACCCGCGACCGTGCACCGGCCGCGGGTTTTTTGCGCCGGCTGCCGGCCGTCGCGAATGAGACTGCGAACGGTGTTTCGCGTAAAGATTCCACATAAGAGCAGTCGAGCTCCGACAGCAGCGAGCGCTGGCGGATGACTATGACGCCGCCCGCGACGCATCGGCCGACAGCCGCCCAAGCAGCGACCGTGCCGTATCCGACGGCGACAGCGAATCCACCGAGACGACGGGATCGCTGCGCATCTCGTGCTTGCCGTTCGACGTGTGCCGCATCACCGCAGAGAGGCGGCGGGCGATCATGTGGGCGGTGCGGAAGTCGGTCTCGGCGAACACGACGATGACCGACCCGTCCTTTTGCGCCACGCCAAAATCCATCTGCCGCATCAGGCGGCTGAGAATGCGCGCGGCATCGAGCTGGGCGCGGGAATTGCCGGGATCGAAGGCGAAACGCGCGACCGAGAGGCCGCCGCCGCGGGCCAGCGTCTGCTCGACCGCCTTGGCAAAATCGCGCGCAAAAGCTTCCACCGTGAGCAGGCCGCTGCGCGGGTCGAGCCAGCCGCCGGCATCGATCGAGCGCAGCGTGCGGCTCAGCTGGGCTTCCATCGCGTGCTGGCGGATCAAGGGCAGCGCGTTGGCTGCGACCTTGGCCGGATCGCCCGGGATCAGCTCGAGATTGGGCAGGTCGTAAGTCTGCGTCAGCTGATGCGCAGTGACGATCACGGGCAGGCTGCGGAAGCGGGTGTCCTCGGCGAGCACCGTGAGGAAGGCATCGGTCACGCGGGGAGTAAAACCTTCGGCGAGCACGACGCCGTCGAGGTCGCGGGTGTTGAGATGCTTGGCCGCCGCCTCGATCGAGAGCGCCCCGATGACGCCGACGCGCTCGCCGAGCGCGACCGAAAGCGCGGGGTAAGCCGCGCCGCGACCGATCAGAAGCACCGTGGCATCGCGAACGGGATCAGCCTCCGGCAGCGCGACTTTCACCTCGGGAAGCCGGCGCAGCACCGTGGCATGGAGCGTGCGAATCCGTAGTGCGGCGCGAAGCCGCGCGATCAGGCGCTCGGAATGGCCGGCGCGCGAGGAGGAGAAAGGCAGGGCGTTGTGCGGGAGTGCGCCTGCCGCATCCAGCGCCACGAAGGGAAGGTAGGGCGATTGCTCCGCGATCTTCCTGGCGAGCAGCGCCAGATGCGGCTCGTGCCCGGCATCCATCGCGGCGAGAACCACGGCCGGCTGCACCTCTTCGACCGCGCGCACCGCGCCGGCCCAGCCGGTGTCGATCACGGGGAAGAATCGCGCCTCGTCCAGCGCCGCGATGAAGGCCGGCCGCTCGCCATTGGACACAAACAGGATCGGGCCGGCCTGGGACATCGAGAGACTCTGATCACACGACAGGTGCCGCGCAATCTAGTCCCGCCGCCTTAATGCAGCGTCAATGGAACGGTCGAAACAACGCTTAGACCGGCCCGGAACGGTCGCGAAAAGCTTCGACCATCAGAGGGTTAAGCCCGAGTTCGCTGAGTGCCTCGCGGGCGCGGGCATTGTCCTGGGCGCGGCCCGCGAGCCGGTGACCGGAGAGCCGGTCGGGCAGCGCGGTCAGCAGGGCGCCCTGGCCGAGCCGTCGCGCCCATTCCTGGAGGTCGTTGGAGAGGAAGCGGTAGCCGCCGACGGCCATGATCCCGGAGGGCGGCGCGGTGATGCAGATCGCGCCGCTGGGACGATCGAGCCGCGCGGCATAGCCGGTATCGACATAGTCGCGTGGCGGCTGCGCGATCAGGGTGTCGCCGACCGGCGGCGGCGGGGCGTAGGCTGCGATCGGCACCATGGGGCCGCGCAGCCCGAGCGTGCCCTTCGGCGTCAGCAGAATCTCGCCGGCGATCGACGAACCCGACTGCTCGCGCGGCGCGCCATGCGGTCCCGGCATCACCGGCACCGGCATGCCGTTTTCGCCACGCCGGGCGCCGAACAGTCCGGCCTCGCCGAACAGATAGACGTCCGTGAACGGCGCTTGCGGCGCGATCCATGCCTCGCTCGCCGCCACCTGCTCGGGGGCACGCCACAGGCCGATGACGTTGCGCAAGGTCGGCATCCGCGCCGCAAGATCGGAATCGCCGAGCCGCTGGGCAAATTGCGCCGGTGCGATCAGCACGTCGCATTCGTGCGCGTTGATCTGCTGCTCCAACACGTCGTTCTCGAACGGATGATGCAGCGCCAGCGTGCCGCCGCACAGCAGCCACACCGCGAGCGAGGAGGCGAGCCCTGCGAACGACATCGGCGTGAACGCCGCCATCACGGTCGCGCCTTGCCTGATGTCGGCTTCCAGCGACATCGCGAGCCCACCGGCGATCAGGCTGAAATGCGGCCGTGGCACCGGACGAAAGCCTTCCGCGGTGACGTCGAAGGAGATCATCGCCGCCTTGCGGCCATCCTGAATCACGGCGCGCGCGGTGCCGGGCGGACGGGCCAAGACGTCGTCGAGCGAGGCCATACCTTCGGGCAGGTTGGTGCCGAAGCCGCAGACATGGCGAATCGAGAAGGCTTCCGCGGCCGCGTGCATCGCGAGATCGGAATAGCTGACACCATCGACCGTGCTCATGGTGACGATGGCGCGCGCCGCGGTGCGGTTGAGAGCGGCGGTCAGTTCGGCATGGCGCCAGAGCAGCGGCAGCACGGCGACGACGAGGCCGGCGCGATGGGCGGCGAGCACGGTGAGCACGAACTCAACCGTATTCGGCAGCTGGATGGCGATGACGGAATTGGCCGGCAGGCCTGATTCGACGAAATAGGCCGACAGCGCCTCGATGGCGGTGTCAGCCTCGGCATAGCTCATCCGCCGCGGCTGGTGCCCGGTCACGCGGAACTTGTTCAGGGGGTCGAGCAGAGCCGTCGCGTGCGGCTGCCGCATCAGCGTGCGCTGAAACAGTGTGTCGAGCGTCGGCGATACGGCTGGCTGGTTCACGGCGTCACTTTGCTTGATGAGCTTGCGGCTGCCCCTTCGACCACCAGGTCTCAGGCAAATAGCCGGACAGCGAGGTGGCCTCTGGCCGTTCTATCCGATTCCAGCGCGCGATCCATTGCTCGGATACGTTAAACAGGGGGATTGTGTAGAAACCGGAGATCAAAGCGCGATCGAGCGCCCGTACCGCCGACACGAAATCCGTATGTTCACGGGCTTCCAGCAGTGCGGCGATCATCGCATCGACCGCGGGATCCCGGGCCCCCATGTAGTTGCGGGTGCCCGGATTGTCGGCGGCAGCGCTCCCCCAGTAGAAATATTGCTCGTTGCCGGGTGACAGCGACTGGTCCCAGCGGTTCTGGATCATGTCGAATTCGTAGGCGAGCCGGCGCTGGTCGAATTGCACGGGATCGACCGATCGCACGCTCGGCTCGATACCGGCGCGCCTGAGGTCGCGCTGGAAGGCAAGCGCGACGCGTTCCTGGTCGCGGGTCGTGACCAAAATCTCGAAGGTGAAGGGCGCCTTGGTCGCGCGGTTGCGCAGCACGGTGCCGTCGAGATCGTAGCCGGCCTCCGACAACAGCTTCAGGGCTGCGCGGAGCGTGGTCCGGTCGCGGCCCGAACCGTCGGTCACCGGCAGGCGGTAGCTGCCGTCCAGGATGTCAGGCGGGATCTGCGTGGCGAACGGCTTGAGCAGCTCGCGCTCGCGCGCATCGGCGGGATGGCCATACGCTGACAGATCCGAGCCGGCAAAATAGCCGGCGACGCGCGAATAGAGGTTGAAGAAGTAGTTGCGGTTGACCAGCTCGAAATCGAACAGCAGCGTCAAGGCCTGACGCACGCGGATGTCGGCGAAGATGGGGCGCCTCGTGTTGAACACCAGAAATTCGGAAGGTTGCGGCACGCCCGGCTTGAAGCTGTCGCGGATCACGTCGCCATTCTTTGCCGCGGGAAAGTCGTAGCCGTCGTGCCAGCGCAGCGGCTCGTGCTCGATGCGGAAATCATAAAGGCCGCGCTTGAAAGCTTCGAATTGGCCGTTGGCCTCGCGAAAATAATCGAGCCTGATCTCGTCGAAATTGTAGAGCCCGCGATTGATGGGGAGGTCGCGGCCCCAATAGTCGGGATTGCGGGTCAGCATCACGCTGGCACCGGGCCTCACAGCGGTGACGCGATAGGGGCCGGAGCCGACCGGGCCCGTCAGCGTCGTCTCCTCGAAAGCGGCGACGTCGACCGCGTGTTTCGGCAGGATCGGCATCAGGCCGAGGATCAGCGGCAGTTCGCGGTCATTGGCTCCCGCAAGGTCGAAGCGGACGGTGAGGGGATCCGGCGCCTCGGCCCTTACGACCTTGCCGTAATATTGCCGGTGGTTGGGGCGGCCATGGTCGCGCAGCAACTGCCAGGAGAACAATACGTCCTCGGCGCGGACCGGCTTGCCGTCGGAGAAGCGGGCGCGGGGATCGATGTGGAACGTGACAAAGCTGCGCTCGTCATCGGTCTCGACCGATCTGGCGAGCAGGCCGTAGAGCGTGAACGGCTCGTCATTGCCGCGCGCGAGCAGGCTCTCGACCACGTAGTTCCGGACCGGCTGCACGGCCAGTCCCTTGACGATGAAAGGATTGAGGCTGTCGAAGGTGCCGAGAACGCCCCAGGTCAGCCGGCCGCCTTTCGGGGCTTCAGGGTTGACGTAAGGCATGTGGGTGAAATCGGCAGGCATCGCCGGCTTGCCGTGCATAGCGATGGCGTAGGCTTCCGTGGCCCTTGCGCCGCTTGCCGGGAGCCCCAAGGCGAAAGCCAGGATGCAGAGGCGGACGCAAAGACCCTCAGGGCGGCCCTCGAGAAGGCGCTGGAACATGAACATCTGCACACGTTGATTCGAGGACTGCGGGCCTGAATCCTATCACAGGGATTTTCCCGGGGGCGTACGCCGGCGCGCGGCCAAAGACGCTTGTCGGCATTGATCTTTTCGTCGGCCACGTTAAGAAGGCACGCAATCGCGCACGAGCGCCGAGCCGTCACTTATCCGCCTCATTTGACGGGGAGAGAGCCGCGCCCAACGCGGCCAGGTTCGGTGCGTCGAAGCGGTTCGGGCACTTCCCGTTTAGAAAGGGTTTTCCGCAATGAATTTCCGTTACTTGGCCGCGTCCGTCCGGCCGCGCGGGCGACTTCTCGCCTTGTTGACGGCGGCGGCGTTTGCCGTCCCGTTTGCCGCCGAGGCTCAGGCTCCCGCGCCAGCTCCGGGCGCGCCCGCGCCCAAGGCGGCTCCGAAGGCGGCTCCGAAGGCTGCCCCCAAGGCGCCGGCGCCGGCCGCTCAGGCACCCGCCCAGCCGGCTCCCGCCCAAGGCGCTCCGGCTCAGCAGGGCGCGGCTCAGCCGGCGGATCAGCAGATTCAGCTGATCTATGCCCCCTGGACCAAGTTCTGCCTCAAGGGCCAGGACGCCAATGCCAAGCAGGTCTGCTTCACCGGCAAGGACGGCCGTATCGAGTCGGGCCAGCCGGTCATCGCGGCCGTCATCATCGAGCCGGAAGGCGAGCCGAAGAAGATCCTGCGCGTGACGCTGCCGCTCGGCATGCAGCTGGTGCACGGCACCCGCATCATCGTGGACAACAATGCGCCGTTGCAGAGCCCGTACGTGATCTGCTTCCAGAACGGCTGCATGTCCGACTACGAGGCCACGCCCGAGTTCATCAACAGCATGAAGAAGGGCCAGAACCTCGTTGTTCAGGCGATCAATGCCAACGGTGCGCCGCTGACGCTGCCGCTGCCGCTCGCCGGCGAATTCCAGAAGGCCTATGACGGTCCGCCGACCGACCCGAAGGTGTTCGAGGAAACCCAGAGGAAGCTGCAGGAAGAGCTCCAGAAGAAGGCTGAAGAGCTGCAGAAGAAGCAGCAGCAAGCGCCTGGCGCCCCTCCGGCTGGACAAAAGTAATCGGGACCCGATCCCGGACATGAAAAAGGCGCTCGGTTCGAGCGCCTTTTTTGCTGGCCAGTTGACGGCTGCGAAACTCAGTTCAGCGATGGATTGCGCGGGCGGTAACCGCCGGTCTTGTCCTTGACGAAGATCTCGGCGACTTGGGAATGCCGGACCGGTTCGCCGGAATCGTCCGGCACCAGGTTCTGTTCGGAGACGTAGGCGACGTATTCCGACTCCGCATTCTCCGCGAGCAGGTGATAGAACGGCTGGTCCTTGTGGGGCCGCACCTCCTCGGGGATCGACAGCCACCACTCCTCGGTGTTGTTGAATTCCGGATCGATGTCGAAGATCACGCCCCGGAACGAGAAGATCCGGTGGCGCACGACCTGTCCGATCTGGAATTTGGCGGTCCGCGCTTTAATCATTCCCCGTCGATAGACCAGGATTGTGGCCGATGCTAGTGCCCTGATCTGGAATTAACCCGCGGTTGCGGGGCAGATAGCCCCCAAATCTTCAGAAAACACTTCATCAATGGTCGATATCCTCAATCTGGCTCTACCTTATTTCGGCTTGATCTTCGTTGGATTCGCCTGCGGCAAGGTCAAATCCCTGCCGGAATCGGGCCTCGCCTGGATGAACTTCTTCCTGCTCTACGTGTCGCTCCCGGCGCTGCTGTTTGCGATCATGTCGAAGACGCCGTTCTCCGAATTGAACAACCCGCCATTCCTGGTCGCGACCACGCTGTCGACGGTTGCGGCGTTCACACTCGCGCTGGTCGTCGGCAAGGTTTTGGGCGGGCTGACATTGCGCGAGGCGACGCTCGCCGGGCTCTCCGGCGGCTACGGAAATATCGGCTACATGGGACCGGGGCTGGCGCTCGCCGTGCTCGGGACCAAGGCCTCGGCGCCGACTGCGCTGATCTTCTGCTGCGACAGCATCTTTCTGTTCACGATCGTGCCGCTGCTGATTGAGCTCTCCGACCGCGATCATCCCTCGATCGTGCATGCCTTCGGCGTCGTGCTGAAGCAGATCGTGCTCAACCCGTTGATCATGTCGGCCTGTTTCGGCGCGGCCTTCGCATCGCTGCATATCGAGATGCCGGTCGCGCTTGATCGCACCATCACCTTCCTCCAGAACGCAGCCGCCCCGACTGCACTGTTCGTGCTCGGCGTCACCGTCGCACTCCGCCCGTTCGATCGGGTCCCGTGGGAAGTGCCGGGCGTGATCGCGATCAAGCTCCTGATCCACCCGCTTGCAGCGTTCGGCCTGATGCTGGCGTTCGGCCCGTTCGCGCAGCCCTGGGCGGCGACCGCCGTGCTGATGGCCTCGCTGCCGCCGGCGTTGAACGTGTTCGTCATCGCCCGGCAGAACGACGCCTGGATCGAATCCGCCTCCGTCGCGGTGCTGCTCGGGACGTTTGCGTCCGTGGTCACGCTTACGAGCGTGATGTGGGCGATCCAGACCGGCCGGCTGGCGTTTCCCTGAAGGGGCCTATCGCCGCCAAGTCGGCGTCAGCCCCTCGCGCATCGCAAAGCGCCGGAGCGGGCCAATCGCGCCGAGCAGGTGCATGCCGACCGCGCGGACCGGCTGGAGCGGCAGGAAATCGTTGAGCAGCGAGCGGTTGGCGATGTCGATCGCAAAGGTTCGGCTCAGGATGTCGGGACGCCGGGCCCGGTCGTAACGCTTGAGCACATCTGCTGCGCCAGGATCCTGAGCGGACGCAATGGCCTCGCCCGCAAGCCGCGCAATGTCGGCGGCATCGCGGAGGCCGAGATTGAGCCCTTGGGCGCCGATCGGCGGAACCACATGGGCGGCTTCGCCGACCAGCGCGATGCGATCGCGGCCAAAGGATTTGGGACGTTCGATCGCCAGCGGAAACAGATGGCGGCCCGGCTCGACCGTCATGCGTCCGAGGATCGAATGTGACTGCTTCTCGATCGCGGCGGACAATTCCTCGTCGCTCAATCCGCGAAGCCGTTCGGCCTCCGCAGGCGCCGAGACCCAGACGACGCTGGAGCGATCGCCGGGCAGGGGCACGAACACGCAAGGACCATGCGGCGTGTGGAACTCGGTCGAGACGTTGCGATGCGACCGCGCGTGGCCGACGTTGAAAGTCAGCGCCGTCTGGGTCAGCTCGCGCCGCGTCACCGCGATGCCGGAGGCTTCGCGGCAAAGCGAATGCCGGCCGTCGGCCCCGACCACGAGGCGGGCCGAGAGAAATTGCGCAGCCGCCGTGCGGATCGCGACGTCATCGGCTTCGATGACGACAGTTTCGGCCTCGTCGTCGAAACGGACGAGACCGGGCAGTTCGGCCGCGCGCGCTTCCAGCGCCAGCATCAGCGAGCGGTTGTCGATGTTGTAGCCGAAGGCATCGCGGCCGATTTCGTGGCAGGAGAACCGGACCTCAGGGCTGCGGAAGAGCCGGCCGGTGTCGTCGACGAGCCGCATGATTTCTAGCGCGGCCGCCTTGTCCTTGCAGCGGGGCCAGACGTCGAGGCTCTCCAGCAGATCGACGGAGGCACCGAGTAGCGCCGTGGTGCGATTGTCGGCATAAGGCACGCGACGCGCCACCAGCGCGGTCCGTGCGCCCGCCTGCGCCAGTGCGATGGCCGCGCTAAGTCCCGCCGGTCCGCCGCCGATCACGGCCGCGTCAAAGAGTGTCGATGCATCTGTCATGGAACGACATTGGACACGCCCCGCGGCAAATTCAAGCCCAGTCATATTGCCCTGATTTTATGACGAATTGTGCGACCAGGCGCCGCAATGGCTTATGTGCAAACCGGTGTCATTCTGATAGCAGAAGCCATGGACAGCCAAGAGGATTCCCTGAAGCCCAGGCCCGCGATCCGCGCCGCTGCCTTCTCGGTGCACATCTTCACCGCGTTCGGTGCGGCGATCGCGCTGCTGGCGATGCTTGAGGCCGTGCGCGAGCACTGGGCGGCGATGTTTCAATGGCTGGGCGTCGCCCTCATCATCGACGCGATCGACGGGCCGATCGCGCGCCGGCTCAACGTCAAGGACGTGCAGCCGAACTGGTCGGGCGACGTGCTCGATCTCGTGGTCGATTTCGTCACCTACGTCTTCGTTCCGGCCTATGCGATCGTGGCCAGCGGCTTGTTGCTGCCGGTCGCAGCACCCTTGCTCGGCGTCGCCATCATCGTCACCAGCGCATTATATTTCGCCGATCTGCGCATGAAGGCGGACGACAATCATTTCCGCGGTTTTCCGGCGCTGTGGAATGCGGCGGCGTTTTATCTGTTCCTGCTGCATTGGCCGCCGCTGCTGTCGACGCTGTTGGTCGCAAGCCTGGTGGTGCTGACCTTCGTGCCGTTCCACGTGCTGCATCCGGTGCGCGTGGTGCGGCTGCGCTGGTTGACGATGTCGCTGATCGCGATCTGGGCTCTGCTTTCCTTCTACACGCTGCAGATGGACTTCCGCGTCGGCACCGGCGTGACTGTCGTGCTCTGCGCGATCGCGCTCTGGATCAGCTTCAGCGACGCATTGATACGGCTGACGAGATCCTTCGCATGATGCACCTGTTGACCAGCCCAGAAGCCTGGGCCGCGCTCCTCACTTTGACCGCGCTCGAGATCGTGCTCGGCATCGACAACGTCATCTTCCTGTCGGTGATCGTCTCGCGCATTCCCGAGAAGCAGGCGCACCGCGCCCGCCAGATCGGGCTCGCGCTGGCGCTGATCTTCCGCATCATCCTGCTCAGCCTGCTGGTCTGGCTGATTGGCCTGACCGCGCCGGTGTTTTCGTTTTCGGGCTATGGCTTCTCCTGGCGCGACCTCATCCTGATCGGCGGCGGCCTGTTCCTGATCGCGAAGGCGACGCACGAGATCCATGGTGAGGTCGAAGCCGATGACGACGAGGGCGACGCGAAGTCCCCTCGGAACGCTTTCTTCTGGGTCATCGTGCAGATCGTGATCATCGACATGGTGTTCTCGCTGGACTCGATCATCACGGCGATCGGCATGGCGCAGGACCTCGAGATCATGATCGCGGCCGTCGTGATCGCCTGCCTGATCATGTACATTTCGTCCGGGCCGGTGTCGCGATTCGTCGCGGAGCATCCGACCACGAAAATGCTGGCGCTGGCTTTCCTGGTGCTGATCGGCGTTGCGTTGGTCGCGGACGGATTCCAATTCCACATCCCGCGCGGCTACATCTATTTCGCGATTGCGTTCTCGGCGGCGGTCGAGTTCTTCAACGTGCTGGCCAAGCGCAATCGCAGGAACACCGGCAAGCCGTCGGTCTAGGCGTTCCAGCCGGCGTCGAGTTGACAAGGCGGGCGCGATGTCTTTCGCTGGCCCCGCGAGAAGAGGAGGTCAGGTGATGACCAAAGCCGTCCGTGTGCACAAGGTCGGAGGCCCCGAAGCCCTGGTCTATGAGAGCGTCGACGTTCCGGCGCCCGGCCCCGGCGAGGTGCGCATCCGACAGCATGCCGTCGGCCTGAACTTCATCGACGTCTATTACCGCACCGGCCTCTACAAGGCGCCGGGGCTGCCCTTCATCGCCGGCAACGAGGCCTCGGGCGAGGTTCTCGCAGTCGGGGCCGGCGTGACGAATTTCCATCCGGGCGACCGCGTCGCCTACTACCACAATCTCGGCGCCTATACCGGGGAGCGCAACATTCCCTGGGAGCGGCTGGTCAAGCTGCCCGACCACATCACCCACGAGCAGGGCGCCGTGCTGATGCTGAAGGGGCTGACGGTCTGGTATCTCCTGCACAAGACCTTCAAGGTCGAGCCGCATCATCGCGTGCTGATCCATGCCGCGGCCGGCGGCATCGGCCTGCTCGCCTGCCAATGGGCGAGGGCCATGGGCGCCCACGTCATCGGCACCGTCGGCTCGCGCGAGAAGGCTGCGCTTGCCGAGGCCAATGGCTGCGACCACGTCATCCTCTACAACGAGGAAGACTTCGTCGCGCGCGTCAAACAGATCAGTCGCAACGAGGGTTGCGACGTTGTCTATGACGGCGTCGGCAAGGCGACGTTCCCGGGCTCGCTGTCCTGCCTGAAGCCGCGCGGGATGTTCGTCTCCTTCGGCAATGCCTCGGGCCCGGTGCCGCCGTTCTCGATCGCCGAGCTCAACACTCACGGCTCGCTGTTTGCGACCCGGCCCAAGCTCAACGACTATATCGGCACGCGCAAGGAATTGCTGGAAGGCGCCGACACGCTGTTCGCCGCCGTCATCAACGGCAAGCTGCACGTGCCGATCAACCATGCCTACGCGCTCAAGGACGCCGCCAAGGCGCATATCGATCTCGAGAGTCGCAAGACCACGGGCGCGTCGATCCTGAAGCCGTAACTCACGGTCATTGCGAGCGAAGCGAAGCAATCCAGAATCTTTCCGTCGAGGCAGTCTGGATTGCTTCATCGCTGCGCTTCTCGCAATGACGAGCTTACGCCACGCGCCGTGCCGCGCCGGCCCTGGTCAAGATCCCGTCGAGACAATCGATCATCTCGGCGATCTCGGCCCGCGTGACGTTCAGCGCCGGCATGAAGCGCAGCGTGTCGACCTGCGGCGCGTTGAGGAGCACGCCGGCCTCGAACGCCTGCGCGACGATGCCGGGTGCGATCGGCAGCTTGAGGTTGAGCGCGAGCAGGAGCCCGCGGCCTCGCACTTCGCCAAGCCCATGCCGCGCCGAGACCTTCTGCAGCTCGCTTTCGAGCAGCAGCCCGGTTTCGGTCGCCGTCTTCAGGAAGTCCGGCTTGTTGACTTCGTCGAGCACCGCAAGCCCCACCGCGCACATGATCGGGTTGCCGTTGAACGTGCCGCCCTGGTCGCCGTGCTCGAAGCAGGCCGCGCGTTCGGTCGCAAGCAGCGCTGCGAGCGGCACGCCGCCGCCGATGCCCTTGCCGAGCGTCATGATGTCGGGCGCGATGCCGGTGTGCTCGTAGTGGAAGAGCTTGCCGGTCCGGCCCATCCCGGTCTGGATCTCGTCGAAGATCAGGAGGAGGCCATGGGCATCGGTGAGGGCGCGCAATTCCTGCAAGAACTGATCGGTCGCCGGCCATACGCCTGATTCCCCCTGGATCGGCTCGAGCATCACAGCGACGGTGTTGTCGTTGATCAGCTTTTCGACCGACGCGATGTCGTTGAGCTTCGCCTTCTTGAAGCCGGCGACCTTCGGCTCGAACAGCGGCTCAAAGGCCTTCTTGCCCGAGGCCGACATCGTCGCCAGCGTGCGGCCATGAAAGCCGCCTTCGAAGCTGATGATCTCGAACGCGCCACCTCTGTGGATGCTGCCATATTTGCGCGCGAGCTTGATCGCGCCCTCATTGGCTTCCGCGCCCGAGTTGGCAAAGAACACCTGATCGAACGCGCTGTTTGCGACCAGTGCCTGCGCGAGCTTCAGGCTGGGCTCGTTGTAGAAGGCCGGGCTCGGCGTCAGCAGCCGCTTGGCCTGCGCGGCAAGCGCGTCGGCGATCGCGGGCGGGGAGTGGCCGAGGCAGTTGACGGCCCAGCCCTGCACGAAATCGAGATAGCGCTTGCGGCTGTCGTCCCAGAGGTAGGAGCCGGCGCCGCGGACGAACACGGCCTTGGGCCGGGCGGTGATGTCCATCAGCGCGTCATACGGATGGGTGGCGTTGGTCATGTCGAACTCCTCTTGGGGCAGGAAGATCTGGGAGGCGGGTGGAAAGGGCGCGCGAAAAGCAAAAAGGCCGCACCTTGCGGGTGCGGCCTTTTCGAAAACTTACGCTGAATTTAGTGGTTCAGCGGCGTCGTCGGACATGGCGCACCCTCTCATCGTCGCGGAAGCGACGGCGGAGCATTTCGGTGCGCTGATGGGTCCGAGCGTTGATCATGGGGCGCGGCAATACATGCGAATGGCGGGGCTTGTCAAGCGGGCCTTTTACAGACCACTCGCCGAGCGTGCATGGGCAGGTGAAAGATGCGCGCCTGGAAACCATCACGTCTCTAGCGCGTTTGTGATCACAGGACGCGAATTGGCTCGAACCGAACGCATCACGGTTCGGACCAAGAGGGGCGGGACCAACCAGATAGTTTTAAGCCTTGTCCAACACGCCTTATCCGATCGACCTCGACAGCATTCGCGGCGCGTTTCCGCCGGGCATCGAGGCGCCGTCGCTGTTGCTGGACTTCGCCGGCTGGCTGAAGGGACGGCCCTGGGGCAGCGTCGGTTGCTTCTCACTGCAAGGCCAGTTTTCCGATCAGGCGCCGATTGTCGACGGCAGTCCGTTGCGCGACAGGTTTTCGCTGTTCATGCGGCTGCCGGATGGCTCGGCTGTTGGCGGCTGGTATGGCGCGGGTCTCGACCGCGACAATCCGCCGATCGTGGGGCTTGGGTCCGAGGGTGATTACGAGCTGCTGGCGCCGAGCCTCGATGGCCTGCTCGCAAAACTGACGTCGCAACAATTCGACAAGGCGTGGCACGATCTGCTGCCGCACGACGAAGTCGAATGCCAGACGGTCGAGCTCGCGCAGTGGCTCTCCGGACGGCTGAGCGGGGAGATGGCGGCGGGCGATGACGATCCGTCGGAGCTGCCCGACTTTCGCGGCTTCATGGAAAAATGGAGCCGGGATCGCGAAGACTATTGGGCCAATCATCGCTTGATGGCCGAACTCGGCTGGCGCCTCGCCGCGCATCTGCCGAAGGGCAAGAAGCCCTGGGACAAGACGAGCTTCGAGATCGCGATCGTCGGCAGGCAACACCAGGCGCGCGTCCTGTCGCGCGGACCGCAACCGTTCGCGGAAGCCGCCGCGATCGAATCCCTGTTGCGCGATCTGCGCGAGGAGATGCGGAAGGCGCAGCCCGAGCTCGGGCTGTGGTACGCGATGAAATTCGGCCTCTATGCCGACGGCCGCGTCATGCCCAACTTCGAATATGATGTGCGCCCGAGCATCGACGGCGAGCCGGCGAAGCTGTCGGAGGCGCAAGCCGATCTCGCCCGCGCGCCGCGGCCGGAGCGCTGGGTGCCGAAATGGCTCGCGGGATCCTGAAGCTCGGAGTGCCGCGACGCTGCCGCCCAGCCGGCGCGCCGAAATCTTTGCACCTTCGATCCCCCTTGACTTAGAGCGCGCTCGAAGGGGTATCTGTACGCGCGTCAGTACGGGAACGGGCACACATGAAGATCGGCGACCTCGCAAAACGAACCGGCCTGTCGACGCACACGCTGCGTTACTATGAGCGCATCGGGCTGCTGCCATACGCCGACCGGGATCGCTCCGGCCAGCGTGACTTCGACGCATCGATCCTCAGATGGATCGAATTCCTCGGTCGGCTCAAGACCACGGGAATGCCGATCCGGGACATGTTGCGTTACGCGGCGCTGCGTGACGAAGGCGACGCTACCGGCACAAGCCGGCGGCAGATCCTGGAAGTCCACCGGGAACAGGTGCGCACGCAGATCGCCGAACTCCAGGAATGCCTGCTCGTCCTTGATACCAAGATCGCCGGCTATGCCAGCGACGAACAGAGGACGAAGGAAAATGACGCACGCCCAAACACAAGACGAAAGCCGCTTCGATCGCGGCCAGCGGGCCCTGTCACGCATTGACGGCAGAGCTGGTGAAGCGGTCGTCGCCTCACTCGCCGACATTGCTCCGGATTTCGCACGATACGTGATCGAGTTTCCGTTCGGCGACATTTACTGCCGCCCGGACCTCGGTCTGCGCGATCGCGAGATCGCGACAATCGCCGCGCTGACGGCACTCGGAAATGCCGCGCCTCAGCTCAAGGTGCATCTCGAGGCGGGTCTGAACGTCGGACTATCTCGCGACGAGATCGTGGAGATCATCATGCAGATGGCCGTCTATGCGGGCTTCCCGGCGGCGCTGAACGGGCTGTTCGCAGCCAAGGAAGTGTTCGCCGCACGCGACGAACAGCAGGCGTCGCTGGCGTGACTGAGCGGTTGTTCCAGCGACGTTAGCGGCTGCACTATCGCATTGAACATTTGCAAGAGGTCGTCATGCCCGGGCTTGTCCCGGGCATCCACGTTCCTTATGCCGCGCATCAAGACGTGGATGGCCGGGACAAGCCCGGCCATGACGCTGTGGCCGCATCAGCGTGCAGGAAGGCTCTCAGAATCCCGCCACGCAGCCGTGCAGGTCGTACTGATCGGCGCGCTCGATCTTGGCGGTGACGATCTCGCCAACGCGCAAGGGGCGGCGGCTCGACAGGTAGACGGCGCCGTCGATCTCCGGCGCATCGGCCTTGGAGCGGCCTTTCGAGACGGTCGGGCCGACCTCGTCGATGATGATCTGCTGGCGCGTGCCGACCTTGCGCTTCAGCCTGCGTGCGGAAATCTTCTGCTGGCGCGCCATCAGCGCGTTGTAGCGCTCCTGCTTGATCTCTTCTGGCACGGGGTTCTCGATCGCGTTCGCGGTCGCGCCGGCAACGGGCTCGTATTTGAAGCAGCCGAGCCGATCGATCTCTGCTTCGTCCAGCCAGTCGAGCAGATAGGCGAAGTCGGCATCGGTTTCGCCGGGGAAGCCGACGATGAAGGTCGAGCGCAAAGCGAGATCGGGACATTGCTCGCGCCAGCGCTTGATGCGCGCCAGCGTCTTGTCCTGCGTCGCCGGACGCTTCATCGCCTTCAGCACATCGGGGCTCGCATGCTGGAACGGGATGTCGAGATAGGGCAGCACCTTGCCCTCGTTCATCAGCGCGATGACCTCGTCGACATGCGGGTAGGGGTAGACGTATTGCAGCCGCACCCAGGCGCCGAGTTCGCCGAGCTCGCGCGCGAGGTCGATGAATTTGGCGCGGACCTGGCGATCCTTCCACGGGCTCTCGGCGTATTTGAGATCGACGCCGTAGGCCGAGGTGTCCTGCGAGATCACCAGCAGTTCCTTGACGCCGGCGTCGACCAGGCGCTCGGCCTCGCGCAGCACGTCGTTGGCAGGTCGCGAGACCAGGTCGCCGCGCAGCTTCGGAATGATGCAGAAAGTGCAGCGGTTGTTGCAGCCTTCGGAAATCTTCAAATAGGCGTAGTGCCGGGGCGTCAGCTTGATGCCCTGCGGCGGCACCAGATCGAGATGTGGATTGTGGGCGGGCGGCAGCGCGCGATGCACCGCGTCCAGCACGCTCTCATATTGCTGCGGGCCGGTGATCGAGAGCACGCCGGGATAGGCCTGCTCGATCTGCTCGGGTTCCGCGCCCATGCAGCCGGTCACGATCACCTTGCCGTTCTCGGCCATGGCCTCGCCGATCGCCGAGAGCGATTCCTGCTTGGCGCTGTCGAGGAAGCCGCAGGTGTTGACGATGACGATGTCGGCCCCGTCATGCTTGCGGGCAAGCTCGTAGCCCTCGGCGCGCAGGCGCGTGATGATGCGCTCGGAATCCACCAAAGCCTTGGGGCACCCGAGCGACACGAAGCTGACCTTCGGCGCGGCCGTCTGATCCATATCCAAATCTGCCTGATTGACAGGGTTGAGCTAGTCCCAATTGCCCATAATTACAACCCTTTGCATGGCTCGCGGGCATGCTATGGATGAATCACTGGTGGTGAGTGAGCAATGAGCGCCGAACAGTCGCCCAAAATCGTGATCGTCGACGAAAGCCCGATCCGGGCTGCGATCCTCGAGGAAGGGTTGCGGGAGGCCGGATTCACGCAGATCGTCCATATCAGCGAGATGCAAAGCCTGCTCGCCCGTATTTATGCGGTCGACCCTGATATCATCCTGATCGATCTGGAAAACCCCAGCCGCGACGTGCTGGAAGCGATGTTCCAGGTCAGCCGCGCCGTGAAGCGGCCGATCGCGATGTTCGTCGACCAGAGCGATTCATCCTCGATCCAGGCCTCGGTCGAGGCGGGGGTCTCCGCCTATATCGTCGACGGGCTGAGGAAGGAGCGCATCAAGCCGATCCTCGACCTCTGCGTGTCGCGCTTCAATGCCTTCGCAAAACTCCAGGAGGAACTGGAGCGCACCAAGTCGCAGCTTGAGGATCGCAAGGTCATCGAGAAGGCCAAGGGCATCCTGATGAAGGTGAAGGGCCTGACCGAGGACGAGGCTTATGTGCTGCTGCGCTCCACCGCGATGCGCGAGAAGAAGAAAATCGGTGAGATCGCCCAGTCGATCATCACCGCGTCGGAGATGTTGAAATGACCGCTCACCTCCGCATCGGATTCATTCCGCTGGTCGACGCCGCAGCGCTGATCGTTGCCGTCGACAAGGGATTTGCCGCGGCCGAAGGGCTCGAGGTCGAACTGGTCCGCGAGGTCTCCTGGTCCAACGTCCGCGACAAGCTCAATATTGGCTTGTTCGACGCCGCGCATCTGCTCGCGCCCGTCGCGATCGCGTCCTCGCTCGGTCTCGGTCACGTCAAGGTGCCGATCGCGGCGCCCTTCAATCTCGGCATCAACGGCAACGCGATCACGGTCTCGCCTGCGCTTCATGCCGCGCTGATGGAGGAGATCGACGGCGACCGCTTCGATCCGCTCGCCACGGCAAAAGCGTTGGCGCGTGTGGTTGCCAAGCGGCGCAAGGCGGGGGCCGACCCGTTGACCTTCGGCATGACCTTCCCGTTCTCGACCCACAATTACCAATTGCGGTTCTGGATGGCGGCGGCCGGCGTCGATCCCGACGAGGACGTGCGGCTGGTGGTGCTGCCGCCGCCCTATATGGTCGACAGTCTCGCCAATGGTCATGTCGATGCGTTTTGCGTCGGCGCGCCCTGGAATTCGATCGCGGTCGATCTCGGGATCGGCCACATCCTGCATTTCGTCTCCGACATCCTGGCCCATGCGGCGGAGAAGGTGCTGGCGCTCCGCCAGGTCTGGGCCGACAAGAATCCGGACGTGGTGGCCAGCCTGGTGCGCGCGGCGGTGAAAGCCGCCGAATTCATCGAGCATCCGGAAAACCGCACCGAAGCGGCGCGGATCCTGGCGCAGCCCGAGCGGATCGGCGTCGATGCCGAAGTCATCCAGCGCACCCTCACGGGACGCCTCAAGATTTCGCCGGACGGCACCTTTCGCGAGAGCGGCAGCTACCTTCTGGTGGGACGCGAGGAAGCAGGGCGCCCCGATCCGGTCCAGGCCGCCTGGCTCTATGCGCAGATGGTGCGCTGGGGGCAGACGACGCTGACGCCCGACGGCGTCAAGACGGCCATGGCCGTGTTCAGGCCCGATCTCTACGACGGCGCCCTCGGCCGGCGGCCGCCCGCCCAGGCCCCCGCGGCGTTCGGCGCATTCGCCGGGCCGGCTTTCGATCCCGCCAATATTCGGGGGCATCTTGAAGCCTTCGAGGTGGGCCGCTGGAGAGTCTGATTCGGGCCTGCATCGTTTTTGAGCGCTGGAGATCCGAGTCTAAATTTTAGGCCGACTGCTCGAATTTCATAAGAGTCCCAGAGGCCGGAGTTCCCGCGGGCGCCCTTAACTGACTGATACTCCACACATTTTCATTTCTTCGAAGCTGGCACGCAACTTGAATGTTGCAGTGCGGCCAGCCTGTCACAGACGCCTGCTGCGCCAGTCCCCAGCAACGAAGCTGATCGGACCGTTGGGTGCACAGCCGGCTCTCGAGCCAGCCGAGCTCCTCGCGGGTCGTGCACTTTCCGTCGATACCACCCAGGTGGCCGCAGGAGCTTCGTTACTGACCATGAAAATCGACACCGTCTCAGTCGACTTTACCGACGACCAGAAACGCTATCTCGAAGGCTTCACGACCGGTCTGCAGATCAGTCGCGTCGGTCGCGGTCTTGGCGGCGGCGCCGGCAAGGCGAATGCCGAGCCGACCGGTCCCGATGCCGTGCACATCAAGGCGCAGGACAAGGTCATCGCCGCGGGCAAGAAGCTCGCCGACCAGGAGAAGGTCAAGCGCGACGAGCATCCCTTCGATGCGTATCCGCGTCTCCGTCAGCAGGCGCTCGACAATACGCCGCCGAGCCCGGCGGACAATTTTCGCTGGCGTTATTACGGCATCTTCTACGTCGCGCCGACGCAGGACTCCTACATGTGCCGTCTGCGCATTCCGAACGGCATCATGAAGCACTGGCAGCTGGCCGGCCTTGCCGATCTCGCCGATGAAACGTGCGGGCCTTACAGCCACGTCACGACGCGCGCCAACCTGCAGCTTCGCGAGATCCCGCCGAAGAACGCCGTCAAGCTGATCGAGGGCATTCAGGATCTCGGCCTGTGCTCGCGTGGCTCGGGCGCCGACAACATCCGCAACGTGACGGGAACGCCGACGGCAGGCATCGATCCGCAGGAGCTGATCGACACGCGGCCTTATGCGCGCGAGTGGCACTACCACATCCTGAACGATCGCTCGTTGTATGGCTTGCCGCGCAAGTTCAACGTCGCCTTCGACGGTGCCGGCAGGATCGCCGTGCTCGAAGAGACCAACGACATCGCTTTCACGGCGTATGAGGTGAAGGACGGCTTCGGCGTCGAGCCCGGGGTCTGGTTCCGCCTCGGTCTCGGCGGCATCACCGGTCACAAGGACTTTGCGAAATATTCCGGCATCGTCGTCAAGCCTGAAGACGCTACCGCCGTTGCCGACGCGATCGTGCGCGTGTTCATCGAGCACGGCGATCGCACCAACCGCAACAAGGCGCGGCTGAAATACGTGCTCGACGCCATGGGCCATGACGGCTTCCTCAAGCTGGTCGAGGAACAGCTGAAGACGCCGTTGACGCGCGTGCCGGAAGAAGCGTTTGCGCCACGACCGGCCGCGGACCGCATGGCGCATATCGGCGTGCACAGGCAGAAGCAGAACGGCTTGAACTGGATCGGCGTGTCGCTGACGCTCGGCAAGATCAGCAGCGATCAGATGCGGGGCCTCGCCAAGGTGGCGCGGGACCTCGGTGACGGCGAGATCCGTCTGACCGTCTGGCAGAACCTGCTGATATCAGGGGTGCGCGAGGAGAATGTCGAACTTGCCATCGCGGCGATCAAGCAGATCGGGCTTGCGGTCGAGGCGTCGCATATCCGCGCCGGCCTGATCGCCTGCACCGGCAATGCCGGCTGCCGCTTTGCCGCCTCCAACACCAAGCGCCACGCTGCCGAGATCGGCGATTGGTGCGAGCCGCGCGTCGAGATGGACAAGCCGGTCAACATCCATGTCACCGGCTGCCACCATTCCTGTGCCCAGCACTACATCAGCGACATCGGCCTGATCGGGGCGCGCGTGCCTGTCAACGAGGAGGACACGGTGGAGGGCTATCATCTCTTCACCGGCGGCGGGTTCGGTCCTGACGCCGACGTCGGGCAGGAGGTCTATCACGACCTCAAGGCCGAAGATGCGCCGAAGACGGTCGAAGGGCTGCTCAAGGCCTACATCGCCCATCGCTCGTCGCCCGCCGAAACCTTCCTGTCCTTTGCGCGCCGCCACGACGGCGAGACGCTGCGCAAGCTTGCCGATGCCGAGGTGTCCTCATGAACCAGATCAGCCCTCCACCCAAGCTCGACATCATTCCCACGAGCGCCCCGTTCTCCGACGCGCAACGCTCCTGGCTGAACGGCTTCTTTGCCGGGTTGCTGTCGCCTGAGGCGGCCACGCCGCTGTCGGCGGAGCAGGGCGCCGCCGTCATGCAGGCCGGTGATGGTGACGACGGTGAAGCGCCCTGGCACGACCAGACCATGCCGATTGCCGATCGGATGAAGCTTGCCGAAGGCCGTCCCGTGCGGCGCAAGATGATGGCGGCGATGGCGCAGCAGGATTGCGGGCAGTGCGGCTACAATTGCCACGACTATTCGGAGGCGATCGCGAGCCGCAGTGAAGCGCGGCTCAACCTTTGCGTCCCCGGCGGCAAGGAAACCGCGCGGATGCTGAAGTCGCTGAACGAAGAGCTGGACAAGGCGCCGG
Organism: Bradyrhizobium sp. Kon58; assembly: GCF_055807455.1. Lineage (NCBI taxonomy): Bacteria > Pseudomonadati > Pseudomonadota > Alphaproteobacteria > Hyphomicrobiales > Nitrobacteraceae > Bradyrhizobium > Bradyrhizobium sp. Kon58. The sequence continues at coordinate 133,883 of NZ_JBVVOT010000014.1, forward strand.
CGGCCAAGCCGGCTGACAAGCAAGACACAGTGGCGGCCCCCGCCGTGACGGTGACGATCGCAGAGCCCGGCCGCTCGCGCGACAACCCCGTTGCGGCGACCTTCCTGTCGCGCCGTCTTCTCAACAGGGGAAAGTCGGAGAAGGAAACCTATCACGTCGAGTTCGACCTTTCCGAGAGCAAGCTCGACTATGTCGTCGGTGACAGTTTTGGCGTGTTCGCCCGCAACGAGCTCGGTCTCGTCGACCAGGTCATCGCGTTGCTCGGCGCCTCCCACACCACTGAGGTCAACGGCAAGACGCTGCGCGAGGTGCTGATCGACGATGTCTCGCTATCGCCGGCGCCCGACACGTTGTTCGAGCTGCTCTCCTTCATCACCGGCGGCGCGCAGCGCGAGAGGGCGCGGGCGCTGGCGCAGGGCGAGGATCCCGATGGCGACGCCGCCACGCTCGACGTCATGGCGGCGCTGCAGAAGTTTTCGGGCACGCGGCCGCATCCCGAAGCCTTCGTGGAGGCGCTGGAGCCGCTGCAGCCGCGGCTCTATTCGATCTCGTCCTCGCATAATGCGACGCCTGGAAGGCTGTCGCTGACGGTCGATTCCGTGCGCTACGTGATCGGCAAACGCAAGCGCATCGGCGTCGCCTCGACCTTCCTCGGCGAGCGCATCGCGGAAGGCGAGAAGCTCAAGGTCTATGTGCAGAAGGCGCACAATTTCGGCCTGCCTCAGGATCCGAAGACGCCGATCATCATGATCGGCCCCGGCACCGGCATTGCGCCGTTCCGCGCCTTCCTGTTCGACCGCAAGGCGACCGGTGCGCCCGGCAAGAACTGGCTGTTCTTCGGCCATCAGCGCAGCGATTGCGACTTCTTCTACCAGGAGGAGCTCAACGCGATGAAGACCTCGGGCCTGCTCACGCGCATGTCGCTGGCCTGGTCGCGCGACGGCGAGAAGAAATTCTACGTGCAGGATCGCATGCGCGAGGTCGGCCGCGAGCTGTGGACGTGGCTTGCCGAGGGGGCGCATCTCTACATCTGCGGCGATGCCAAGCGCATGGCCAAGGACGTCGAGCGCGCACTGGTCGATATCGTCGCCCAGTTCGGGGCGCGTTCGACCGACGAAGCCGTTAGTTTTGTCGCCGAGCTCAAGAAGACCGGCCGTTTCCAGGCCGACGTCTACTAGCTGTCATCCTGCCGTTATCCGGGCCGGTTCCAACTGGCTCGGATTTGAACGAATAAGATTCTCGGAACTTGGGGGGTGGGGAGAATTTGCTCCTGCGATGCAGGGTTTTCAGAGAACCCACATCGCTATTTCCGCGGGTCTCTTGCCCGCCACCCCGGTTGATCCCTCATAATCCCGCAAATGGGGCGTTGGAGATCGACCATGCGCGAACTATCGGCGGAAGCCAGGCTGCACTTCTACGCGCGCTCGCTCTCGCGGCGGACCGGTGCGAGCGTGCATCATGCCGCGATGTACAGCGCCTTCGCCGTCATCGCCGCGATCGTGTTCGGCACGCTGTCGGTGCACCCGTTCTGATCACGCCCCGCGCTTGAACGGCGCGACCTCGATGCCTGCATCCTTCAACGCCTGCCGCAAGCCGCGCGCGATGTCGACGGCGCCGGGCGTGTCGCCATGGATGCAGACCGTATCGGTTCGCATCTTGATAACCTTGCCGGTGACCGAGACCACCGCGCCGTCCTGCACCATACGCACCACGCGGTCGGCGATGGCCTTGGCCTCGTGCAGCACCGCACCGGGCTTCTTGCGCGAGACGAGATTGCCGTCGTCCTCGTAGGCACGGTCGGCGAACACCTCATGCACCATCGGCAGATTGGCGGCTTCGCCGGCCTTCACCAACTTCGAATTGGCGAGCACGACGAAAATCAGGCTGGGATCCACCGCCTTGATGCCGGCTGCGATCGCCTTTGCCGTCATGTCGTCCTCGCAGGCGACGTTCGAGAGGGCGCCATGCGCCTTCACATGCGTCACCTTGTGGCCGGCCGCGGTCGCGATCGCCTGCAACGCGCCGATCTGGTAGGCGACGAGGTTCTCGATCTCGGAGGCCTTCAGGCCCGCGATCGGATGCCGTCCGAAGCCGTGCAGGTCGCGATAGCCAGGATGCGCGCCGACCGAGACGCCACGCGCTTTCGCCAGCTCGACCGTCCGGCGCATGATATCTGGGTCGCCGGCGTGGAAGCCGCAGGCGACATTGACCGAGCTCGCCAGTTCGATCATGGCGGCATCATTGCCCATCTCCCACGCGCCAAAACCTTCGCCGAGATCGCAATTGAGATCGATCGTCTTCATGGGGTGCTCTCCGTCTCTGGTCGTCTTGTCGTTTACGGCTCGTCCGCAACCTGCCAGGTCCCGGCGTCGACGGCACTGACAGCATAGCCCGCGACGTTGGCATCGCTGAGCGCTTCGATGTTGAGCGCGACGGTGTCGGCGGAGCGCAGGCGATCGGGCAGGTTGCGGATCAGCTGCGCAAATTTCTTCGCCTCGTCCTGCGCCTCGGTCATGCCGACCGCCTTGAAGCGGAACGCGGTTCCTGCCGAGGTCTGCGCGAGGCGGCCGACATCGGCCGTGATCACGGTCGCGATCTTCGGGTAGCCGCCGGAGGTGCCGCGGTCCATCATCAGCGCGATCGGCGCGCCGTTGCCGGGCACCTGGATGCTGCCGTTGACCGTTCCGTCGGAGACGATGTTGTGGCCGTGCAGATGCTTGATCGCGGGGCCCTCGAGCCGGTAGCCCATGCGATCGGAGGTCGCCGAGATCTTCCACTCGCTGTCGAGGAACAGCGCCTTGCTGACGTCGTCGAATTCGTCGTCCTGCGGGCCCAGCAGAACCCGGATCGGGCCGCTCGACGGCTTCGGCAGTTCGATGCGCAATTCCGGTGCACCGCTTGCGGCATCGACGGTGAATTCGTCGCCGGCCTGCAGCGGGCGCGGGTAGGGGCTGCCGAGACCGGCCCGGGCGTTGACCGCGAGACTGCCGAACACCGGCTCGCCCTTGATCCCGCCTTCGATCGCCAGATAGGTGAACGCACCACCGCGAGCAAAACCCAGCGTCAGCGTCTCGCCGTCCTTCAGCGTCACCGATGTGTCCATGGCCACCGGACTTCCCGCAACGTCCGCATTCCGTGGCGCGCCTGACATCGCGACGCGCACGGCACCGTCGCGCGCGGTGAACGAGGCGCCGAACGGGCCGACCTCGACAACGGCTGCGAATGGTTCGTTGCCGACAAGCGTGTTGGCTGCCGCGAGCGACAGGCGGTCCATCGCTCCGCTGACCGTCAGGCCATAGCGTTGCGCGCCATGGCGTCCGCCGTCCTGGACCGAGCTTGCGGGCCCGATGCTGGCGATCACGAGCCGGCTCATGCGACCACCTGCTCGGCGATGATCTCGCCGGCCTCGGCGGCGCGGTCCTGTTCCTCGAACGTCTTGTGGTCGATGGCGAAAAACGTCACGCGATCGCCGGGTTCGGTGAGGAAGGTCGGATTGCGGTGGAGCTGATAAGTCCGCACCGGCGTGCGGCCGAGCAGGTGCCAGCCGCTCGGCGCTGCGAGGCACTGGATTCCGGCCTGGATGCCGCCGATCGAGATCGTGCCGGCAGGCGTCAGCAGCCGCGGTGACTGCCGCCGCGACATCTGCAGGGATTTGTCGAGGCCGCTGAGATAGGACCAGCCCGGCGTGAAGCCGATCATGGCAACCTTGTAGTCGCCGGCGACGTGGCGCGCGACGATGTCGTCGGGTGTGGTGTTCAGCGCCTTCGCGACGTCCTCGAGGTCGATGCCATGCTCGCCGCCATAGGCGACGGGAATACGCCAGCGGCGCGCCTTAGTGGCTGGCGGCAGCGGCTGGCTGGCGAGCGCGAGCAGCTTTTCGCCAAGAGCATCGAAGCCGATCTTGCCGGGATCGTAGTGCACCAGCAGCGAGCGATAGGTCGGCACGGACTCGGTGATGCCATCGATCAGACTTGCTGCGAGCACCTTGTCGAGCGCGAGCACGCGCTGGTTGGCGTCGTCGTCGATGGTACGGCTGAACTCGACCGTGACGGCGCTGTCGCCACTGGGCAGAAGGCGGGGCGGGGGAAGCGTCGCGGACATGGGCTGTCGAAATCGGGCTTCTGGAGATACGCGGGCTCGGCCTTGAGCTCCGCTCGTTCCTGCTTCGCGTAAATGCGCCCGCAAGTCCAATAAATTAATGCAGGGGGAGGCGATAAAGCCTTGTTATCGCGACGCATAACTGCGCTGCGGCCCTGCATGATTGGTATCCTCTTGGCCCTTGACGCAAGGCCCGCACCCCGCAAGATGCGCGCGTTCTTTCCCGCCCATCCGGAGCTCGTCTGTTTCCATGTCGCTGTCCCCCGAAGCCCGCAAGACCCTCGCCGGCATCACCACTGCCACCATCACCACGGTCCTGCTGAAGAAGGGCCTGCGCAACATCTGGATGCGCGGCGCGCGTCCGCTGCGCCCGGGTCTGCCGCGCCTGGTGGGACCGGCCTTCACGCTGCGCTTCGTGCCGGCCCGCGAGGATCTGGCGACGCCGGAATCCTGGTCGTCGCCGATCTCGACCCGCACCGCGATCGAGGCGATGCCGGAGGGCTGCATCGCCGTGGTCGATGCCATGGGCATCACCGACGCCGGCATCTTCGGCGACATCCTGTGCGCGCGCATGATGAAGCGCGGCGTCACCGCACTCGTCACCGACGGTGTCGTGCGTGACGTCGAGGGCGTGCTCGGCACCAACCTGCCGGTCTGGTGCGACGGCTATGCCGCGCCGCCGTCGGTTGCCGGCCTGACCTTCGTCGGCTGGGGCGAGCCGATCGGCTGCGGCGGCGTTGCGGTGTTCCCGAACGACATCGTGGTCGCAGACCAGGACGGCTGCGTGCTGATCCCGCAGGCGATGCTCGAACACGTGCTCAATGAGGGTGTCGAGCAGGAGCGGATGGAAGCCTGGATCGTCAACGAAGTGAACAATGGCGCGGTGCTCCCGGGCCTCTATCCCATGAACGCCGAGACCAAGGCGCGCTACGCAGCAAGCAAGAAGTAACAGGCAAGGAAACGAGGTAAATCCAATGGAGATCACTGTTGCAGGCACGCGGCCGACACGCCGCGCGCCCGGGGAACACTTCACCGGCACCGTCTGGCAGGACCCCGTGATCATGGCGCCCGCGCCGGCGCGGCTGAACTGTTCGCGCGTCTCGTTCGAGCCGGGCGCGCGCACCAACTGGCATCACCATCCGCTCGGGCAGACGCTCTATGTGATCTCGGGGGTTGGCCGGGTCCAGACCAAGGGCGGGCCTGTCATCGAAATCCGCCCCGGCGACACCGTCTGGATTCCACCGGGCGAGCTGCACTGGCACGGCGGGTCGCCAACCAACGGCATGACTCACATCGCCATGCAGGAAGCGCTCGACGGCGTGTTCTCGACCTGGTTGGAGCCGGTGACCGACGCGGAATACGGCGCGGCGGTCGGCTAGTTTGCGTGACCCGGCTTTGCGCAGCGACGCTTTGCGTCGCTGCTCGTCCGGGACAAGAGCGCTTACATCCGCTCCGCCGTCCACGTGCCCGTGCACATGCTGCCGCGCCAGGTGCCGGAGCCCGAAGTGCCGCTGAGCCGGCCGAAGCCGACAGCGCGCTTGATGCCGGTGCTCAAGGTGACGTTGATGCTGCCCGCGTCCGCGACGCGGCCTGACGCCGTCACCATGGCGCTGCTCGAGGCGATCTGACCGTTGTTGATGCCGATCGCGACGGTCGAGCCGTTACCACAGGTCTCGCTCGACGACGAGATACGGACATTCCATGCGCCGTCGAAAGTGCTGGCGCTGGCCTGCGCGGCCGGCAACGCGATGACAATGATGGTGGCGAAGAGAGCCTTGCGAAATCCGTTCATGACACGCCCCTAGGGTTGATCATGCGGGCATCGTGTCACGGCCTCGGAACCGGCGATGTGAGGGCTGTCACGCGCGCGACGGGCTCTGTGATGTCGCGCACGTCGCAATCGATTTGGCGGCAAAAGCAAAAGGGACCCGCGCTGCGGGTCCCTTTGTCGGTCAGAGGTGTCGCCCCGAAGTCAGTTCACACGCGTCCAGGTCTGGCCGCCGCAGAACATGCCGCCGAAGGCGCAGCCCTGCACGCGCAGGCGATCGGTGCCCTTCAGCGCGATGGTTGAATCATAGGTCGAGGCGGAGTTCGGATCGAGGATGCGGCCGGACCATTTCTGGTCCTTGTTCTGGTCCTTGCCGGGCTTCATGTTGATCAGAACCTGCTCGCCATTCTGGTTCGATTTCGAATCGACCGAGTAGCCGCAGAGATTGCTGCCGCATTGCTCGATCCGGACCTTGCCTTCCTTCTCCTCGGTGAGCCAGACCCCGAGCGGTGAATTGAGGTCGCGCGTGGGCGCGGTTGCGGGAGCCGGCGGCGCGACGGCGGCCGACTGAACGGGGGCAGGCGCAGGCGCCGGGACGGGAGGCGGAGATGGCGCCGGGGGCGCGGCTGCGACGATCGGGGCGGGCGGCGGCGGCGGTGCGGGCGGTACGGCGGCCACCGTCGGGGCAGCACTCGGGGCCGGCTGAGGCGGCGGCACAAGCGCCTCTTCGGCCGGGGCATTGTTCGCCGTGGCGGCCGGAGGCGCCGGCGGGGCAGGAGGCGCGACGGCCACGGGAGCTTGGACGGGAGCTTGGACGGGGGCTTGGACAGGGGCCTGCTCGGCCGCCGGGGGCGCCGTGACCAGCGCCGGGGCCGGCGCTGGATTGGCGGGCGCCTGCGGGTCAGCCTTGGCTTGTTGCGGTGCCTGCGGGTCCGATTTTGGAGTCCCCTTGGCATCGTTCTTGGTTTTCTTCGCCTTGCTCTGGCCGGTGTTGTCGTACACGCCGGGGATTTGCACCGTGCCGCGATCGGGATCGATGCGGATGGTACGTCCGCCATAGTCGAAAGTGTACTGCGCCTGCGCAGCGGTGCTCGCCAAAAGGAATGCGGCCGTGGCCAACAGCTTCCTCATTTCGCATCTCCTGAAACAGGTGGTCCCCGCACCGACGCTTACGCCCCGGTTCGATCGCAAAAAGTGATCTAGATCACTGTCACCGTATGAGTCGTGCTCCGGCGGTTGCGGGTTCAATAACACCGGAGCCGGTCCAAAGTGGGACAGCGGCGTGGCCCGCATCTGGACGGATACAGGACTGGCAAGTACAATCGCCTTGGTTGAATAGTTTGAGAGTACACGCTCATGCCACGGCCACTTGCCACAACCATTCTGATCGCGGCCTGCTGTCTAGTTGCGACCCTGGCGCAAGCGGCCGGACTTCAATTTATCGAGGTACCCGCGGATGCCGACGGGCTTGCTCTCAAGGGCATGGCGTGGACACCTTGCACAGCGGCGCCCTCCGAGGTCGCCGTGGGCCGCGGAGTCATTGTGCCGGGCGTAAAGGACTGTCCGGTCGCGGGCAATCGATTGCCATTGATCGTTGTCTCGCACGGGCGCCGCGGCTCGTTTCTCACGCACAACGATACCGCGGCCGCACTTGCTGATGCCGGATCGTGGTCGCTGCCATCAGCCATCCCGGCGACAATGCCAGGGACAGCAGCCGGACGGACGAGTTCTCCGTCCTAATTCAGCGTCCCATCGACATGAAACGGCTCACGAGTTTCATGCTCGGCGCATGGAAGGAAGCGGCGGTCCTGGACCCGCGGCGGATTGGCCTGTTCGGGTTCTCGCGCGGCGCCTATACCGGTCTCGTCGTGATCGGCGGCAACCCTGATTTCGGTGCGCTGGCCCGGCTCTGCGAGAGAGAGGGAGCCACGACGCCGAAATGTCGGGACATTCGCGAGGGCCGGATGCCAACCGAGCCGGCAGTCCACGATCCCCGTGTCAGAGCGGCCATCTTGGCGGATCCGCCACTTCTTGATGGTCTCTTCAGCCGTGAGCGCCTCGCCGATCTAACGATCCCAATGATGTTGTGGCGTTCAGCGCTCGGTGGCGACGGCGTCACGCCCGATGCTGTCGATGCGCTGGAAGTCCTTCTTCCCGCACGGCCCGATTATCGGATCGTGCCCAACTCCGCGCATTTTTCCTTTATCGCGCCATGCGCGCCCCAACTGGCCGAAACAGCGCCGATTCTTTGCACCGATCCGCCAAGGTTCAATCGGAAAGCGTTTCACGACGAGTTCAATGGCGCGGTCGTGGCCTTTTTCCGCGCGCGCCTGGAGTGACGGAAGACGCACGCAGCGCGGGCATCGGCCTAGTCGAACCAGGCGGCGTAGATCTTCTTGTAGCTGCCGTCCTGCATGGAAATGTGCAGCCATTGGTCGACGAACGCCTTCAGCGCCATGTCGCGCTGGAGCCAATAGGCCTTCTCGGAGAAGTCGAACGGCTTGTCGGGATGCACCGCGCAGAGCACGCCTTGATGCTGCTTCTGCTGGTAGCGCGTCTCGGAGGCATCCGTCATCATCAGGTCTGCATTGCCCTTGGCGATCTCGTCGAAGATCACGGTATTGTCAGGGAAGACGGTGATGTCGGCCTCCTTGATGTTGGCACGCGCGAAGCGCTCGTTGGTGCCGCCGGGATTGACGATCACGCGGGTGCCCTTCTTGTCGATGTCGGTGATGCTCTGGTACTTGCCGACGTCGGCACAGCGCGCGATCGGCGTCTTGCCCTCGCGCATGATCGGCGTGGAGAAGAAGCCCTTCTTCTGCCGGTCGAGCGTGACCGAGACGCCGCCCATGGCGATGTCGAACTGATCGGCCTCGAAATCCTTCATCAGCTTCGGCCAGGCCGTCGGCACGAATTCGACCTTGACGCCGAGCGCCTTTCCGAGCGCCTCCGCCATGTCGACATCGAAGCCGTTGAACTGCTGCGTCGTCTTGTCGAGATAGGTGAAGGGCTTGTAGTCGCCGGTCATGCCGACGCGCAATGTGCCGCGCTTGACGATCTCGTCGAGGCGGGACGGCGTCGCCTGCTGTGCCTGCGCCGAAAGGTTTGCCAGCAGGACCACGGCCAAGGTCACCAAAATTCGACTGGTCATTCGAACGATCATCTCTTTTCCACCCATGCCCAAGCTGTCATTGTGCAGCTCTCGATGCCTGTCTTGAGGCCTGGATTTAGACCAGATGCCCGTCGCTGGCGAGGCGGAAGTGAAGGGAATTTTGAAGTGACGATCTCGATGCATGACGCCTCGGTCGGCGTCTTCGTGCCTTACTTGCGCAACCTGTCCGCACTGCTCGACAAGGGCGTTGCCTATGCCGAAGCCCGGAAGTTCAATCCGGCCGTCCTGCTCGGCATGCGCATCGCGCCCGACATGTACGATCTGGCGCAACAGATCGGCGAGGCCTGCCGCCATGCCACGGTCGCCGCGGCCTTGCTGGCCGACCGCGAGCCGGTGACGCTGCCGGTGCTGGAGCACGACATGGCCGGGCTGCAGGCCCGCATTGCGACGTCCATCGAGTTCATCGAAAGCCTGCCGCGCGCGGAGATCAATGCCGCGGCGGACCGGAATGTCTTCTTCAGGCTGAAGAACGGGACCGAGTTGCCCTTCACCGGGCGGACGCTGCTGCTCACCTTCAGCATGCCGCAGTTCTTCTTTCACGTCACGACCGCCTACGACCTGTTGCGGCACGCAGGCGTCGAGCTCGTGAAGAAGGATTATCTCGGGCGACGATAAGCCGAACCGGCATCCACTTCGCGCGAAAACGCGCTAGGCTTCGCCCTTGCGCTCGTAATCGGCGAGCGAGCTGCGGCCGGCGATTTCGCTGCGCAGCTCTTCGAAGCGCCGATGGGCCTCGTCCTCATGCGTGTCGACGAAATGCACCGCGGCCTCGCCGGTCATCGGGCCGCTGACCACGGGCACGGACTGCTCGCCGATGGTCTCGTGGACGTAGAACTGGCCGTCGTCGCCGCGATGGACCGTCCATTTCAGACGGATCGCCACCATCGGCCCTGGGCCAACCTTGCTATAGCCGTCGGCATCGGTGTGCTCCGGCACCAGCGGCTGCTCCTCGACCACCGGATGCTCGTCGACCACGGGGTGCTCGTCGGCGACCCCATGCTCACCGGCAACCACCATTTCGGTCACGGTGACCGTCTCGGTCTCGCGCACGGTCTCGGTCTCGCGCACAACGAGGACGGGTTCAGGGTGCTCCAGGATGCTGGCGATGGTCGCCAACGCGTGGTCGGTCGGGTCGATCTCTGACAAGGGTCATCCTCCAGCTCGACGCGGCCGGCAAGTCTGTCCCACTGCCGCCGCGGCCGGACCTATTACGCGGGTTTGATTAAGGCTGAGTGAGGGCTCGATCTGCACCAAAATGGGACTCATTCTGGCGTTCCGAAGGCGGGGGTCGGCCGCCCGCCCTGGAGATAGCTCAGCCCAGCACATCCTGATTGATGATGTTCTGCCGGATGGGATCGCCGTCCAGCACACTCAGGATGTTGCGCGCGGTCTGCTCGCTCATCCGGCTCACCGCCTCGACCGTGACGCCGGCGACATGCGGGGCCATGATGACGTTGGGCAGCGCGAACAGCGCGTTGCTGACCGGCGGCGGCTCGACCTCGAACACGTCGATTCCGGCACCGGCAAGCTTGCCCGAGACCAGTGCATCGTACAGCGCCGCTTCCTTCACGATGCCGCCGCGCGCGGTGTTGATGAGGTAGGATTTCGGCTTCATCCGGCCGATCCTGTCAGCATCGAACAGTCCGACGGTCTCCGGCGTCTTCGGGCAGTGGATGGTGACGAAATCGGCGTGCGGCAGCGCGGCATCGAGGTCGGCGACCGGCTCGCAGCCTGCAGCCTTGATCTCCGCGGCTCCCTTGTAGGGATCGTAGACCTGCACATTCATGTCCATCGCCAGGCAGCGCTTGGCGGTGCGGGTGCCGATGCGGCCGAAGCCGATGATGAGGACGGTCTTACCGTAGAGATCGAACGGCAGCATGCCGAGCCGGTCGGCCCATTTGCCGTCCTTGACGCAGGAATGCATCTCCTGCGCGCGTTTGGCCAGTGTCAGCATCATGAACAGCGCCTGCTCGGCGACCGAGGGCGAATTCGCGCTGCCTGCGACCATCAGCGGCACCTTGCGGCGGGAGAGGGCGGGGACGTCGACGGCGTCGTAGCCGACGCCGATCCGGGTCACCACCTTCATGTCCTTCGAGGCTTCGAGCTCGGTCTCGCCGAAAGCGGTGGCGCCGAGCGCCACGCCATGGACCGGCGCGTGGCTCTTCAGCAAAGCCTCGAAATCCCTGGCGGAGATCAGGTTCGGAAACTCGATGAGCTCGATGTCGTCTCGCTGGGTGAGGAGGGCGCGTGCCCCTTGCGACAAAGTTTGCGTGACAAAGATTTTCTTCTTGTTGGTCGACATCGTCCCTACCTGCGCGAGTTTCTTGGCCGGCCGTCACAAGACGGCGCCGGTCGCCTCGTTTAGCAGGTGCATATTATTGAGGTCCATCGCCAAACGCATGGGTGCTCCGTCCTTGGCGCCCGCATTGGGATCGACACGGCCGCAGACGGGTGTGCCTTCCAGTCCGAAATAGACCAGCGTCTCCATTCCCATCGGCTCGGTGACGTCAAGCACGGTGTCGAAGGTCTCGACCCCCGGCTCCAGATGCGCGTGCGATTCCGTGAGATGTTCGGGACGGATGCCGAGCAACAGGTTTTCAGCTCGGGGCAGTGCGCTGTAATGGGCGGCGCGGGCCGGCGGCAACGGGAACGAGATGCGGTCCGTCAGGCGGACGTTGAGCTTGCCGCCGACGTCCTCGAGCCGGCACGGAATGAAGTTCATCGCCGGCGAGCCGATGAAGCCCGCGACGAAGCGCGTTGCCGGCTTGTGGTAGAGCTCGTTCGGGGTGCCGATCTGCTCGATCCGTCCCTTGTTCATCACCACGACGCGATCCGCCAGCGTCATCGCCTCGACCTGGTCGTGGGTGACGTAGACCGTGGTGGTGCGCACCTTCTGGTGCACCTTCTTGATCTCGATCCGCATCTGCACACGCAGCTTGGCGTCGAGATTGGACAGCGGCTCGTCGAACAGGAAGACTTTCGGGTTGCGCACGATGGCCCGCCCCATGGCGACGCGCTGGCGCTGCCCGCCGGAGAGCTGCTTCGGCTTGCGGTCGATCAGGTCGGTGATGTCCAGGAGGCGGGCGGCCTCGGTCACCCGCGCCTTGATCTCGGCCTTGGGATAGTGCTTGAGCCGCAGCCCGAACGACATGTTCTCCGCGACCGTCATGTGCGGATAGAGCGCGTAGTTCTGAAACACCATCGCGATGTCGCGGTCCTTCGGTGGCACGTCGTTGACGACGTCCCCGCCGATCATGATGTCGCCGTCGGTGATGTCCTCGAGTCCCGCGATCATCCGCAACGTCGTCGACTTGCCGCAGCCGGAGGGGCCGACGAGCACGATGAATTCATGGTCTGAGATGTCGAGATCGATGCCGCGCACCGCCTCGACGTCGTCGTAACGCTTGACCACCTTCCGCAACGCAACCTCAGCCATAAGACATCAACCCTTTGTCGCGCCGGCGGTCAGGCCGGCAATGTAATAGTCCATCAGGAAGGCATAGATGACCAGCGGCGGGGCAGCACCAAGCAGCGCGCCCGTCATGATCTGCCCCCAGTTGAAGACGTCGCCCTTGATCAGCGTGGTGGTGATGCCGACCGGCAGCACGAGCTGGTCGATGGATGTCGTGAACACCAGGGGATAGAGGAACTGCGCCCAGGACACGGTGAAGGCGAAGATGGTGGCTGCGATCAGGCCGGGCAGGGCGACGGGGATGAAAATCCGCGTCAGGGTCTGGAGCCAGGAGGCGCCGTCGATGAGAGCCGCCTCGTCGAGCTCCTTCGGGATCGAGGCGAAATAACCGATCATGATCCAGGTGCAGAACGGCACGGTCAGCGTCGGATAGATGAACACCAGCACGTACCATCGGTTGAGAAGAGTGATGCCGGTGACGTCCTGGACCACCGCGAGCATCTTGAACAAGGGAATGAACAGGAGGCTGTCCGGTATCAAATAGGTGAGAAAGACGCCGGTCGCGAGCGTCGCCGAGCCCCAGAACTTCATACGCGCCAATGCAAACGCCGCCGGAATGCTGATCAGCATCGTCACGATCACGACCACGATCGAGATCATCGACGAATTCCAGAAGAATCGCAGGAACTGGTTCGAGGTCAATAGCTCGACATAGTTCGACAGGGTCGGATGAAATACCCACCACGGATTGGTGGCGGCCGAGATCTCCGCGCTGCTCTTGAGCGAGGTGATCAGCATGTAGATCGGCGGGATCAGGAAGAAGATCGCAAACAGCACCAGGAAAAAGTAGGACCAGCGCAGCGCCCAGGTGCGGTCGCGGCTCATGCTTCGAAGCTTGACCTTGCGTGTCGGTCCGGCCTTGTCGATTGCGAGCGTGCTCATCAGGCTTCGTTCCCGCGTTTGTTGACATCACGCAGGATGAAGACCGCTGCGACGGCGAGGATCGGCACCATGAACAGCGAGACGCATGCGCCGAGCGGAATGTCGCTGCTCTGGATGCCGACCTGGAACGCCCAGGTGGCGAACAGATGCGTCCGGTCCAGCGGACCGCCGGAGGTGAGAATACGCACGATGTCGAAATTGGCGAAAGTGACGATCAGCGAGAACAGTGTGGTGATGGCGATGATGTTGCGCATCATCGGCAAGGTGATGTGCCAGATCTTCTGCCACCAATTGGCGCCGTCGATCGATGCGGCTTCGTAAAGCTGGTCGGGCACGGATTTCAGCGCGGCCAGGTACATGATCAGGAAGAACGGCGCGCCGTACCAGACGTTGACGAGGATAACGGAGAAACGCGCCCAGAAGGTATCACCGAGCCACGGGATGGGACCGATGCCGAAGAACGAGAGGGTATAGTTGAAGGCGCTGTAGGAGGGGTCGAACAGCCACAGCCATGCCAGCGTGCTCATCGCCGGCGGGATCACCCAGGGCACCAGCAGCATGCCGCGCCATTTACGTTGCTTCTTGCCCGGAATGTTGTGGACGAAATGCGCGACGATGAAGCCGATCAGCGCCTTGAAGACCACGGCGGTAATCGCAAAAATGCAGGACTGCCTCACCACCATCCAGAACGTTTCGCGCTTGAACAGGAAGGTGAAGTTGCTGAGGCCGACGAACTTGGTCATCGCCTTGTTGAGCGTCGCCAGGTAGACCGAATAGAAGGCGGGATAAAGCACGAGCAGGGCGATCAGGAGGATCAGCGGCAGCGTCAGGAAGAACGCGACGGTCGATTTCCGTCCCATTGCATTGCGCAGGCTCGCCCGTTTGCGCGGGCTTGCAGCTCGAGCGAGACGGCCTTGCTCAACGACGACATCGGCCATGAATTTAGCCTCTTTTGCAGGACACGTAGCAGGACATCTGGAGCGGGAAGCCGGCGCAGCCGTCGGCTTCATTCGGCAAGCGGATCGAGCGAGGGGGGCCTCGGCGGCTCACGCGCGAAGCGTGAACCGCCATGGCACATCCCCGGCTCAGGTCCGCATGAAGCCTTCGCACTCGCCTTCGGCCCAGGCGAGCGCGGTTTCCAACTTCTCTCCTTGCGCAAAGCGCAGCGCCATCTTGGTCAGCGTCGCCTGGAAGTAGATCTGCTGGGCAATCTTCGGCGGCGCCGGAGACGCGGCGATCGACATCGTCTGCTGCTTGTAGGGATCCGGATAGTGGAAGAGCGTGCCCTTCGGCGGCCCTTCCTCGGCCCAGGTCTTGAACTTCGTCATGTTCGCGTAGGCCGGCAGATCGTACCCGCCGCTCGCCGCGACGAACTTCTCGATCGCCGCTGGCGAGGACAGGTGAACGAGCAAGCTCTTGGCCGCTTCCTTGTTCTTGCCAAAGGCCCAGACGCCCCAGAAGTAGGGCAGGAAGGGCGCAAAACGTCCCTTCGGACCGGACGGGAAGCCGTGGGTCCAGCACTGTTCGGCGACTTGCGGCGCGTCGCGCTTGGCGACCGCCCAGGCACTCGGCGGATTGAGGATCATCGCCCCGCGGCCCGAGATCAGCCATTTGTTGTTGGACGCATCGTCCCAGGACGGCGCGTCGGTGGGCAGGACGGCGATCAGCTTCTTGTAGAATTCGAGCGCCTGCCGCACCGCGTCGGTCTTGACGGTGATATCGCCCTTGGCGTTGACGAGCTCGGCGCCGAACGACTGGAAGATCGCGCCGGCGGTGTCGACGCTGTCGGTGGTCTCGCCGAGACCGATGCCGAAGGGGAAGCCGGCTTTGTGGCAGGCCTCGGCCGCCTTCAGGAAGGTCTCCATGGTCCAGTTGTCCGCCTTCGGCGGACCGCCGGCCGGATACATCTCCTGCACGTCGATGCCAGCGTGTTTCTTCATCAAATCTATGCGGGAGCAGGGGCCCTTGATCTGGCTTCCCGGCGTCGCGGGCACTGCGAGCCATTTGCCGCCCGACCGCCCGAGATATTTGACGGTGTCGTTCACCTCGCCGTTCTGCTTGATGAGCGGCTCCATGACGTCGTTGAGCGGTTCGAGATTCTCGGAATAGGCGTGCGGCCACCAGCTCGGCATCTGCAGAATGTCGTGGCCAGACTTGGCCTGGGCTTCGGCCGCCGCCGTCAGCTCGATCTTCTTGTTGTTGCTGGTGATGTAGTCGATCGAGACTTCGACCTTCTCCTTCTCGCCCCATTCCTTGACGAGCGCGGTGGAGGCATCGTTGGCGCCGGGCACCCAGTGGTCCCAGAAGCCGATCGAGAGCTTGCCGGCGGCGTAAGCGCCTCGGACATAGGGCGCTGTGATCAGCGCCGCGGAGGACATTGCAGTGGCAGCCACAAATTGACGTCGCGTCAGTGTCTTGCGTGACATCTCGTTTCCTCGCTTGGGTGTTTTATTGTTCTGGCGTTTCCTCTGAACTCTTCCGAGTTCTACTTTTGATTTTCTTTTTGAAAGTTTCTTGTTCGACGTTTCTTATTGATGCCGTCGGCTTCGAAGGCAAATTGGTAGCGCGATCAGATCATGATTGATTGCGTCTGTCGAGAAAACCGAACGGCTTGCGCCTAGAACTAACGTTGTGTCCGGGAAGGCGGCAGTGCACCCGATGTCATGCGCGGGCCATGAACCTCGATCGGTCATTTTGCGACGCACACTTTGCGCCGACCCGCCCGGTCGATGCATGCGCAATTACGCCGCAGTTTCGAATAAGCCTGCATAAGCGCCTCGCGCCAAACACTTTTCGGGCGTGGATAGCAATTGTCGGTGGCTAGACCTCGAAGCGGTGAAAACGATAGAGTTGCAACTGGCGGGTGGTTCTCACCCCCAACGGCCTAATCAGATCGAGATGGAGACCAGAATGATCAACCCGGCGCCGCTCGCGCGGCTTAACCTGCGACGATGGTTCGCGCTGGGATCCGTTTTCGTGTTGCTGCTCGGCGCAGCCGCGGTGGCGAACGCTCAAGGCTTGGTCAAAGGGGTTCAGGAAGGAGCGGCGGCCGGGAACAAGGCGGCAGGTCCGGTCGGCGGCGTGCTCGGCGGCGCGATCGGCGGTGTGGTCGGCGTTTTCACCGGCGTGCTCGGTGTTGGCAATAATGGCAATCAGGCGCCCGCCGCCAAGGATCCGAGCAAGGATTCGAGCAAGGACGCTGCCAAAGACGCCAAGCAGGGCGCCGGCAAGGACAAGGATGCCAAGAGCGCCAAGGCTGGCAAGGGCGCCAAGGCGAGCAAGGAGGCGAAGAACGTGCCGCAGGACAAGGATGTCACGGTCCTCACCCAGACCGGCGCGCCGCAATTGACCGCCGACCAGATCGTCACCAACAGCGACTCCTATATCGAGCGGATCAAGACCGAACTGAACCTCACGCCCGACCAGGAGAAGCACTGGTACGGCTTCTCGAGCGCCATGCACTACCTCGGGCATAACGGTGCCGAGCGGCTCAACCTGCGGGTCGCGCGCGCCAAGCGGGATCCGCCCGACGACATCGTCGAGCAGATGCGCAACGAGGCCCAATTCCTCATCGACCGCGCTGCCGACCAGCGCAATGTCGCCGACGCCGCCGAGCCCCTCTATTCGAGCCTCGACGACAAGCAGAAGCAGGTGTTCGTGCAGGAGATGGTGCGGCTCAGCCACGAACGAGGACTGGATTGATCAAGTTGAATCGGATCGGGCGCGTCCGAATTAACGGCTCCCGCCACGAATTCGTGAATCCTCTTCGCGATTCGGTTATGATTAGCTTCGGAAGCTGATGGCGGGGTTGATATGGCGGACGGACTCTCCGTTTTCCTGGTCGAAGACGAGACGTTGATCCGGATGATGATGGCGGACATGGTGGGGGAACTCGGCCACCACGTCATCGCGGAAGCGGATAATGTTCGGGACGCCAGTGCTTTCGCGATGACCGCACAGTACGATCTTGCGATCCTCGACATCAATCTCAAGGGCCTCTACGTCGATCCGGTCGCCGATCTGATCGAGCGTCGCGGCAAGCCGTTTCTGTTTGCGACGGGCTACGGTCCGGAGTTGCTGCCGTCCTTGCTCCGGCGCCGGCCGATCCTGCGCAAGCCGATTTCGATCGATCAGCTCAAGGCGATGATCGATTCGATGTTTCCGGAAGCGGCAGCGAAGACGCCCCACTGAGACCAAAAACAAAAATGGCCGCCCGTCAGGGGCGGCCATTTCGCGACGGAATGCGTCGCGGTCTCACATCAGGCCGGCGCCGAGATCGATGCCGCGCGCCATCAGGCCGAACGAGGCGACCAGGCCCGTGCAGCAAAACAGCAAGATGGTCTTGAACGAAGAAAACGAAGATTCGGCCAAACGCGTTTCGATGGTGGCCGGCATCGCGGCGATCGAAATCATGCTCATGTTCATTCCCCCCTTTGTTGCTCCTGAATTGCATCAGGTGAGGGAACTTCTAGAGCAAAAAGTTTGACGCGAGCTTTCGAGGGATCGTTAACGAAATGGCAATCGATGCCGCGCTTTCGGGCACCGTAGCGCAATCACTCGGTTTACTGGCGCCCGTTCTTCAGCACGGTAGCGATAGTGTGGGCCGTCATGGCGGCGCGGTCTGAAGCGCGCTGGGCGGCGAGGCGGTCACGCGCCTTTTCCTCGATCAAGAGCTCGATCAAGGCCAGCCGCTTGCCATCGTCGTCCGCCTCGAGCAGCAGGCGGTGATAGCGGTGATAGTCGAAACCTAGATCCTGCTTACGCATGTCACGCCCCCGCAACTACGCCACACACACACAAGCCAGGATTGTTTCTCATCCGGGACGTGCGCGCAAGCACGATCCCGCGTCGAGCGGGCGTGCCGTGCAATCAGCTGTGCATGACTGGAACCCGCGGACGGAGGCGCGCGCCGTTAAGGCTGGTTGTGCTCGGCGAACATGGTGAGGCCGAGGAAACTCGCATCGGGTTTCGTGACCAGTCTGGTCGGGATGTTGCGCAGATAATCCTGGAAACGTCCCTTGGCTTCGAAGCGCGCCCGGAATGCGGAGGCTGCAAGGAACTCCGGAAAGCGCGGCACGATTCCGCCGGCGATATAGACGCCGCCGCGGGCGCCGAAGGTCACCGCGAGATTGCCGGCGACCGAGCCGAGGATGGCGCAAAACATGTCCAGCGTCGCGCGGCAGAGCTCGCAACTGCCTTCCAGGGCGGCCTTCGTAATGGCGGCAGCATCGCGATGCGGCACTTGCGCGCCTTCCACCTCGGCCAGGGCCTCGTAGAGGCTTTGCAGGCCCGAACCGGACAATGCGCCACGCTCGATGGAGACATGGCCGAGGCGTCGGCGCAGGCACGCGATCACGCGTTCCTCGCGCTCGTCCTCCGCCGGCAGGGTCGCGTGTCCGGCCTCGGTGACGACGGCCAGCCGTGAGCCGTGGCGCTCGACCAGGCAGGAAACGCCAAAGCCGGTTCCGGGTCCGACCACCAACAACGGCTCTCCGGGAAGGCCATCCTGTCCGCCGAGCGGAATCAGGTCGGCGGGTCGCAGGGCGGGCAGGGACCAGGCCACCACCTCGAAATCGTTGAGAACATGGACGCTGTCGAAGCCGAGGGCGGGCTGAAGCTCGTTGCCGTCGATGACCCACGGGCTGTTGGTCATGACGCAGCGGTTGTTGGTCACCGGGCCCGCGACGGCCAGCACGGCCCTGGGGGGCGTTTTGCCGTCTGAGCGACGCGCGAGAACATCGGCAATGGCCTCCCGGACGGTCGGGAAGTCCGCCACTTTGACGTAGTCGATCGGTCCGGTCTGATCGCCCTGACTGAGCGCGAAGCGCGCATTGGTGCCGCCGATATCGGCGAGAAGAATCTGTCCTGTCTTGCCGATGGTCATGTGCGTGTGGCTGCCGCGGCCGTTCGGGCTGCGGGAACCGCTTCCTCCGCTCTATCCGTTCGCAAAATGCGAACGGCTTTCAGAATCCGCCCCCGGGTGGATCTAGTCAACACGCATCAGCCCAAACCGTTGCATCGGGGCCGACGCGGTGCATTCGCGCAGACCGCCGCACCGCTTCGGTGGTTGCGAAGCAGCGCGGGAAGATCGACACTGGAGACGTGCCGTCGGCGCCGGTCGCGCGGGATGGCCTGGAATGGACCTTGCGATGAAGCTTTCCGACCGCGACGTGCTGCTGGTCATCGACGTGCAGAACGATTTTTGCACGGGCGGGGCGCTCGCCGTGCCCAGGGGCGAGACGGTCGTCCCCGCCATCAATCGGATCGCCCAAAAATTCGCCAATGTGGTGCTGACCCAGGACTGGCATCCCCGCGATCATGTCTCCTTTGCCCCGAACCACGCCGGCAAACAGCCGTTCGAGACCATCGCGCTCGACTACGGCGTCCAGGTGCTGTGGCCGAGCCATTGCGTCCAGGGCACGGCGGGCGCGGAATTTCATCGCGATCTCGACGTCACTCGCGCAAATCTCGTGGTGCGGAAGGGGTTTCGGCGCGGCATCGATTCCTATTCGGCGCTGTTCGAGAACGACAGGAAAACGCCGACCGGCCTGCTTGGATATCTGCGCGAGCGCGAGTTGAAGACGATCTTCGTGGTTGGCCTCGCGCTCGACTTCTGCGTCCGCTTCTCGGCGGAGGATGCCCGCCAGGCGGGGTTCGAGGTCGCCGTCATCGAGGACGCCTGCCGCGGCATCGATCTCGACGGCTCGGTCGCCGCGACCCATCAGAGTTTTCGCGAGCGCGGCATTTCGCTCGTCAGCTTCGAGGCCTTCCTGTGAGGACCGTGAGATAGCCATGGCGGAGAAGACCGGCAAACAGCAGCGCGCACGGGGCCCGGTCCCGGATGACCCGCTGCTGTGGCCGTTCGCTGCGGCTCGGCTTGCGATGGATGCCTGCTTCGGATGGCTCGAGCGCGGTCCGCCGGAGCAAGCCGACAGCAGCCTGCCGTGGACCACGCCCAACTCCGTCGCGCTGGAGCTTGCGACCATGCGCCTGCGCGATTGCACGCGGACGGGGTCCGGCCCGCCGGCACTGGTCTGCGCGCCCTATGCGCTGCATCGGGCCCTGATCGCCGACTTCGCCCCCGGCCACAGCGTGGTGCAGTCCCTGCAAAATGGCGGCATCGACCGGGTCTACCTCACCGACTGGCGCTCAGCCGCACCCGACATGCGCTATCTCTCGATCGACAGCTATCTTGGCGATCTCAACGTCGCCATCGACGAGATCGGCGCCCCGATCGATCTGGTCGGCCTGTGCCAGGGTGGCTGGCTGTCGCTGCTCTATGCGGCGCGCTTTCCCGCCAAGGTACGGCGGCTGGTGCTGGCAGGCGCGCCCGTCGACCTCTCGATCGACTCCAGGCTGTCGCAGCTCGCCCGCAACGCGCCGGCGATGGTGTATGACCAGCTTGTCGCCCGCGGCGGCGGCAATGTCAGCGGCGAGGAGATGCTTCGTGTCTGGTCGAAGGCGCCGAGCCGCGACGACATCGTGATGGCGCTGCAGAGCGACCTCTCCGGCGAGGAAGATGCGGCGCTGCTGGCACGCTTCGAGCGCTGGAATGCCGAGCCCCTCAATCTGCCCGGCACCTATTATCTCGAGATCGTCAACTGGATTTTCCGGGAGAACCGGATCGCGCGCGGCCAATTCACGGCACTCGGCCGCGTGGTTGATCTGAAGGACGTCAAGGCGCCGGTCTTCCTGCTGGCCGGGCTCGATGACGACGTCGTGCCGGCTGCGCAGGCGCTCTCAACCGCCGGCTTGCTCGGCACACCGCCGGCCTTCATTGCGGCGGCCTCCCAGCCTAGCAATCATCTTGGCCTGTTCATGGGCGCGCGGACCCACGCCCATGCCTGGCCCCGGATCGCCGAATGGCTGCGCGACGATCTGCCCGGCATGCTGGTGCGCAGAGCCTGAGACTGCCCCCAAGGGAGGGCCGGGCGCCGGGCAGCGAAGCTGCAAATCCGTTATGCATGCCGTCGAATGGCCTGCACGGGGCCATGTCGATGGGTTAAATGGAGTCCAGAGCTGGCGGAGGCCGGTCGCGACGAGACAAAGGGACTGTGCTCGATGAGTTTCCACTCGATCTATGCCCACGGATTTGCGCGCGTGGCGGCCTGCGTCACCACCTCTCATGTGGCCGATCCCACGGCAAACGCGAGGGCGGTTCTGGCGGCGGCGAAGGACTGCCACGAACAGTCGGTGGCGGTAGCCGTGTTTCCCGAGCTCTGCCTGTCCGGCTATGCGATCGAAGATCTCGTGAAGCAGGATCCGCTGCTCGATGCGGTCGAGCGCGGGCTTGTGGCCATCGTCGAGGCATCCTCGTCCTTGATGACCGTCCTGATCGTCGGCGCGCCGCTGCGCTTCGGCCATCGCATCTACAATTGCGCGGTCGTCATCCATCGCGGCAAAGTCCTCGGCGTCGTGCCCAAGAGCTACCTGCCGACCTATCGCGAATTCTACGAGGGACGGCATTTCGCCTCCGGCGCCGGCATCGTCGGAGAGATGGTCGCCTTCGGCGGGCTGCATGCCCCGTTCGGCGTCGACCTCCTGTTCGCGGCCGAGGACGTACCGGGCCTGACCATCGGCGTCGAGATCTGCGAGGACATGTGGATCCCGGTGACGCCGGCCTCCGAGCTCGCGCTCGCGGGTGCGAGCGTGCTGATCAATCTCTCGGGCAGCCCGATCACCATCGGCCGCGCCCGCTCGCGTGCGCTCTTGTGCCAATCGACCTCGGCGCGCTGCCTCGCGGCCTACGTCTATTCCGCCGCAGGGGCAGGGGAATCGACCACCGACCTTGCCTGGGACGGCCAGACCTCGATCTACGAGAACGGCGTGCTGCTGGCCGAAGGCGAGCGGTTCCGCCAGGGCGGTCAGATCACGCTGGCTGACGTCGATCTCGACCTGCTCAGGCAGGAACGCGCGCTGATGGGAACCTTCGACGACAACCGCCGGCAGCGCGAGGCCTTCTTCCGGAAAGTCAGCTTCGTCTTGAAGGCGCCGGCGGCCGATATCGGCTTCCTGCGCAAGGTCGAGCGATTTCCGTTCGTGCCGAGCGACGAGAGCCTGCTCGAGCAGGACTGCTATGAGGCCTACAACATTCAGGTCGCCGGCCTTGTCCAGCGCATGCGTGCGACCGGGACCAAGCGCGTCGTCATCGGCGTATCGGGCGGGCTCGATTCCACCCACGCCTTGATCGTCGCCGCCAAGGCCGTCGACCTTCTTGGCCTGCCGCGGGAGAACATTCTCGCCTACACCATGCCCGGCTTTGCCACCGGCAGCGAGAGCAAGACCAATGCGCTGGCGCTGATGAAGGCGTTGCAGACGAGTTGGCAGGAGCTCGACATTCGCACCACGGCGACGCAGATGCTGAAGGACATCGGCCATCCCTTCGGCAAGGGCGAGAAGGTCTACGACGTCACGTTCGAGAATGTTCAGGCGGGCTTGCGAACGGACTATCTGTTCCGGCTCGCCAACCACAACGGCGGCATCGTCATCGGCACCGGCGATCTCTCCGAGCTCGCGTTGGGCTGGTGCACCTACGGCGTCGGCGACCAGATGGCGCACTATAACGTCAACGCCGGGGTGCCGAAGACGCTGATCCAGCATCTGATCCGCTGGGTGATTGCCTCGAAGCAGTTCAGCGACGACGTCAACCAAACGCTCGGATCGATCCTGTCGGCCGAAATCTCGCCGGAGCTGGTTCCGGCCGAGCCGGGCGAGAAGCCGCAGAGCACCGAAGCCTCGGTCGGTCCCTACGAGCTCCAGGATTTCAACCTGTTCTACACGCTGCGGTTTGGCATGCGCCCGTCCAAGATCGCCTTCATGGCGCTGCAGGCGTGGAAGGACGTCGGCGAGGGCGAATGGCCGCCGGCATTTCCGACCGACAAGCGCAAGGCCTATGACCTTCCCGAGATCCGCCGCTGGCTCGAGGTGTTCCTGCGCCGCTTCTTCGCTTTCAGCCAGTTCAAGCGCTCGGCGATGCCGAACGGACCCAAGGTTTCGGCCGGCGGCTCGTTGTCGCCGCGCGGCGACTGGCGCGCGCCGTCGGATTCGAGCGCGGCGGCGTGGCTTGAAGATCTCGAGCGGAATGTGCCGGTTTGAACGGGAGACGAGAGATGTCGGCCGGCGATGGGCCCGAGCACGGCGCCAACCCACAGAAGGTGCTCAACGGCCTCTACATCTTTGAGATCGAGATGCGCGACGGCAAGCGCGGCCAGGCCAAAGGCGTCGTCGTGCTCTGCGACGGCCGCATCATGGGCGGCGACAGCTATTTCTATTACACCGGCAGCTACACCTTCCGGAACGGGAAATGGCGCGGCGACATGACCGTCAATCAGCACACCGAGGCCGTCGGCAAGCCGCTCGCGTTCGGCGGCAGGGAGGTGACCTGCGGCTTTTCCGGCGACTATTCCGCCGACGGCGCCGAGGTCGAAGGCATGGCGCTGGTTGGCAAGACCAGCGTGACATTCACGGCGCGGCTCACGCTGAAGGACGCCATGTGAGACCCGCCTGAGATGTGAGACCGGCGTGATCGGCCCTCGTTCCTGATCAGGAACCTTCGCACCCACAGAACGTTCGCGTCTGTTGTTGCGAATTTCCGAGGAGAGGGACCATGCGCAAGCACTTGATGTTATCGACCGCAGCTATCGGACTGATGCTTGCTTCCGGCTTCGCCTACGCCCAGGCGCCCGGTGAGCGAAGGGACGAGCCGAGACGGAGCGAGGAGCCGGCGAAGGGCGCTGCGCCGCAGCGCGGCGGCGCCCAGGAGCACGTTCAAGAGCGCGCGCAGGCCCAGGAGCGATTGCAGGGCGCTGGCCGCGAGGAAAAGGGCGGCGCTGCCAGGCAGGACGCGAGTGACGACAAGCGCCAGCCGGCCAGTTCTGCGGAGCGCAACCAGCCGAAGTCGAAGGATCAGGCGCAAGAATCCCGCGAGCCCTCCCGCGATCGCAACCGTGAGGCGGAGAGCCCGAAACCGGGACGCGACAGCAAGAGCAGCGCCGAGACGAAGCCGGACAAGTCCGCGCCGCAGAAATCAACCGCGGAGTCCGAGAAGAAGTCCGGCACGTCCAGCCAGCAGAACGAGCGCACGGGAGCTGCGGCCAACCAGAACGAGCGCAACCAGACCCAGCCGCCGCGCAACGCGGCCGAGCAGCAGCAGCCGGCGCAACAGAACAATCGGCCGGCCACCGCGACCGACACGAACCGGACGGCCCCGACCAACAATGCGCAGACCGCGCCTGCCACCCCGGGCACGCAGACCAACCAAGCCAATCAGACCACCCAGACCAATACGCAGACCAATCAGCAGACCCAGGTGACGTCCGAGAAGCAGGTGCGGATCTCCGAAACGGTGAGCCGCGCACGCCTGGCGGAGCCGGAGCGTAATCTGAACATTTCGATCCGGGTCGGCGAGACCATTCCCTCGCGCGTGCGCCTTCACAGGCTTCCGCCCGAGATCGTCTCGATCGAGCCCGAATATCGAGACTACGAATATTTCGCGACCGGTGACGACGTCGTCATTGTGGAGCCGCGGACGCATCGCATCGTCAGCCAGGTGCCTCGCGATCCATCGCGAGCCCGTGCCCAGATGAGCGGCGGCACCTCATCGAGCATGACGGCGGCCGGGGGCAGCAACGTAAACTGCCAGATCATGCGGCGTGACGCCTCGGGCAATGTGGCCCAGGCAGAACCCTCCACCGTAGGCTCGACCGCGCGAACCGATTCTCTGAGCGTGACTGTCCAGTTGCCCGGCGGCGGCTCGTCCGCACCGATCGCCCTCGGCGCTCCCGCGGGCAACATCGTGGTCGCGACGCAAGGGCAGGGTGACTGCACGGTGACGATCGAGCCGCAGACGCGCTAGCACCGAAAGAAAAACGGGCTGAAACGACTTCGCGCCGCACGGCTGATCAAGCCGGCGGCGCGAAATCACGTTCAATCTAGAAAGTCCCGAGGTCCGGAGTGCCTAGGAGTCCGGACCTCGTAACCTTGCCCCAGCCTTTGATCCCCCCGCCCCATGTGGTCCCCCAACCCCATGTAGCGCGATCAGAGGGTGATGCCCTTGGAAGGCCGCCGATCGATGTCCCGCGATGTACGCGACATCGGAATAGGATTCCATTCCGGATCACTACGGATTTAATCGCGCTTGATCCGAGCGCGGATGCATGCGTCTGCACGCACTGCACTCGCCGCTGCCTGAATTCGATGCACGCGATCGGGGGATGTCCACATCTCCTCAGCGCTTCGGAACCTGCATTTCACCGGCCTGTCATTGAACTGGTCTAGCGCTGCCCCCGTCATTGTTGACGGCCGAGGAGCAAGCCATGTCGAAGCCGGTACTGGGCGCCGCATTGTCCATTAAATCGATCCCTGCGCATCGCGACTGGCTTCTCGAACGGCAGCGCGATCTCGAAATTCAGGATTTTTTTCGCGCGGACTTGCTCGACGGCGATTGGCGGAGCACGGCCGGCGAAATCAAGCAAATGCTCGCTGGTCACACCGGCCGGCTGGGCATCCACGGACCTTTCTGGGGCTTCGCGATCGGTAGCCACGACCCGATGATCCGCCAAGTCGTGACGAAACGCCTGCTTCAGGGCCTCGAAGCCGCCGAGTTTCTCGGCGCGACGCAGATGGTGATCCATTCGCCGTTCACGACCTGGGACCACAACAACCTCGACCTCTATCCGGATAATCGCGGCAATCTCGTCGAGCGCGTCAAGGCGACACTCGCCGAGGTGATCGTGCGCGCCGAAACCATCGGCTGCGAGATCGTCATCGAGAACATCGAGGACAAGGATCCGCGCGATCGCGTGCGTCTCGCCAAGGCGCTCGAAAGCAGCAAGGTGCGCGTCTCCCTCGACACCGGCCACGCCAACTACGCGCATGTGTCCACCGGCGCGCCGCCGGTCGACTACTATGTCGAGACCGCCGGCGACATGCTGGCGCATGTGCATCTCCAGGATACGGACGGCTTTGCCGACCGGCATTGGGCGCCCGGCGAGGGCAACATCCCGTGGATCGCCGTGTTCCGCGCGCTGGGCCGGCTGACCTCAAACCCCCGCCTGATCCTCGAACTTCGCAACCACGACGACGTCCGCGCTGGCGCAGCGCATCTCACCGCACTCGGTCTCGCCGAATAACCGCATCCTCCAGGGCAGGGGTTCCCGTCATGAGCAAGTTCACCCGTCGCACCATCCTGAAATCCGGCGGCGTTGCCGCAGGCACACTGCTTCTGCCGCGTTTTGCCATCGCGCAGGCCGACAACCGTCCTTCGGTGACGATTGCCGTCCAGAAGGTGACCAATTCGAACGTGCTCGACGTGCTGCGCGAGCAGTCCAATGTCGGCGAGCGCGTGTTCTTCTCGTCGATCTGGGAAGGCCTGATCTCCAAGAATTGGCGCGGCAGCCTTGAGGCCGTGCCGGGGCTTGCCACCGAGTGGCGCCGTATCGACGACCAGACTGTCGAGGTGAAGCTGCGCCAGGGCGTAAAATTCCACAATGGCGACGAGCTGACGGCGGAGGACGTCGTCTTCACGTTCAGCCGCGAGCGCATGTTCGGAGAGACCGAGGCCAAGAGCCGCAGCACCATCCAGGCTTTCGAGAAGATCCCGACGCCGCGGCCGGGCAAGGAGCTGCCGCCGGACGTTCCGGCGGTTGCACGCCGGATCTGGCCGGATCTCGTCCGCGTCGATGCCGTCGACAAGTACACCGTGCGCTTCTACAACGCGACGCCCGACGTCACGATCGAGGGGCGGCTGTCGCGCTACGGCTCCGACATCGCGAACCGCCGCGCCTGGGCCGAATCCGCGAGCTATCTCGACTGGGCGCGCAAGCCTGTTACCACCGGCCCCTACAAGGTCGTCGAGCTCAAGCCCGACGTGTCGCTGACGCTCGAAGCGCACGACGAATATTGGGGCGGTCGTCCACCGCTCAAGCGCATTCGCTTCCTCGAGGTCCCGGAGGTCGCGAGCCGCATCAACGGCCTGTTGTCGGGCGAGTACCAGTTCGCCTGTGACATCCCGCCAGACCAGATCGCCGGCATCGAGAAGAATTCAGCGTTCGAAGTGCAGGGCGGTACCATCCTCAATCATCGCCTGACCGTATTCGACAAGAACCACGCCCAGCTCGCCAATCCGCTTGTAAGGCGCGCCTTCACCCATGCGATCGACCGCCAGGCCATCGTCGACAGTCTGTGGGCCGGGCGCACCCGCGTCCCGAAGGGCCTGCAGTGGGAGTTCTACGGCGACATGTTCAATGCCGACTGGAACGTGCCGGCCTACGATCCCAAGCTGGCGCAGGACCTGCTGAAGCAAGCCAACTACAAGGGCGATCCCATTCCCTATCGCCTGCTCAACAATTACTACACCAACCAGGTCGCGACGGCGCAGGTGCTGGTCGAGATGTGGAAGTCGGTCGGCCTCAACGTGCAGATCGAGACCAAGGAAAACTGGTCGCAGATCATGGAACGTGCGCCGACCCGCGCGGTCCGCGACTGGTCGAACTCGGCCGCCTTCAACGATCCCGTGTCTTCGCTGGTTGCCCAGCACGGTCCCAACGGCCAGCAGCAGCAGATCGGCGAGTGGACCAATGCCGAGCTGAACACGCTCTCGGAGTTCCTGGAAACCTCGATCGATCGGGCCGCCCGCAAGAAGGCGTTCCGCCGCATGCTGGAGATCGCCGAGCGCGAAGACCCGGCCTATACGGTGCTGCACCAGAACGCGACCTTCACGGCCAAGCCGAAGTCGATCAAGTGGAAGGCATCGCCGGCCTTCGCGATGGATTTCCGCGCCGGCAATTTCGAGGCTTGATCGGTGGCGCCGCTGATCAGCATCAAGGACCTCAGCGTCGCCTTCCAGGGCGTGCCAGTCCTGCGCGGTGTCGATCTCGCCTTGCACAAGGGCGAGGCCCTCGGCCTCGTCGGCGAGTCCGGATCGGGCAAGTCGGTGACGTGGCTTGCGGCACTCGGCCTGTTGCCGCGGAATGCCCGCGTCTCGGGCTCCGTTCGTCTCGATGGTCGCGAGATCCTTGCTGCGCCCGCCGCCGAGCTCGACCGTATCAGGGGCGGGCGCGTCGCCATGATCTTCCAGGATCCCGCGAGCGCACTCAATCCCGTGCTGACCATTCGCCGGCAGCTCTGCGAGTCCCTGGCGCTGCATCGCAATCTGTCGGGCGACACGGTGAAAGCGGAAGCGCGGCGGCTGCTCGATCTCGTCGGCATTCCCGACGCGGCGCGCAGGCTCGAAGCCTATCCGCACGAGTTTTCCGGCGGCCAGGTCCAGCGCATCATGATCGCGATGGCGCTCGCCGGAAATCCCGACCTGCTGATCGCGGACGAACCGACGACGGCGCTCGACGCCACGATTCAGGCGCAGATTTTAGAACTGCTCTCGACTATCCGCCGCGAGATGGGCATGGCGATGGTCCTGATCAGCCACGATCTCGGCGTGGTCGCGGAAAACTGCGACCGCGTTGCCGTGATGTATGCCGGCCGCATCGTCGAGGAGGCGCCGGCGAACCAGCTCTTCGCCGATCCCGTCCATCCCTATGCGCAGGGCCTGATCGGCGCGCTTCCCCCGCTCGACGGGCCGAGGCGCCGTCTGACCGCCATTCCGGGAACGGTACCGGATCCCGCGAGGATGCCTGATGGCTGCGCATTCGCGCCGCGTTGTGCGCTGGCAGAAGCGCCGTGCGGCATTGTGGCTCCAAGCCTCGCGCCGATCGCGGCGGATCGCGCCGTGGCCTGCATCCGCGCCGAGGCTTCGCGTCGCGCGCTGCTCGGGATCGCCGCCGAATGAGCCGTCCGCTCGTCGAAGTCTCCTCGATTTCGCGCAGTTATAGCATGCGCTCCGGGATGTTCGGCCGAAGTGCCGCCGTTCATGCGGTCGATGGCGTGTCGCTCACGATTCCCAAGGGCGAGACGCTGGGCCTCGTCGGCGAGTCCGGCTCGGGAAAGTCGACCACCGGGCGTATCGTGCTCGGCCTCGAGCCGCCGGATCACGGCGAGGTGCGGTTCGACGGTAAGCCGATGGCAACGCCCGGAACGTCCACATGGCGTGCGCAACGCGCGCACATGCAGATGATCTTTCAGGATCCGCTGGGGGCGCTGGACCGGCGGTTGCCGGTCGCCGCCCAAATCCGTGAGCCCCTGGACATTCACGGCCTCGGGACTCCCCTCGAGCGCGAGGAGCGTGTTCGTGAATTGCTGCGCGCCGTCGAACTGACACCCGCGCATGGTGTGCGCTATCCGGGCGCGCTCTCCGGCGGACAGCGCCAGCGTATCGTGCTGGCGCGGGCGCTGGCGACCAAGCCGGATTTCCTGGTGTGTGACGAGCCGGTCAGCGCGCTCGACGTCTCGATCCAGGCGCAGGTGGTGAATCTGCTCGCCGATCTCCAGGCGCAGCTTGCGCTGACCTTGCTCTTCATCAGCCACGATTTGCGGGTTGTCCGGCAGATCAGCAATGTTGTGGCCGTGATGTATCTCGGCCGCATCGTCGAAATCGGCAGCGCCGATGATCTGTTCGCGCGGCCGGAGCACCCGTACACGCAAGCACTGGTCTCGGCATCGCCCGCGCCGGGCCGCCGCAGCGCAGGCCGCATTGTGCTGACGGGCGATCCGCCGAACCCGGCGGCCCGTCCTCAAGGCTGCGCCTTCCATCCGCGCTGCCCGCGCGCGATCGCGCGTTGTGCAAGCGAGGTGCCAGCGCTGTCGAACGTCGGTGGCGACAGGCAGGTCGCCTGCCACCTTGTGGCGGGGCCGCACGTCGAGACGCGGGACGTGGTCTGATGGGACGCTATTTCGCCATTCGGATCGGACGCGCGGCGTTGACGATCGTGCTCGTCGTCACCTTCGCCTTCGTGGTGCTGCGTCTCTCGGGCGATCCCGCGCTGATGATTTTGGGACCGGAAGCGCCGCCGGAAGTCCTCGCCGCCTTCCGAAAGGCGTGGGGCCTCGATGATCCCATCTGGTTTCAGTATCTCGATTATTTTGGCGCGATCGCCAAGGGCGAGCTCGGCCGTTCCATGCGTGACGGGCGGCCTGCGATCGAGCTTGTGCTGGAGCGGATTCCGGCAACGCTGGCGCTGACGCTGCCGGCCTTCGCATTCAAGGTCGCGCTCGGCATTCCCGCCGGCATCTACGCGGCGCTGCACCGTGGCTCGGGAATCGACCGCGCGGTGATGATGACGGCGGTCGCCGGCTTCACCGTGCCGAGCTTCGTGCTGGCGCTGCTGCTCGTGCTGGTCTTCGCCGTGCAACTCGGATGGCTGCCCTCGGGCGGGCAGGACAGCTGGCGTCACGCCATCCTGCCGATCGTGACACTCAGCCTTGGCGGCGCCGCGGTGCTGGCGCGCTTCACTCGGAGCGCCATGCTGGAGGTGCTGGGCCAGCCCTATATCCGCACCGCCTCGGCAAAGGGCGTGCCGTGGCGAAAAGTCGTGACGTCGCATGCGCTGCCCAACGCGGCGATTCCGACAGTCACCATTCTGGGCTTCATGGTGGGCACGCTGATCGCGGGCGCGGTCGTGGTCGAGAGCGTGTTTTCGTGGCCGGGAGTAGGGCGCTTGCTGGTCGTCGCCGTCGCCAACCGCGACCTCGCCGTCGTGCAATGCATCCTGTTGTTGGTGGCGATGACCATGGTCACCTCCAACCTGATCGTCGACTTCCTCTACGGCTTCCTCGACCCGCGCCTGCGCGCAAAAGGGGCGCACGCATGAAGGGAGCCTATGCATGACTGACGCCACGCTGAAGGACACGTCGGCCCGCCGCCGCATGAGCCTCCCGGCGATCCCGGTCTCGGTCGCCATCGCGATCGGCTGGATCGTCGCGATGCTGGTGATCGCGGCCTTCGCCGAGAAGATCGCCCCCTACGGCTATACCCAGCTCGACCTGCGCAATCGTCTCGCTAGCCCCGGCAATGTCGCCCACTGGCTCGGCACCGACGAGCTCGGCCGCGACGTGCTGTCGCGGCTGCTCGTCTCGATCCGCATCTCGCTCCTGATTGCCTTCGGCGCAACGGCGATCTCCGCCATCGTCGGCACCATGCTCGGCTTCCTCGCTGCGCATTTCCGCGGGCCCGTCGAGCAGCTCGTGCTGATGCTGTCCGACTTCCAGGCCAGCATGCCCTTCCTGATCATGGCGCTCGCGGTGCTCGCCTTCTTCGGCAATTCGCTGCCGCTCCTGATCGGCTTGATGGGATTTTTCGGCTGGGAGCGCTACGCCCGGATCGCGCGGGGCCTTGCCATTTCCGCCAATGCCCAAGGCTACGCGGCCGCGGTCCGGCAGCTCGGCGCGACGCCGGCGCGGATTTACCTCCGGCATATCCTGCCCAACATCGCCTCGACCCTGATCGTGTCGACCACGCTGGTCTTTCCCGAGGTGATCCTAATGGAGTCGGGCCTGTCCTTCCTCGGCCTCGGCGTGCAGCCGCCGATGACCAGCCTCGGCAACATGGTCGGCTACGGCCGCGAGTACCTGACCCGGGCACCCTGGATCATGCTGGCGCCGGCCACCACCATCGTGGTGACCACGCTGGCGGTCTCCGTCATCGGGGACTGGCTGCGCGACCGGCTCGATCCCGAGCTGCAATAGCCCGCGCCGGGAGCAGGGGAGCCCTGTCCGGCTCAAGTTCCCGTTGCGCGCGTTCCCCCCGTGCGCTATCCGGCCGGAAAGGCCTGAGGCGGCTTCGAAATTTTGCCGCGCCCGGCTAGCCAAACCCGAGGACGGAAACCGCCATGCCAGCCTATCGCTCCCGCACCACCACCCACGGCCGCAACATGGCGGGCGCCCGCGGCCTCTGGCGCGCGACCGGCATGAAAGATGGCGATTTCGGCAAGCCGATCATCGCGGTGGTCAATTCCTTCACCCAGTTCGTGCCCGGTCACGTCCATCTGAAGGACCTCGGCCAGCTCGTCGCCCGCGAGATCGAGCAGGCCGGCGGCGTGGCGAAAGAGTTCAACACCATCGCGGTCGACGACGGCATCGCCATGGGCCATGACGGCATGCTCTACAGCCTGCCGTCGCGCGAGCTGATCGCCGACAGCGTCGAGTACATGGTCAATGCGCATTGCGCCGACGGCATGGTCTGCATCTCCAATTGCGACAAGATCACCCCCGGCATGCTGATGGCCGCGCTGCGGCTCAACATCCCCGCCGTGTTCGTCTCGGGCGGACCGATGGAGGCCGGCAAGGTCACGCTGCAGGGCAAGACCAAGGCGGTCGACCTGATCGATGCCATGGTCGCGGCCGCCGATTCCAAGGTCAGCGACGAGGACGTCAAGGTGATCGAGCGCTCGGCGTGCCCGACCTGCGGCTCGTGCTCGGGCATGTTCACGGCCAATTCGATGAACTGCCTCACGGAAGCCCTTGGCCTTGCGCTCCCCGGCAACGGCACGGTGGTCGCGACCCACGCCGATCGCAAGCGCCTGTTCGTCGAGGCCGGCCACACCATCGTCGATATCGTGCGCCGCCACTACGAGCAGGACGACGCTAGCGTGCTGCCGCGCAATGTCGCGAACTTCAAGGCGTTCGAGAACGCGATGACGCTGGACATCGCGATGGGCGGCTCGACCAACACGGTGCTGCATCTGCTCGCCGCCGCCCACGAAGGGCAGGTGGAGTTCACCATGCAGGACATCGACCGGCTGTCGCGCCGCGTGCCCGTGCTGTGCAAGGTAGCGCCGTCGGTTGCCGACGTGCACGTCGAGGACGTGCATCGTGCCGGCGGCATCATGGGCATCCTGGGCGAGCTCGACCGCGCCGGCCTGATCGACACGTCGGTCTCGACCGTGCACGCGCCGACCATGAGCGACGCGCTGGAGCGCTGGGACATCAAGCGCTCGAAGAGCGAGTCCGTCCGCACCTTCTTCCGGGCCTCGCCCGGCGGCATCCCGACCCAAATCGCCTTCAGCCAGGAGCGTCGCTACGACGAGCTCGATGCCGATCGCGAGAAGGGCGTCGTCCGCAACCTCGAGCACGCTTTCAGCAAGGACGGCGGTCTCGCCGTGCTCTACGGCAATCTCGCGCAGGACGGCTGCATCGTGAAGACCGCCGGCGTCGACGCCTCGATCCTGAAATTCACAGGCCCCGCCCGCGTGTTCGAGAGCCAGGACGCGGCCGTGGAAGGCATTCTGGGCGGCAAGGTCGTTGCCGGCGAGGTCGTGGTCATCATCTATGAAGGCCCGCGCGGCGGCCCCGGCATGCAGGAGATGCTGTATCCGACCAGCTATCTGAAATCGATGGGCCTCGGCAAAGCCTGCGCGCTCGTCACCGACGGACGCTTCTCGGGCGGCTCGTCGGGCCTGTCGATCGGCCATCTTTCGCCGGAAGCGGCCGAAGGTGGCAACATCGGATTGGTGCGGACCGGCGATCGCATCGCCATCGACATCCCGAACCGCAGCATCACGCTGGAGGTCTCCGACGAGGAGCTGGCCAAGCGCCGCGCCGCGGAAGAGGCGAAGGGCGATGCCGCCTGGCAGGCGATCGGCCGCAAGCGCAACGTCTCGACCGCGCTGCAGGCTTACGCCGCGCTCACCACCAGCGCCGCGCGCGGCGCAGTGCGCGAGGTGAAGCGTCGCGTGAAGTAACAGCGTCACGTGCGGGCGTAATCGCAAGCATCACGCATCGCGCATGGTCAACAAGTTCTGAACGGCCGGCGCAAGCCGGCCGTTTGCATTAAGGATGCCCCGATGAACTTCGGCAAAGCAAGGTTTTGCGGAGTATACTGGCAGCGACCTTCGCAAATCCATTTCGGGCAATTGGGGCACCACAACAATGTCTCGCACTCTCGCTGTCGTTTTCTCCACGGCTGTCGCTGCGATTTCAATGACGAGCGCGGCTTCCGCCGGCTGCTACAATTGCTACACGCCTCCGCCGTGCACGACCTGCTACCAGCAGCAATATGTGCAGCCGCAATACCGCACCGTCGACGAGACCGTGATGGTTTCGCCCGGCGCCGTCGTGGCGCACCGCGCGCCGGCGCAGTACCGCACCGTGATGGTGCCGCAGACCGTGATGGTGGCGCCGCCGAGCGTCCAGTACGAGCGCATCCCGCCGCAATACGCCACGCGCCAGCGCGTCGAGATGGTCCAGCCGGGCTATTCCTATTACGCCCCGGTGCAGATGGGCTGCGCGTCCTGCGGCGGCTACTGAGCTAGAGCAACAACGCAGAATTCAAGCGGCGCTCCCTCGGGGGCGCCGCTTTGCTTTTGAGGGCAGCAAACGAGGCCCGGAAGCGGAGGTCAATCCAACTGGGCCTCGCAACCTGCGACGACCTGGGAGATGTCGCCAGTGTCCGGATGGCTGAGGCGTACAGGCTAAGGGAACAGGTTGACGTTCGCCTGACACGTCGTGTGCAGCGGAGGGGGGGTCGGGTCCGGCGCCAACTTCGCGTTGCCTTGGGCCGTCTACTGCGTTAAGCGACAACCATTCCGGGTTTGGAAGGGTGGCCGAGTGGTTTAAGGCACCGGTCTTGAAAACCGGCGTGCCCGCAAGGGTACCGTGGGTTCGAATCCCACCCCTTCCGCCAGTTCCCCTTCAAGTCGTTGATCTTCCAAAAACTCTGCAGTTCCAATGGCTTCCAGTTGATGGGTGCTACGGTGAGCTGCTACAGCGAGCTCATGGAAGACGTGCCTCATCCTCGACTACACAAGCGCAAAAACACCTACTATCTCCGAGCCTCGTACCCTGCCGATCTGCTGCATCTGTTCAAGGGCAAGGAACGGTGGAAGTCCCTTGGGACCTCTGACTACCGCGAAGCAGTGCGGAGGGTCCGCGCCGCGAGTTCGGCTTTCGATGCCGAGATGGACAGGCTTCGGGTAACCGACGTAGGTCCACCAGCGAACCTATCTCAGCAAGAGATCGTCCGGCTGTGCGGCAAGGCTTACGAGTTCGCCATTCGCCAATGGGGAGCCCGGCCCGGCGGTCCTGTGATCTACGAGAAGTTCATCGACAAGATGGCGCGGACGGAGAGCCCGACTGAGCTGGAAGCTGAGATTGGTCCTTACCTTGCCGAGCTGCTCAGTCGCTCCTCGTCCGTCGGGAAAATCGACGAGGATACAAGGGCTCGGTTCCTGCCTGCGTTGCGCGACACCATCCGGGACGCCGCCACTACACTCCTGCGTCGAGCCAACAACGACTATGGCTCCGACCATCTCGTGCAGAGATTTGGAGAGGCGCTCAAGAAGCCCGCTGGAGGTGTCAGCCTGCGGCAACTTATGGACGACTACTTGGCTGATCCCAGCGTCATGCGCGGCGAGAAGACGCTGCTCAGTTACCGCATCGTGTTCGACGCCATCGAGGAACTCATGGGGCCGGACAAGCTGGTTCGAGATGTGAACCGAGCGGACTGCAAGCGAGTTCGGTCTCTGCTGCAGACGATCCCAAAGAACGCTCGGAAGGTCTACCCCGGCAAGTCCCTGCAGGAAGCCGCTCGACTTGCCAAGATCGACGGCAAGCCGCTCATGTCTGTCGGAACGATCAACTCGTATCTGATCAACCTGTCGTCGCTCTTCAACTGGGCAGTCAAAGAGGAACATGCAGATCGCAACCCAGCCGCGGATCTGCAGTTGGCCGACCCGGTCAAGGACAAGAATAAGCGCAAGCCGGTGCCACTGAACGATCTGCCGAAGCTGTTCCAGATGCCGCTCTACACGGGCTGTGTGGACGACGAGAACGGCTACGCGAAGCGTGGCCCGAACCATCCAAGGCGAGGCCGCTTCTGGGTGCCACTCCTGGCGCTCTTCCACGGGCTGCGGCAAGGCGAAGCATGCCAGCTCCACAAGACGGACGTTCGGCGGGTTGGAAACGTCTGGTGTCTCATGCTCTCCGAGGGGGACCCCGCCGAGATGGAGGTCGAAGACAGGAAGCGTATCAAGACCGAAGCCGGTGAGCGGTTCGTGCCACTCCACGCGGAGTTGATCGCAATGGGGTTCCTTGACTTCGTTCGGAGCTGCAATGGCGTTCGTCTGTTCCCGGAGCTGGAACGCGACAGCTACGGCTACTTCTCGACAATGTCGAAGTGGTTCGGGCGGTTCTTGGCCAAGGCGGGTGTCAAGCAGCCCCGCGTGACCTTCCACTCGCTCCGACACAACTATCGTGATGCCCTGAGCCGCGCGAGGCTGTCTCGTGACGTTATCCGAGCTTTAGGTGGCTGGGCCAGCGATGGCGTGGACGATGACTATGGCGGCGATCTGGAAGCGTTCGTCTCGGTGTTGGCCGAGGCTGTCGCGAAGGTGTCCTATGAGGGCTTGAACCTGCAGCACCTTCACGTTTCGACCTCTCCGGCCAGAGCGGTGGCGTGATGACAGGGCAGTTGCCCGAAGCTCTCAAGAAGCAAGCCGAGCCCATCTATCGGCTGATCAGCTATGCTCGCGAACAGGACCGACTGGGTAAGGTGAAGTCCGCTCGCCACGCTTTGATCGCAGCTCGAAGGCAAATCGCCGAACAGCTTGGAGAGACCTTCGATCCCGCCGATGTGGAAGTCGAGGTCAAGAACGGTAGGCGTCGCATCAGGAAGGCCGCCGATACCGGCGAGCACCATCTGAAGGCCCTCGTCAGTTCCGCCCGGCTCTGGGATTGGACCGACCCCGACCGAGCGATCCGCGACATGAGGGCGGCACACTTCGGCTTCGGTTTCTCACACCTCCCGCTGACCGACATCGAGGCCGATCTGGTCGAGAAGGGGAACGTCCTGTTCATCCTCGCGATCTATCCCACCTTGAAGTTCTCCATCCTTCGCCGTCTGCAGACGGGGGGTGTCGAGAATGTGCAGCCGGCCGCAACATCGGCAGCTCCCGAGACCAACGAAACTGACGAATAGACCATCGAACATGCTGATCCGCGACACCTTCGGCCCCGCCGATGCCCAGCCTATGGCTCATGGAGGGGGTGATAATTCCACTTCCCTTAGTGAGGTTTTCACCCCCTTGGGGCTCACCGAAGACGGCCTTGCCGGTGCCACTCTGAAGGCACTGCAGGGTTCCTTCGCTGGCTTCGGGCACTCCCTCACAAGGGAGATGTGGGACGGGCTCGCTGCTGTTGCTGGCGTCTTGGAAACGATGGCGAACGGTACCTGCCCGAAGTCGGTGTATGTCTCCAGCCTCGATCCCGGTGTCGGCAAGACCCAGCTCCTTGTTCACTTCCTGCGAGAGTTGCTGCGGTCTCCCGGCCATCGAGGAGCGTCGGCAATCATCTGCGCCAATCGCAAGGACCAAATCCGAGCCATCGCCACGGAAGCGGGTCTTGATCAGTTCGCCGTGCTGACCAGTGATGACGACCTCAACGCAATCGCCACCTCTGATCCGAACGAAGCCCGCATCCTGTTCACCACCCACCAGATGGTCGAGGCCCGCTGTCGAAACTCTAACAGCTTTGAGGCCGCTTCCGCGTTCCATTACGAGGGCCGTCCGAGGATGGTCCGCATCTGGGACGAAGCGATGTTGCCGGGAGAGCCGATAGCCGTCACGCTCGACGATCTCAACACCATCCCGGCCGAGGTGCGCACAGCACGCCCTCGGTTCACGGCAGACTTCGACAAGGTGATCAGCCAGATCGTCCAGGCGGAGGAAGGGGATCGTATCGAACTACCGAACCTCCCGCGCATCCACGAGTTCGCGGAGCAGGAAGCTCGAAGGATGACCACTGGGCGGGCTGCGAAGGCCGTTGAGCTGATCTGGCCGTTGTTCGGACGCACCGTCACCGTGCGGCGACGCTACCGGATTTCGATCCTCGACTACAGAGAGAGCCTTCCTGCGGATTTGCAGCCGGTCATGGTGCTGGATGCGTCGGCCCGTGTCCGAGCCACCTATGATCTCTGGGAGCGGCACCGAGGCGGCATGCAGCGATTGCCTTCGGCGACGAAGAGTTACGCGGGGCTGACGATCGGTATCTGGGACCGTGGTGGGGGTAAGGACACGTTCTCCTACGATGCGCCAACTATCGCGGAAGGTGTCGCGAAGACGATCAATGCGAGACCCAACGAGGATTGGCTTGTCGTCCATCACAAGGCCACGGCGGACTTCGACTTCGAGAAGTTGGTCAAGCAGCGGCTGTCTACCAGTGGCGCGGGCAAGGTGAAGTTCGTGACATGGGGACGGCATGACGCCACGAACGACTTCGCGCACATTCCGAACGTCATCTTGGCTGGTGTGTTGTTCAAGCCCGAGCCAGCCTACGAGGCCACCGGAAGGGCTTCCGCTGCACTCCCGTCTGCCTCAGGTGCGTTTCAGTGGACTGACGAGGTCCGACGCGGCGAACACGCCCACGGCATTCTGCAGGCCCTCTGCAGGGGAGCGGTGCGACGCCTCCAGAACGGTTGCTGTCCTGCCAGCCGTGCGTTCATCATCGCGCATAAGGGCTCGGGCATCCCCGCACTTTTGGCGAACGTCTTCCCCGGTGCATCCATCGGCGATTGGCTTCCGATCCCGAAGCCGCTCAAGGGGCACGCCGAGACGGCCTTCGACTACATCATTAGTCGGGTCGAGGCTGACGCCTCCGAGGTCATTCCACCAGCGGATGTCTACCGCCATCTCGGCGTCACGAAGGACAACTTCAAGAGCGTGCGTGGGCAAAAGAACTTCCGCGCGGCCTTGGAAGCATACGGCGTCAGGGAGACGACTGACGTTGACGGCCAGCCGCCGGGCTTCTGGCACCCGTTCCGCTATTACTTTGGGGACGAAGATGACTGACATCGGCCGCTGGAAACGTCGCGCCGCTCGCAAGGCCGAGGTCAAGGGCCGCGCACGAGAGCCCAGTCACATGTTCAAGATGTGCCGAGTGGTTGGCTGCAAGAACACTGCGCGGGCAGGGACCGGCGACGGCCTCGACACGCGCTTCTGCAGGTCACATGCGGACCACTACGCGCGGCACGGCAGTCCCTATCATGCCAGCTTCAAGGCCAGCGAGATCAATCCCTTTCGTCGAGCAGCGGTGGAATGGCTCGCGGTCAACGAGGGCGACCGAGTGGTGGCGAATGCGCTCCTGCGTGTCCGCCGTCTCTACGACCAAGCTGGACCGCACGTCGAGGCGTTTCGGCTTCGTGGCATGTCTCCCGGTGAACGAGCGAAGGCCGCGTGGGCGCGTCTCCGGCAGCACAACGTAGACCCCCTGATGGTAGTCGCGGCATGGCTCGCCATTGAGGCGAAGACCGCTGCCGATCCGCAGTCTGAGACCAAAAGTGAGTTCAAGCGAGTGCAAGCCGCCAAGCTCGTTCACCGGCTCGCGTCTGGAAGCCACAAGAGCTGGCGGCAGGGCGGCA
Organism: Bradyrhizobium sp. Kon58; assembly: GCF_055807455.1. Lineage (NCBI taxonomy): Bacteria > Pseudomonadati > Pseudomonadota > Alphaproteobacteria > Hyphomicrobiales > Nitrobacteraceae > Bradyrhizobium > Bradyrhizobium sp. Kon58. The sequence continues at coordinate 173,514 of NZ_JBVVOT010000014.1, forward strand.
AGACAACCGAACTGCATGTCTACCCGGCGTCACGAGGCAACGTCCTGCGTCATCTCGGCGAAGACATCGAACGCGCCGCGGAGTTAGTTGTGGCGCGATACGCGAAGCGCGCCACAAGCAATTCTGCGGTGGTTTGTTCTGGCGCCGCTCCGCGTGCCGCCCCGAGGAGCCTCAAGGTGCGTCGCCGCAGCGCGTCACGTCAGTAGTTCGCCAAGGCGTCGATTGAGTGTGGCGTCAATCAAGCTGCGATTGCCGCTCTCGACGGCCGCAAGCATCTGCACGAGATCGGCATCCGAAAGCACGATGATGTAGCCACGACCGTCAAGAGCGGTATCGCGGCAAGTGGCGACCATACGGTCTCTGTTGTCTATGGAGCGGCAGCAGAGGATACCGAAGAACCCTCGTGTGTGTGAGAACCGTCCGCTCAACTGGTCGAACTCGGGGTTGCCCAAGTCTTCCGTGTAGTTCTTGCACTCAACTGGGACGGTGAGTGCACGGGTCTGTGCCGCGCCGACAATTCGATTGAAGAATGGTGTGGCACCAGCGTTGGTGAAGCGAATGTCCAGCCGCTTGCGGCCTTCGTGCAGCTCCGCCTCCTTCACTGGCTCGATCAGTCCGGGGAAGAACAGAAACGACAGCAAACCAATGATCAGCTTGTGGTAAGCGGAAGCATGCGCCCGACCCGTAGGTATTTGCGGCAATGCGGCCGCGAGCTGCCCCGCGAAGGCGCGTTCATCGAACCCTTCATCAAGATCGTCAGGGGCCAGTGGCCCGCTCAGCTTGGCCAGTTCTCGGTAGAGCTGAAGGACATGAGGATTGTTCAACGCGAACTCTGCAAGGTCTTCCTTGCTGAAGGGGTTCTGCTCCTTCACTGCCTTCTTCGTGACCCTTCGCATCACCTGTGCCAAGCTGCCAGACGCCCTCTGGTACTCAGCCTGAAGGAACGTGATGAAGTGCTTGTCGTAGAACTCGTGGCTCTCAAGACTGAGACGGCGACGAACACTGTACTTCGGGACGAGAATGACAGGACGACCTTGCACGATCGGCAGGGCATGCGTGCGCTGCATCCAGTCCTCTCGTGAGGGCACCCAGATCGGGCCCGCAACAACGGCATCTTGGATCGCCACGCCATGAAGGTCGCACTGTTCCTTCGTGTAGTCGATCAGGGGACCACGGATGATGTTGGTGGTCAGGTCTGAGACCTTGTCTCTCCCAATGCCGGGGATGAACAACTCGGCTTCGGCCAAATCAGAGATCAGCCCGGTTTGGACTGCTCTGCTCCCCAGCAGCGCTTCGTAGAGTTGTGCGGCGTTGCCAGAACCGATGCCGCGCCCGCGTGGAACACCCGATGAGAGACCGAGAAAGGTCTCCTGGCTCTCGTGCAGATTGGAGAGGAGGTGCCTTGCGCGGTCTTCGTCGCCGGACCTGATCGCCTGTAGAACAGCTTGGAAGAATGACCTGATGTGATCCGCACAACGGTTGGACCACTGGTCGTCCTTCACTTCGAGCGCGTAGGGATCGACGAAGACCCGCGTATCGCGCTCAGGATCGACGTTCACGAAGTCCAGCTCAGCCTGCGTCTTGCCAAGATCGAAGAACGTAGAGAAGTCCATGCCCCACACCCCCGCTGGAGGCTTATCGCAACCAGAGGGTAGTGGGGAAGCGCCGTTACTCGCTTTCACCAGCTATGTGTCTCGTCACATCGTCGGACGTGCGGATAGTTGACCGAAAAATGCGAGACCCAGTTTCTAGGAGGGCTATAGCGCCAACACCCCCATGCCGGGGGTCGGTTTGCGGCGCGGAAAGCTGGGAAGCCTCAATGCAGGCGCTGACGGAGGTTCTTGATGATCTCACGTAGGCCCTCCGCGTATTCCTCGATAACTCGTCGCGCCTCCTCCAAGCGGGATGGCTTGGGCATGGGCGCTTCCTTATCCGAGCGAGGGGTCTGCGGGGGCTTCATTGCCTGACGCTGGGCGGGACGGAGACTGGGGCTGTTGAGCAGGATCAACGAACCTCACACGATCACGACCTTCAACGCTGCCGCAGAGGGTTGCCGTTTGTCCGGCGTTTCACGGAACAGTGTCCGTATGGGTATGCCCATGCCGACATTCAGGAACGCCACGAAATGATGTCCGTTAGGGTTGACTTCGATCAACCGACATGCATTCTAAGCGACAGGAGCCTAACCGACACAGGAGCGAACGTGGCGACCATCTTCTATGCGCGGGTCTCGACCGTGGATCAGAACCTCGAACATCAACAGGCGCAGGCCGAGGCCGCTGGCTTCAAGATCGACCGCGTTGTGGCTGATCACGGCGTCTCGGGTGTCAGCACTCGCTTCGCAGAGCGGGCCAACGGAAAGCGACTGTTCGACATCCTTCGCGAAGGCGACACGCTTCTGGTCCGATGGGTTGATCGCCTCGGCAGGAACTACAGCGACGTGCGCGACACCATCCAAGAGTTCATGCGCCGTGGCATCGTGGTTCGCACCGTGATCAACAACCTGACCTTCGACGGTGCCACACGAGACCCCATGCAGCAGGCCGTCCGGGACGCGCTGATCGGGTTCTTGGCAGCATCGGCGCAGGCCACAGCCGAGGCCATCAAGGAAGCCCAGCGCGGTGGCATCGAGCTTGCGAAGGCAGGTGATCGCTACAAGGGGCGGAAGCCCAGTTACAGCCGAGCACAGTTCGACAACGCCGTGTCCATGCTCGAAGTCCAGACTGGGGTCAGCGCAATCGCAGCCGCCACCGGGCTCAGCCGACAGGCCGTCTATCGCATTCGGGATGAGCGAGCCGCCGCCGAAGCGTCGCTGGTGAGCTGGGGTCTCTGAAGTCCCCAAGGCTCAGAGCGCCGACACAAGACGGAGCCGTGCTATAGGAAGCCTTTGCCATCGCGAGGGCTGCATGCGGGTCACGGTCTACATCGACGAAAGCGGGACGCACGACAACTCGCCTCTGATCATGGCAGGAGTTGGAGCACGTCTCGGACAGTGGGTGGACTTCGACCGGAAATGGCAGCGTCTACTGCGCGACTACGAACTGAGCCACTTCCACGCTGTGTCGATGCGTTCTTCCAAGCGTGACTTCAGACACCTGAGCATGCAGCGGAAGTCGGAGCTGATCCACGACATCAACAGGATTGTGCAGAGGAACACCACTTGGGGGTTCTCTGCCTACCTGCACAAGCAAGACTACGAGCAGCACTATCTGGCTGGTCAACGTCCCACGGGCATCCAACTCGACACGATGTATGGGGTCTGCTTTCGGATGTGCCTCTCGTTCGCCGTTCAGATGGCCCAGACCGTGATCCAGTGGGACAATCCGCAGATCACCTTCGTTCTGGAGGCTGGCCATCCGAACGCGGCGGATGCCGTGAGGATCTTCGATCAGGTCAAGAAGGGCGTCCCAGAACTGCGGGAAGTTCTTCACGACATCCAATTCGCAACGAAGGATGGAGCCTACGGTGTTCAGGCCGCAGATGCGGTTGCCTACACGGCGAACATGATGGAACGCGACGGCGATCCTGATGTCACAGACTTCGGACCCGGCGTTGACATCTCCGCGGCTCGAAGGAAGGTCCGCGCGAAGTCGCCGATCTACCGGATCGAAGGTCGGCCCGACATTCTACAGGAGATGCGAACGAACCTCCTGGCCTATCGCGATGTCCGCAAGGGCAGACGGTCGAATGGCGAAGCCGTGCCCGACCTACGGTAGGCACGATTGTGGCCGAGCTTGGTGCCGGTGCGATTGCCCGCTCTATCGGGTCGTTCAGGGGAGTGGCGTGCCACCTCATTGAGAGCGCGAAAGCGTGCAACTTCCCGACAGCGCCATGAGTTGGTAGGGTTCCTCGAACATCGTTGCTCGCTAACCATTCGTCACCGGGCGCGGGGAGATGACACGATGCGTGTTGGGAAGGATGAGACCCTCAGCGGGATACGTCTGATCGCAATTCGCGATTTCCTGAGATGGATCGATGGCGGAGCGGTCGAGCCTGCGACAATCGCAGAACGGCTCGGGCTCGATAAGGATAGGGCGAACGCCCTTCACAAAGCGATGATAGAAGTCAACTACATCGAGATCGACCCGCAAGCTCGGCGCGAACATCGCTACGTTACGAGCGAGCTGGGAGCGCAGCTCTGCAACGCTCGGTTCGTGCGCAGGATCACGCGAATTGAGGCCGAGAACCTGATTGGCGGTCTGCTCGAACGAGCGCGGCAGGTGAATGAGCGAGACGAACTGACCCACCGAGTGACCTGCATTCGGGTGTTTGGGAGCTACCTTACCGAGAGCACCGATCTCGGGGATGTTGACCTGGCTGTGAAGTACACGCCGCGCCGAAAATCACACATCGAGGAGGCCAAGGAGCGAGCCGCGCGGTCCGGCAAATCCATCAACAGCTACTTCCAACTGATCACCTTCGGTCGGCAGGAGGTCAGGTTGATCCTAAAGAACCGAAGTCCCTATCTGTCGCTGCACGACTTCGACGAACCCGAGACATTGGGCATTCCGCACAAGGTGTTGTTCGAGCAACCGTAGCTCATGGACGAGTGCTACGGCGGCATGCTACGGTAGGCAGTCAGCTTCAGCTTTTTTCGGCTGATAGATCAATGTCTTGTTGAGCCGGGTAGGCGGTCCCACCCCTTCCGCCAGTATATTGTTTGTCCGGCCCGAAGACATGGGTAACGGAACGTACCTAAGACATAGGTGACAGCCTCGTGCCGAACGGGTTGTCGAGA